>NZ_MKRR01000011.1:0-535 GCF_001897045.1 Sphingomonas sp. 66-10
AACTCGGGGCACGCGCGTGCCGCAGCAGGGGTTGCCGCCTCGGAGGCCACGCTCGATGCGCAGCGCCAGCGGGTCGAGCTGCTCGGCGCGCAGCATGCCGCAGCACTCGCTGCGCTCGCGCAGGCCGAAGCGGCGCGCGATCTTGCGCAGATCGACCTCGACAATACAGTGGTGCGCGCGCCGATCGCGGGCGTCGTCGGCAATCGCCAGGTCCGCGTCGGACGCCTCGTCTCGCCGGGCGCGGCGCTGCTCGACATCGTGCCAGTCGCCGATCTTTATGTTGTCGCCAATTTCAAGGAGACGCAGCTCGAATATATCCGCCCCGGCCAGGCGGTGCGAATCCGCGTCGACGGCTATCCCGACGTCGCGATCGAGGGCTTTGTCGATAGCCTCGCACCGGGCAGCGGATCGGCCTTCGCGCTGATTCCCGCCGACAATGCGACCGGCAATTTCGTGCGCGTCGTCCAGCGCGTCCCGGTGAAGATCCGTCTGCGGACCAATCCGCTTGCGGGGCGGCTCGTGCCCGGGCTTTCGG
>NZ_MKRR01000011.1:579-2932 GCF_001897045.1 Sphingomonas sp. 66-10
CCGCCCCGGCCAAGATGCGCGTCGCGGCGACGCCAGGCTGGCTGCTCGTCGTCGGCATATTGCTCGCCTGCCTGACCGAGGCGCTCGCGAGCACGATCCTCGCGCTCGGCCGCGCCGACATTATCGGCGATACGGCGGCGACCCCCGACGAGTTCGCCGGGCTCGACGTAGGCTTTACCGCGTTCAAGCTGATCGGTTTCGCCTTCGCGCCGTGGCTGCTGACGCGTGTCGATCCGCGGCAAGTTCTGCTCGCCGCGACGCTGGTCATGGGCGCGGCCTCAGCGCTCGCTGCCGCCGTCACCGGCCTAGACCTTCTCGTCGTCCTCCGCGCGGTGCAGGGGCTGTCGGGCGCGACCTTGCTCGTCGCGGGGCAGGCGATCCTGTTCTGGACCTGGCCCGCGGCCCGCCAGCCCTTCCTGCAGGCGCTGTTCGCGATGGGCTCGGTCGTCGCGCCCGCGACCGCCGCGCCCCTGTTCGAGGGCTGGCTGGTCGACCAGCGCGACTGGAGCTGGATTTTCGCGGCCGTGGTGCCGCTGTCGCTCGGCGCGGCGGGGCTGCTGATCCTCGCTGGCGACACGCCGAAGCGCCCCGCGCCGCCGCGCCCCCTCGACCTTGTTGGGCTGCTCGCTCTCGGCGCGGCGCTGCTCGCGGCGACCTATGTGCTGACGCAAGGCAGCCGCTGGGACTGGTTGGAGGAACAGCGCATCGCTTGGCTGAGCGTGTTCGCGATCGGCGGTCTGGCGCTCGTAGCCGCGCGCCAATTTCGCGCCGGCGCCTCGGGATTGTTCGACCTGTCGGTGTTCCGCACGGAAGACTTCGTCTTTGCCTTCTTCGTGAGCTTTGTCGCTGGCGCGGCGCTGTTCGGCAGCGCCTTCGTCATCCCCGCCTTCGCTCTGTCGGTGCTCGGCTTCACCCCGACCGAGGCGGGGGCGCTGCTGCTGCCGAGCGGCGCCTGTTTCCTCGCGACCCTGCTGTTGTCGGCATGGCTGATGCAAGCGCGCGGACTGCCGCCGGTCGCGACGGTGCCGCTCGGGATATTGTCTATCATGATTGCGATGTGGATGCTGTCGGGGTCCAACGCCCAGAGCGGCGCCGCCGACATGATGCCCGCGATCCTGCTCCGCGGGCTCGGGCTCGGGTTCCTCTTTCTGTCGATCACCTTGATCGCATTCACCAAATTGCCCGCGGCGAGCGTCGCCTACGGCATCGGCATCTTCAACATCGGCCGCCAGCTCGGCGGGCTGACCGGGGTCGCGGCGCTCCAGACCTCGATCGACCATAGCCTCGTCCACAACCAGACGATGCTGGGCGCCGCGATCACCTCCGGCTCGCCCGCGCTCGCCGAGCGCATCGCGGCGATCACGAACCTGCTCGTCGCGCGCGGGGTGGAAGCGAGCGCGGCGGCGAAGAGCGCGACCGCGATGGTCGGCCGCGCGGTCGGCGGGCAGGGCGCCGTGATCGCCTTCGACACCGCCTTCAACCTCGTCGCGCTGCTCTTCGTCGTCGGCGCGCCGTGCATCGTCGCAATCAAGATTCTCCTTGCGAGGACGATGGGGAAATCCGCTCCAGCAGAGGCTGCATCATGACCCAGTCCATCCGCACCCGTACTGCACCGACCGCGCTGCTTGCCGCCGCGCTCGTCGGCTGCACCACCGTCGGCCCCGATTACCGCCCCCCCGAAACGCAGCTGAGTGAGGCCTGGGCGAGTCCGGTCAGCAGCGAGGCCGTCGACGGTATGTGGTGGCGGCGCTTCGACGATCCCTTGCTCGCCGAACTGGTCGAGGCGGCGATTGCGGGCAACAAGGATATCGAGGAAGCCGGCGCACGGCTGCGCGAGGCGCGCGCCAATCGCGACGCGGTGTACGGGCGCGAATTGCCGCAGGCCGGCGTGTCGGCGATCGCGACGCAAAACCGGCTGAGCGAGAATGGTCAGCTCCCCGTCGGCAAGGTTCCCGGGCTCGGCCGCAACCTCGCGATCTACGACGTCGGCTTCGATGCTTCGTGGGAGATCGACCTGTGGGGCGGCACGCAGCGCGCGATCGAGAGCAGCGAAGCGCGCGCCGAGGCGGCCGAGGAGGCGCGGCGCGGGGTGATCCTCCAGGTAATCGCCGAGGTCGTGCGCGCCTATATCGATCTGCGGACCGCGCAGGCGCTGCGGAGCAACGCTGTCGCCGACGCCAAGGCGCAGGCCGGCATCGCACGGCTCGTCAGCGACCGGCTGCGCGTCGGCGCAGCGTCGCGCGTCGATTACCTGCGCGCCGAAACGCAGGCGCGCTCGACGGCGGCGGCGGTCCCCGCTTATGAAAGCGACGAGGCGGCCGCCGCCTTCCGCCTCGCTCTTCTCGTCGGCCAG
>NZ_MKRR01000012.1:0-34534 GCF_001897045.1 Sphingomonas sp. 66-10
TTGGGCATACGCATTTTCTGTCGCTTTCCCAATGACCTGCCCCCCGGCGGACGAAGGGAATATCCCGACGTCCCTGCCACCGGATGGAGCTTAACCCGACCGGCCCCCGCGTCCAATGCCTAAAAGGATCGGCTCACCGATTTTTTCTGGGGATAACACTATCCCTAGTGGGCGAACGCGGCGCACAGGCGCGATATAGCCGGTACGGTCTATATATTCCCGATTTGTTCCAGGATCAAGGGCGCGCCCCTTCCTCTCCCCTTCCTGGAGAAGGGAAGGGAGGGGGGTGGGGGGTGGGGGGCACCGATACGCTTCCTCGCAGGCCAACCCATCCCCGACCCTCCCTTGTTCAAGGGAGGGGAGAAGAAGAGCGGCGAAGGAGATCAGATCGGATTGTCGAGGCTGAATTCGTCCGCATCCTCGTCATAGGCGAACAATTCGGCATAGCGGCACCAGTGCGTCACCGCGCGCAGCGTCTCGTCGGCATAATCGGGGGACATATGGTCCTCCAGCTCGTCGCGGAAGCGCCGCGCGGGGGCGGTGTGGCTCGGGCGTTCGTCGAGGATGCGGCGGATGTGCTGGGCGAGCGGGACATGCTGGACCAGCGCCTGCGCGAAGATCGCCTTGCGCGCGTCGGTATCGGCCTGGGCATAGCGCCGCGCCGCCGGGGTGAGCAAAAGATCGCCCCCCGACAGATCGGCGAAGCGCATCAATTGCAGCGTTTCCGCCATCGGGAACAGGTCGTCGATCTCGAGCTGGAGCTGATCGGACAGATCGGCCATCGCCGCGCGGCCGTCGAACGGGGTGGCGTCGACCTCCTCGATCAGCCCGGCGAGCGCGTTGGTCGAGACGACCGGCAGCACCATCGAGATGCCCGTGCCCGGGAACAGCCCGTCGCGCGCCGGTTGCGCCGCGGTGCGCGCGGTCATGCGGGCATAGATATCCTCGACCAACGCGCGGAACGCCGGATCGAGCCGGTCGCGCGGCTGGGGTAGATCGACCTTGATCTCCGCCGCGATCCGCCCGGGATTGGAGGCGAAGACAAGGATGCGGTCGCACATCAGCACCGCTTCCTCGATATTATGGGTGACGATCAGGATCGACTTGATCGGCATCCGCCCTTCGGACCACAGATCGAGCAGATCGGTGCGCAGCGTCTCGGCGGTCAGCACGTCGAGCGCCGAAAAGGGCTCGTCCATCAGCAGCAGCGAGGGATTGACGACGATCGCGCGCGCGAGGCCGACGCGCTGGCGCATCCCGCCCGACAATTCCTTGGGATAGGCGTTCTCGAAGCCGTCGAGCCCGATCAGGTCGATCGCGGCCAGCGCACGGGTGCGGCGCTCCTCGGCGGGGACGCGCTGCGCCTCCAGCCCCAGTTCCACATTTTGCAGCACGGTAAGCCACGGGAACAGCGCGAAGGTCTGGAACACCATGCTGACGCTCGGGGCGCTGCCGTCGAGCTGCGGCTCGAAGCGGATCTCGCCCTCGCTCGGCGCGATCAGCCCGGCGATCGAGCGCAGCAGGGTCGACTTGCCCGAGCCCGAGCGGCCGAGCAGCCCGACGACCTCGCCCTCGTTGAGCGTCAGATCGACATTGTCGAGCACCAGAAGGTCGCCGGTGCTCTTGCCATAATGGTGGCGGACCCCCGCGACGGTGACGAGCGGGGCGGCGGCGGGGAGGCGGGCGAGGGTGGCCATGATTGCGTCTCCTCTGGTCAGCCGAGCCGCAACCGGCGGTCGGCGTAAGCGTAGAGCGGCCGCCACAGCAGCCGGTTGAACCCGATGACGAAGATCGACATCACCGCGATGCCCAGCGTCACGCGCGGGAAATCGCCGTCGGCGGTGGCCTGCGCGATATAGGCGCCGAGCCCGGTCGCGGTGAGCTTCTGATTGCCCCACATCACCAGCTCGGCGACGATGCTGGCGTTCCACGACCCGCCCGAGGCGGTCAGCGCGCCGGTGACATAATAAGGGAAGATGCCGGGGATCGCGAGGCTGCGCCACCATTGCCAGCGCCTCACGCCGAACATCCCCGCCGCCTCGCGCAGATCGTTGGGGATCGCGCTCGCGCCCGCAATGACGTTGAACAGGATATACCATTGCGTCCCCAGCACCATCAGCGGCGACAGCCAGATATCGGGGCTGAGGTGCCAGTGGACGATCGCGATCACCGCGAACGGGAACAGCACGTTGGCGGGAAAGGCGGCGAGGAATTGCGCGACCGGCTGGAGCCGCTCGGCCCAGCGCGGACGCAGCCCGATCCACACCCCGATCGGCACCCAGATCAGGCTGGCGAGCGCGATCAGCACGAGCACGCGGACCATCGTGATCACCCCGAGCCCGAAGGCGCGCAGCACGTCGCCGGCCGACAGATTGTGCGCGACATAGCCGGCGATCAGCCACACCGCCCAGCCGACCGCGCCGGCGACCAATGCGAACCACAGCCAGCGGCCGGTTTCTGCGCGGCCTGTGCGCGCGCGCTGGGCACGTTGCGCCGGGCGGCGATCGAGCGTCATCAGCGCCTGCCCCAGCGCGGTCAGCGGGGCGAAGATCACCGGCAACAGCCGGGTACGGCGGAACAGGTCATAGGCCCAGGAGCGCGGGCGGTGCGCGCTCGCGGTCTGCTCGAAGCGGAAGCGATCGGCCCACACCACCACCGGGCGGAACACGAACTGGTCGTAGAGCAGGATCACCACCGCCATCGCCGCGACCGCCCAGCCGACGCTGACGAAATCCTGTCGGTCGATCGCCAGTGCGAGGTACGAACCGATTCCGGGGAGCATGATCCGCGTATCGCCGACGCTGATCGCCTCCGACGCGACGACGAAGAACCAGCCGCCCGACATCGACATCATCGCATTCCACACCAAGGCCGGGGTGGCGAAGGGCAGGTCGAGCCGGATGAAGCGCCGCCACGGCGAGAGCGCGAAACTGTCCGCGACTTCCTCGAGGTCGTTGGGCACCGAGCGCAGCGACTGATAGAAGCTGAATGCCATGTTCCACGCCTGGCTGGTGAAGATGGCGAAGATCGCCGCCAGCTCGACGCCGAGCTGGCTCGCCGGGAACAGCCCCATGAAGAAAGTGACGGTGAAGGTGAGGAAGCCGAGGATCGGCACCGATTGCAGGATATCGAGCGCGGGGACGATCACCATCCCCGCGCGCCGGCTCTTGGCGGCGAGCGTCGCGACGACGAAGGTGAAGACGAGGCTCGCACCGAGCGCGGCGAACATCCGAAGCGTGGTGCGCAGCGCATAGCCCGGCAGATTGGCGGGATCGAGCGTCACCGGCGCGATATGCAGCCGCGACAGCGGGGCGATCATCCCCTCCGCGCCGCGGATCACCAGCACCGCGCCGCCGGCGAGCAGCAGAAAGGCGATCGCGTCGGCCCAGCTCGGCGCGACTCTCCCGCGCCATTGGCGCGACAGGCTCAGCAGGCCGCGTGCGGTCTGTGGTACGAAATCCATGTCTCACCTCGTTGGGACGCCACCGGCGGTGCCCTTGGGCGAGACTGACGCGATCAGGCCCGGCCGGGCGCCTCCGATGGCGCGTACAATCGACTTTTACTGTCGCTTGGCATTGCGTTGCGGGTTCCTGATCTGCCGGCGGGGAGCGCCGACGCGGCCGCCCCTGCGCCCGGCGCGCGGCCGAGTCAACCGGGGAGCGGCGATGTTTTCGCGCGACGGGCGGGTGTCGCCGCCATGTCACAGCGATGCAACGAAGTGGTGCTTAACAGGCTGTTTTGCGGTGGACGGAGTCTTTTCCGGGTGACAATAGGCTGCGCCGCGCGCATTCACCCGACAGAAACCATATCGGGCCGAGGCGGACGCCTCCTCAGGGCCCAAACTCACTCAGGACAACCCCGTGACGGAGCGGATTTTGGCGCCAGGCAAGGAGCAAGGAGGGAGCGATGCTGATGCATCGTGACCGACGAGGGACGCCGCATGGCGTCAAAAGCCGCCCGCCGCAGGGCGGTCGCCCGGAGAAGTCCGCTGGACGGCGTCGCTTGCTTGCGCGTAGCATCTGCTACGCGTCTGCGCTGCGCTCCTTGCCAGCGGACTTCTCCGGGCGATCACGGGGCTGTCCTGAGTGAGTTTGGACCCTAGGGCGCTGCCGTTGAAGTCATCCACATCCGCCATTGCGCCGCTGCGGCCCACGCAGGCGCAGGACGCGCTGGCATTATCGACTTCCACTTCCCCGCGAGGCTATGGCTGGGCGCTGTTCGCCTGTCTCTTTGCCGGCTTCGCGGCGCTCACCGCGATGATGTACGCCGCCGGGCTGGTGATCGATCCGGCGAGCCGCGGCATCCTGCCTTATTACGTTGTCGCCGCGGTGCTGATCCCGTTGCGGCTCGGTGCCGGGCGGTGGATCCCGCGTTACGGGCAGGCGATCGCCGATTGCGCCGAATCCTACGGCGCCTTCATGCTCATCGCGCTGACCGGGGCGACCGCCGCCTATCCGATCGCGGCGCTGACCAGCGGGATGCACGATGCCGCGCTGCAACGCATCGACGCGGCTTTGGGGTTCGACTGGCTCGCCTGGTATCGGCTGGTCGCCGATCACCGCCCGCTGCAATGGCTCGGGCTGGCGGCGTATCGCAGCATCTATCTCACCCCGGCGATCCTGCTCGGCTGGTTCGCCTGGACCGGGGAGCGCGCCGCGGCGCATCGCTTCCTGCTGACCTTCTGGGTCGCGGCGATCCTGACGCTGGCGCTCTATCCGCTGATGCCGGCGATCGGGCCCCTGTCCTACCTGTGGCACGGCCCGCTGCCTTATCTGCCCGAAAGCGAGCAATGGCAGCAGTCGCTGATCCCCGCGCTGCGCGCGCATCAGGTGCATTGGGTCGATCTCGGGCATTTGCGCGGGATCGTCTCGGCGCCGAGCTTCCACACCGCGGCGGCGGTGCTGTATATCGCCGCGGCCTGGCCGCGCCGCGAACTGCGCGCGCCGATCGTCGCGCTCAACGTCGCGATGCTGCTCTCCACCCCGGTGGAGGGGACGCATTATCTGGCGGACATGCTGCTCGGCGCGGCGGTCGCGGTGGTCGCGATCCTGGCGATGCGGGTGATGCTGCCGGCGGAGAGCGACTGAGCGGTTTCGGTTAAATCGGAACCACCTCCCCGTTCGGGCTGAGTTTGTCGAAGCCCTGTACTTTTCTTCGCAAGGAAGAAGGACAGCCCTTCGACAAGCTCAGGGCGAACGGGTTTTGCTTAAACGTCATTCCCGCGAAGGCGGGAATCCATTCTGGCTGGCCCATGCGATAGAAACGCGACCGCAGCGCGAATGGATTCCCGCCTTCGCGGGAATGACGGAATAGGGGGCGTCTCCACCCGCCTTACTGGCAGGCGAGGCACTCGTCGTAATCGGTGGTCTCGGCCAGTTCGAACTTGGGCTTCTCGATCGTATTGTCCGCCTCGACCCCGCCGGCGAACCCGGCGCGCTGGACCGATTTCGAGCGGAGGTAATAGAGCGATTTGATCCCCAGCTCCCACGCGCGATAGTGGAGCATCAGCAGATCCCATTTCTCCACATCGGCCGGGATGAACAGGTTGAGCGACTGCGCCTGATCGATGAACGGCGCGCGATCCCCCGCCAGTTCGAGCAGCCAGCGCTGATCGATCTCGAACGAGGTCTTGAAGCAATCCTTCTCTTCCTGCGTCAGGAAATCGAGGTGCTGGACCGACCCGCCCTGTTCGAGGATCGAATTCCACACCGCATCGGTGTTCTTCGCCTTCTCGACCAGCAATTTCTCGAGATAGGGGTTCTTGACCACGAACGAGCCCGAGAGCGTCTTGTGGGTATAGATATTGGCCGGAATCGGCTCGATGCAGGCGGACGTGCCGCCGCAGATGATCGAGATCGACGCGGTCGGCGCGATCGCCATCTTGCAGCTGAACCGCTCCATCACCCCCATGTCGGCGGCGTCGGGGCAGGGGCCGCGCTCGACCGCGAGCTGCATCGACGCTTCATCGACCTGCGCCTTGATATGCTTGAAGATGCGCAGGTTCCAGGATTTGGCCATCGCGCCTTCGAACGGCAGCCCGCGCGCCTGGAGGAACGAGTGGAACCCCATCACGCCGAGCCCGACCGAACGCTCGCGCCCGGCGGAATAGGCCGCGCGCTCCATCCCCGGCTCGTGGCGCTCAATATAATCGCTCAGCACATTGTCGAGGAAACGCATCACGTCCTCGATGAAATTCTTGTCGTCCTTCCACTCGTCCCAGGTTTCGAGGTTGAGCGAGGAGAGGCAGCACACCGCGGTGCGATCGTTGCCGAGATGATCGACCCCGGTCGGCAGCGTGATCTCGCTGCACAGGTTCGAGGTGGAAACCTTGAGCCCGAGATCGCGGTGATGCTTGGGCATGTTCTTGTTCACGTGATCGGCGAACACGATATACGGCTCGCCGGTCGCCAGCCGGGTTTCGACCAGCTTCTGGAACAGCGCGCGCGCGTCGACCTTGCCGCGCACCGAGCCGTCCTTGGGCGATTTCAGCTCCCATTCGGCGCCGTCGCGCATCGCTTCCATGAAGGCGTCGGGGATCAGCACGCCGTGGTGCAGGTTGAGCGCCTTGCGGTTGAAGTCGCCCGAAGGTTTGCGGATCTCGAGGAATTCCTCGATCTCCGGGTGCGAGATGTCGAGATAGCAGGCGGCCGAGCCGCGGCGCAGCGAGCCCTGCGAAATCGCGAGCGTCAGGCTGTCCATCACGCGGACGAAGGGGATGATCCCGCTGGTCTTGCCGTTGAGCCCGACCGGCTCGCCGATCCCGCGCACATTGCCCCAATAGGTGCCGATCCCGCCGCCGCGCGAGGCGAGCCAGACATTCTCGTTCCAGGTGTCGACGATGCCGTTGAGGCTGTCGGGCACCGAATTGAGATAGCAGGAGATCGGGAGGCCGCGCCCGGTGCCGCCGTTCGACAGCACCGGCGTCGCCGGCATGAACCACAGCCGCGAGATATAGTCGTAGAGCCGCTGCGCATGCGCGGCATCGTCGGCATAGGCCGAGGCGACGCGGACGAACAGATCCTGATAGGATTCGCCCGGCAGCAGATAGCGGTCGTTGAGCGTATCCTTGCCGAAATCGGTAAGCAGCGCGTCGCGCGCGTGATCGACCTCGACCGGAAAGGGCGCGCGCGGGGTCGCGCTGTCGCCGGTGCCCGCGCCGCTCGTCGCTTCCAGTGTCTCGGTCGCCATACCTGCCTCGCTCGAGTCTCTGAAATCCATCGCCGCCATTCCCTCGTCTATCTACACCGGGGCGAGCCGCCGCGCTCTGACCGATGTGACCGGCGCTGCCTAAAAAAGCGCGCGAAAGGCCACCCCGCAATATAGCATTGCGGACACGGTTCTACCAGCGATTGGGTCGTCCCCCGAACTCAACCCCAACAGATTGTGGGAATCGCGCGCGGGGCGCAAGAGCGTAAATGGGCCCGCACCGGGCGCTTCGGCGCAGTTCGCCGGGGTTTCGCCGATCGCGTGAATCGCGACGCGCGGACTTGAGCCGCTTTCCGGGAAGGCAAGCGCGAATTGGCAAATTTAAAAAATTTTCGGTGGAAAGGGTAAAGCGCTCGTCCACCAAAATTGGCTGTTACGCTTCTCCGCTCCCTTGAACGAAGGAGGGGTCGGGGGTGGGTTGGCCTGCGAGGTTACCGGTCCGCGCGCCTTATACCCACCCATCCCCAGCCCCTCCCTTCACCAGGGAGGGGGAGAGGGGAATCACCCCGTCGCGGTGCGCTTGCGATTCTCCGCCGGCGCGCTCTGGCCGAGCCGGTCGATGTCGAACGCCTCGGCGAATTGCAGCCCCGCGCGGCCGTCGCTGGCCCAGCGGATCGTCGCGGCGAACAGCTCGTTGTCGAGCAATTCGATCAGCACGTCGGCGCCGACCGCTTCGGCGGGGAAATCGACCCCGTCGATCAGCGCGCCGGTGGTGGAGATGTTGCGGATGCGGATATTGCCCGCCTCGTCGCCGATCTCGAGCCGCGCGGTGCGCAGGATCGAGGTGCGCGGCGCGCGGCTGGTGCGGTGCCCGATCGCGAGCGCACGCCCCGCCGCCGCCTTGAGCTGCTCGGCGACATCGCCGGCACGCGCGGGCTTGCCGTAGACGAAGCCCTGGATGTGGCTGCACCCCAGCTCGCGGATCAGCGCGATCTCGTCCTGCTGCTCGACCCCCTCGGCGGTGGTTTCCATCCCCAGGGTCTCGGCCAGCGTCACGATCGCCTTGATGATCGCGGCGTTGCGGTTGCCGGGCTGGACGGCGCCGCGGACGAAGGTCTGGTCGATCTTGATCTTGTCGAACGGCGCCTTCTTCAGATAGCCGAGGCTCGAATAGCCGGTGCCGAAATCGTCGAGCGCCAGCCGCACGCCGATCCCCTTCAAGGTGCGGAACATGAAGTCGGTCGAGGCGCTTTCGTCGAGGAACACCCCCTCGGTGATCTCCAGCTCCAGCCGGTGCGGCGCGATCCCCGATGCCGCGACCGCGCTGGTGACGATCGCGGGGAGCACCGGATTGGCGAACTGGATCGGCGAGACGTTGACCGCGACGCGCACATCCTCCGGCCAGTGCGCGGCCTCAGCGCAGGCGGTGCGCAACACCCATTCGCCGATCTGCTCGATCAGCCCGCATTCCTCCGCCACCGGCACGAATTCGGCCGGGCTGATCGGTCCGCGTGCCGGGTGATCCCAGCGCAACAGCGCCTCATAGCCGACGATCCGTTCGTCGGCGGTCGAGACCACCGGCTGATAGGTGAGGTGGAATTCGTCGCTCGCCAGCGCCTGGCGGAGATCGTCCTCCAATTGCTTGCGGTTCTGCGCTCCGGCGAGCAATTCGGGGCGGTAGAAGCGGTGGATGCCACGCCCGTCCGCCTTGGCCGCGTAAAGCGCGAGATCGGCGTTGCGCACCAGCGTCTCGGGGTCCTCGCCGTGATCGGGGGCATTGGCGATGCCGATCGAGCAGCCGATCGACAGCGTCGTACCCGAAATGAAATAGGGCTCGGACAAAGCGGCGATAATGTCCTGCGCCATCGCCGCCAGCCGCGCGCGATCGCCTTCGCGCGGCAGGACGACCTGGAATTCGTCGCCGCCCAGCCGCCCGACCAGCCCCGAATCCCCCACCGTGCGCTGCAAGCGATGCGCGACCTGCTTGAGCAATTCGTCGCCCACCTGATGCCCGAGCGTGTCGTTGACCGCCTTGAAGCGATCGAGATCGAGCAGGAACAGGCTGGTCGCGCCCGGCGCGCTGCGATGCGACGCGAGCGTCTTTTCGAGCGACAGCCGCATCCGCTGGCGGTTGGCGAGCCCGGTAAGGCTGTCGAACAGCGCCAGCCGGGTGATCTCGGCCTCGGCGCGGCGCTTTTCGGTCAGATCCGAACCGGAGCCGATGAAGCCCTGGAAGCAGCCGAGCTCGTCGAGGATCGGACGGCCCGAGATCGACCACCAGCGATCGAGCGTCGCATCGAACGCCGGGCGCACCGAATAATCGGAGAAACTGGTGCGCGACGAAAGGTGGAAGGTCAGCGTGCGCTCGGTCTCGGCGAGCTTCGAATCGACGCGGAAGATGTTCACCAGCCGCTCGCCGATCGGCGACACCCCCATCCGCTTCAGCTCGTCGGCGACCTTGCTCGTGAGATAGGTGAGGTTGCCCATCCGGTCGGTCTGCCAGAACCAGCCGCTGCCGTGCGCCTCGAACTCGCCGACCAGCCGCGAGGCGAGGCGATCGGCGTCGCGCTCGGCGGCCTGGGTCGCCAGCTCGTCCAATTGCCGCGACGCGACGCGGAGCATCCCCGCGGTGAAGATCGCCGCGAGCAGCGCGCTGATCAGAAAGGCGAGGCCCAGCCCCGCGGACACTACCACCATCGCCGCGAGCGTGACCGCAAAGGCGATGCTCGCCGCGCGAATGGCGTGGAGCGCGACCGCGACGACGATGATCCCGCCGAATGCCGAGACGAATGCCGCCAGCCGGATCGGGGCCGCGGTCAGCGTCTGCGCGCCGTTCAGCAGCAGCGACAGCGTCACGCCCAGGCCGATCGCGAGGACAGCGATCGCCGCGATGCGCTGATGCGGCGGGCGCGTCTTGGCCACGGGCAGGGTAAGAATGCCCCAGATCGCCAGCCCGAGCAGCGCGGCGAGCGCGCCGGCATCGAATACCAGCCCGATATTGGCGCGGTCGAACAGGTCGCGGCCGAGCGTCGCGATCGGGCCGAACACCAATACCGCCACCGCGATCGGCCAGATCGCGCGGGTCTCGCCGAGGGTGCGCGCACGCGCCGCGTCGACGATCTGATCGCTTGTCGGCGCCAGCGCCAACAGGTCGCGCAGTGTCGGGGGCGCCGCGTCATCGGCGCTCCGTGCAGCGTGATGAAGTCTTCCCATAGCGGCGCAGATAGCGAAGGCGGGTTGGAATCAGGTTAGGGATCAAGCTTAATTTTGCGTGGAGATTGCAGCAGTATCTATATTTATCAAAATCTTAGTGCGTAATTGTAAGGAAGTGCCGCTTGCCGGGACGCGGCGCGGGGGCAACCCGGCGGGGATTTATCCGCTTGGTGCGTGACGCTGGCGCGTTTCGTCCCTATTTCCGACGGATGCGAAAACCGAAGGCCGGCTTGCCGACCCGCCAGCAGATCCTGGATTTCATCACGTCGAGCGAGAGCCCCGCCGGCAAGCGCGAAATCGCGCGCGCCTTCGGCCTCACCGCGCAGGAAAAGATCGCGCTCAAGGCGCTGCTCAAGGACATGGCCGACGAGGGGCTGATCGATTCGGCGCCGGGCCGCGCGTTTCATCGCATGGGCGGGGTACCCAAGGTGACGGTGCTGCGCGTTGCCGATGTCGACGACGGCGGCAATGTCTGGGCGGTGCCCGAGCGCTGGGAAGCGGAGACCCCGCCGCCGCGGCTCCGGGTGCGCGAGCGCAAGCGCGGCGCGCTCGGCGTCGGCGCACGCATCCTCGCGCGGACCGAGGAGGCGGGGAACGGCTGGATCGCGCATCCGATGAAGGCGCTCGCGCCCTCGTCCGAGC
This sequence comes from Sphingomonas sp. 66-10, assembly GCF_001897045.1. Classification (NCBI taxonomy): domain Bacteria; kingdom Pseudomonadati; phylum Pseudomonadota; class Alphaproteobacteria; order Sphingomonadales; family Sphingomonadaceae; genus Sphingomonas; species Sphingomonas sp. 66-10. The sequence goes on from NZ_MKRR01000012.1 coordinate 11,002, forward strand.
AACTGATCGGCGTGCTGCGCGGCGAGGGCGACCGTTTGTGGTTGCAGGGCGTGGAGAAGAAGGAACGCCGCGAATTTCCCGTCTCCGATGCGGGCGGGGCGGTGGCCGGCGATCTCGTGCTCGCCGAGCGTGCCGGGCGCCCGCCGCGCTTCACTGCGCGGGTGGTGCAGAAGCTGGGCGATCCTTTCGCGCCGCGCAGCTTCTCGCTGATCGCGATCCACCAATTCGATATCCCCGACACATTCGCCGAGGCCGCGCTCGATGAGGCGGTCCGCGTCGCGCGCCAGCCGCTCGGCGAAGATCGCGAGGATCTGACGCATCTGCCGATCGTCGCGATCGATCCTGCCGATGCGCGCGACCACGACGACGCGGTATGGGCCGCGCCCGACGACGATCCGGCCAATGACGGCGGGTGGCAGGCGATCGTCGCGATCGCCGATGTCAGCTTCTACGTCCGCCCCGGGTCGGCGCTCGACCGCGAGGCCCGATCGCGCGGCAATTCGGTCTATTTCCCCGATTGCGTCGTGCCGATGCTGCCGGAGATATTGTCGGCCGATGTCTGCTCGCTCAAGCACGGCGAGGATCGCGCCGCGCTCGTCTGCCATCTGCAGGTGACGAAGGGCGGCGCGCTCAAATCGTGGCGTTTCACCCGCGCGGTGGTGCGGATCGCGGCCAATATCGCTTATGAGGATGCGCAGGCGACGATCGATGCCGGCGCGGGGCCGATGTTCGAGGCGCTCGAACCGCTCTGGGCCTGCTGGCGTGCGCTCGCCGCGGCGCGCGACAAGCGCGAACCGCTCGAACTCGATCTGCCCGAGCGCCGCGTGGTGCTCGACGAGAAGGGGCGGATCATGTCGGTCGCGCCGCGCGAGCGGCTCGATGCGCACCGGCTGATCGAGGATTATATGGTTGCTGCCAATGTCGCCGCGGCGCGCGCGCTGGAGGTGAAGAAGGCCCCGGTGATGTACCGCGTCCACGAGCCGCCGGCGCGCGAGAAACTGGTCGCGCTCAAGGATTATCTCGAAACCTTCGGGGTGCCTTTCGCGCTCGGGCAGGTGATCAAGCCGGCGACCTTCAACCGCATCATCGAGCGGGTCGGCGACGCCGATTTCCGCCCGCAGGTGATGGAACAGGTGCTGCGCACCCAGACCCAGGCCTATTACGCCCCCGCCAACCACGGCCATTTCGGGCTCGCGCTGGGCAGCTATGCGCATTTCACCTCGCCGATCCGGCGTTATGCGGACCTCATGGTGCATCGCGCGCTCGTCTCGGCCTATGGCCTCGGCGACGGCGGGCTCAACGGCGACGAGGATTTCGAACGCGTCGGCGAGACGATCAGCCGGCTCGAACGCCGCGCGATGGAGGCGGAGCGCGACACGATCGACCGTTATGTCGCGGCCTATCTTGCCGAGCGCGTCGGCGAGACGGTCGAGGCGCGGATCACCGGGGTAGCCAATTTCGGTTTCTTCGCCACGGTCGACGGGGTCGGCGGCGACGGGCTGATGCCGGTGCGCGATCTGGGCGGCGAATATTTCCGCTTCGACGAGGCGGCGCGGCGGCTGGTCGGCGAGACCAGCGGCGAGGAATATGCGCTGGGTCAGCGGCTGTCGCTGCGGCTTGCCGAGGCCAATCCGGTGTCGGGCGCGCTGCGCTTCGAGCTGCCCGAGGGGAAGGGCGCGCTGCCGCCGTCGCGCGGGGCGGGGCCGCGGCGCGAGATCAAGCGGCGCGGTCGCCCCGCCAATATCCGACATCAGGGGCGCAGGAGGTAGGATGAACATCGTCGGCCGTATCGCCGAGCGCGTCGCGATCCGCGCGCAAGCAGCGATCGTCACCCATTTCACCGCGGCGAAGGCGACCAGCGCGGATCGCGCGATCGCGTTCGAGCCCGAGGGGCGCGCGCAGAAGCGCATGTTCCGTCGCATGACGCGCTTCGGCGCGATCGTCGCGGCGGCGGAAGGGCATTGGTGGCTCGACGAACGCGCGCTGGCCGATTTCCGCAAGGAGGAACTGGCGCGGCTGCTCGGCGTGATCGCGCTCACCGGCTTCGCCGCGGCAGGGGCGATCGCGCTGGGACGTTAGTGTCTTTTTTGTGTCCCCGCGAAGGCGAGCGTCACCCCGCGGCGAAGGTCATCCCCGCCTTGGCGACCAGCCGTTTGACCAGCGCGTCGCCCATCAGCGCGCCCGGGGTCCAGATCCCGCCCGCACCCTTCACGTCCTCGACGAGGCAAAGCGCGCTTTCCGCGAGCATCTTGCTGGTCGAGCCGTAACCCGGATCGCGATCGCCGGTGACGACCGCGTCGACGCGCGCGCCGTCGGGCATCAGCCCGATGAACAGCACGTCATAATGCCCGCTGTCGCGCTCCTCTTTCGAGGGGCCTTCGCCGGGCTTGGGGCCTTTGTCGCCGGCGAGCGGGTTGATCTTGGCGAGCGCCTCGGCGGCCGCCTTGCCGACATCGCCGAGCCCGGCGACGATCATCTCGTCATAGACGAAATCGGCGCCATATTTCTGCCCGAGCAGGAAATTGGTGCGGTGGACGTTCTTGGTGTTGATCGGCGCCATGATGAACGGCGCGACCCAGGCGGCGATCGTCGAATCATATTCGGGGATCAGCCCGGTCGGCTGGTGCGGCCCGCTATGCCCCGGGGTCAGCGCGAACGGGCTGGTCAGCAGCGCGACGAGCGAGGGATCGCGCGCCGCTGCCGCCAGCGTTGCCTTGAGGCTCGCCGCGGTGCCGCCGGAGAATTTGCCCTTCATCGTGCGGACGCGGCATTTGACGCGCGGCGCGGGGCGGCCGAAGCGCTTGATCGCCGCCTCCTGCAAGGTCAGCACACCGAGATCGAACGGGATCGAATCGAACCCGCAGGAAAAGACGATCCGCGCGCCGCTCGCCTTGGCGGTCGCCTCGTGCGCGTCGATCATCTTGCGCATCCAGGCCGGCTCGCCGCACAGATCGACATAAGCGGTGCCCGTCGCCGCGCAGGCCGCGACGAGATCGCTGCCGTAAAGCTGATATGGCCCGACCGCCGAGATCACCACCGTCGCGCGCTCGGCCATCGCGGCGAGGCTGGCGGGATCGTCCGAATTGGCGGTGACCAGCGGCACGTCCGCCGCGATGCCCATTTCGTCGCGGACTTCCTGCAGCTTGCTCAGCGAGCGCCCCGCCATCGCCCATTTCGGCCCGGCGGTGCCATAGGCCTCCTGGAGATATTCCGCGACGAGCCGCCCCGTAAAACCGGTGGCGCCATAGACGATGACGTCGAATTCGCGGGCCATTGCTGCTCTCCCTTATGCCGTGCGGCACAGGTTAGAGCAGAAAGGTCGGGGCGGCGCTATGCCGCTTCGCTGAATTGCAGGCTGGCGAGCCGCGCATAGAGCCCGCCTTGCTTCATCAGCGCGGCATGGGTGCCCTCTTCGACGATCCGGCCGTCGTCCATCACCACGATCCGCCCCGCCGCGCGCACCGTCGCGAGCCGGTGCGCGATGACGAGCGTCGTGCGGTCGACCATCAGCCGCTCGAGCGCTTGTTGGACGAGCAATTCGCTCTCCGCATCGAGCGCGCTGGTCGCCTCGTCGAGCAGCAGGATCGGCGCATCGCGCAGCAAGGCGCGCGCGATCGCGACCCGCTGGCGCTGCCCGCCCGAGAGCCGTGCGCCGCCCTCGCCGAGATAGGTATCGAGCCCCTGCGGCAGCCCGCGGAGGAAGTCGGCGGCATTGGCGGCTTCGGCGGCGTCCCACAATTCGCTATCGTTGGCGTCCCAGCGGCCGTAGCGGAGGTTGTCGCGCGCCGAGGCGGCGAAAATCACCGTCTCCTGCGGCACCATCGCGATCCGCGAGCGAATCCCGGCGGGATCGGTCTCCCTGAGATCGATCCCGTCGATCAGCACCCGTCCATTGTCGGGATCGTAGAAACGCTGGATGAGCTGGAACAAGGTCGTCTTGCCCGCGCCCGACGGGCCGACCACCGCCACCGTCTCGCCCGGCGCGATCGACAGGCTGAAATCGTGCAGCGCCGCGGTTTCGCGGCGGGTCGGGTAACGGAATTCGACATGATCGAAGGTCACCGCGCCGCGCGGCGGGAGCGGCAGCAGTAAAGGCGCGGGGGGAGCAGCGATCTCGGGCTTTTCGGCGAGCAATTCGGCGAGGCGCCCGGCGGCGCCCGCGCCGCGCAGCAGCTCGCCGTAAACCTCGGTCAGCGCGCCGAACGCGCCGGCGACGATCCCGCCGGTCAGCACGAAGGCGGCGATCGACCCGCCCGAAATCCGCCCCGCGGCGACGTCGATCGCGCCTTCCCACAGGACGAGCGTGATCGAGCCGAAGATCAGCCCGATGACGATCGCGGTCATCACCGAGCGGAGCATGATGCGGCGGCGCGCGGCGGCCATCGTCGCCTCGACCGCGTCGGAGAAGCGGTGCGCTTCGCGCTCTTCCTGCCCGAACGCCTGGACGATCTTCATCGCGCCGAGCGTTTCAGTGGCCATCGCGCCGACATCGGCGATGCGATCCTGCGAGGTGCGCGAATAGCTGCGCACCCGCCGGCCGAGCAGCACGATCGGCAGGATCACCACCGGGATGCCGAGCAGCAGCAGCCCCGCCAGCTTCGGCGAGATCGCGAACAGATAGATCAGCCCGCCGATGCCGGTGAACAGGTTGCGCAGCGCGACCGAGACGGTCGATCCGACGACGCTTTCGATCTGCGCGGTATCGGCGGTGAGCCGCGAGGCGATTTCCGACGGGCGGTTTTCCTCGAAGAAGCGCGGGGTAAGCGTGAGCAGATGGCGCTGCACGCGGGTGCGGATATCCGCGACGACGCGCTCCCCGAGCCACGAGACGAAATAGAAGCGGATCGCGGTCGCGATAGCGAGCACCGCGACGATCATCAGCATATAATGGAAGGCGCTGGCGACATCGCCGTGCGCGCCGGGGCCGAAGCCGCGATCGATCACCCGCTTGAAGCTATAAGGGATCGCGATCGTCGCCAGCGAGGTGACGCTGAGCGCGCCGAGCGCCGCGGCGATCTGGCCGGGATAACGGCGCACATGATCCCAGACGAGCGCGAGGTTTCCCAGTTTCCGGTTGGACGGGGCAGGGGCGGCTTCGGCTGGGGCAGGGGCATCGCTGGACATGATGCAATGCGCCTAGCAGCGCCGCCCTCGCGGCTCAACGGCTGCGCCGATCGCATTCGTCCTACGCCTCCCTTTCCGCGTCTCCGCGCAGGCGGGGACCCAGAGCGACGGAACGGAACGCGGGCCACCTGGGGACTGGGTCCCCGCCTGCGCGGGGACGCGGGAAATTTCATCCGCACCACCCGGCGAAGGCCGGGGTCCAGTATCGGGCCGACCGTTGCCGGACCCCGGCCTTCGCCGGGTGGTGGGAAGGATGCAAGTCGCCCCGTTTTCACCCCGCAATTTCGCGATTGCAGCATTTGAAATTGTCATCTGGATGAAACACGCTACCTACTTCAGGTTCAAAGTGTCGGGAAACAGGATACCGAATGCTCTACGACGCCTATGAAATTCAGCGTTCGATGCTCGCCAGTGCCAGCGCATTGGCCAATTTTGGCGCGGGCATGCTCCAGAACCCGGCAAACCCATTCGCCTATTTCGGCGGCGGAACGGTCATGGCCTCCGCGCTCGAAGTGTTCGCTCATGCTGCGGCGCCGCGCGGCAAGCCGGCGTTCGGGCTCGATCGCACCACGGTCGACGGCCGCGAGGTCGAGGTGATCGAGGAGATCGTGCTGCAGAAGCCGTTCGGCCAGTTGAAGCGGTTCGCGCGCAAGGGCGTGAAGGGTGGGCCGAAGCTGCTGATCGTCGCGCCGATGTCGGGCCATTATGCCACGCTGCTGCGCGGCACGGTCGAGCGGATGCTGCCGACCTGCGACGTCTATATCACCGACTGGCGCGACGCGAAGCTCGTGCCGCTGGCCGAGGGCTTCTTCGACCTCGACGATTATATCGATTATCTGGTCGAGTTCATGGAGGCGATCGGGCCGGGCGGGCATATGCTCGCGGTGTGCCAGCCGTCGGTGCCGTGCTACGCCGCCGCCGCGCTGATGAGCGCGGATAAGAATCCGTGCCGTCCCAAGACGTTGACGATGATGGGCGGCCCGATCGACACCCGCGAGGCGCCGACCGCGGTCAACGAGCTCGCGACCCAGCGGCCGCATGCCTGGTTCCGCCAGAATGTCATCGCGACGGTGCCGGTGGTCTATCCGGGCGGCGGGCGGCGGGTCTATCCCGGCTTCCTCCAGCTCACCGGCTTCATGTCGATGAACCTCGGCAACCACATGATGAGCCATTGGGAGATGTTCAAACATCTCGTCCGCGGCGACGGCGAGAGCGCCGAGGCGACCAAGGATTTTTACGACGAATATCGCTCGGTGTGCGACATGACCGAGGAATTCTACCTCCAGACAATCGACGTGGTGTTCCAGGAGCACAAATTGCCGCGCGGGCTGATGACCCACCGCGGGCGCCCGATCGATCTGTCGGCGATCACCGATATCGGGTTGCTCGCGATCGAGGGCGAGCGCGACGATATCTCCGGCATCGGCCAGACCAAGGCCGCGCTGACGCTGGCGAAGAAGCTGCCGGCGGCGAAGAAGCGCTATCTGCTCGCCGAGGGCGTCGGGCATTATGGGATCTTCAACGGGTCGAAGTGGCGTAATCGCATCGCGCCCGTGGTTGAGGAATGGATCGCGGCGAACAGCTAGGCGCGCGCTGCGCGCCGGTCGCGCAGCGGAGCTGAGCGAAGCTGTCGCCCGGCTGGCGGGTCGGCATAGCCGAACCCGTCCGACGACGCGGCTTTGCCGCGGCGCCACGTTATCTTCCGTCATTCCCGCAAAGGCGGGAATCCATTCTGGCTGGCGGAGCGGTTCTTTCGCTGACCGGCGAGAATGGATTCCCGCCTTCGCGGGAATGACGGGGAGGGACGATATTGGCATCATCTGCCAAAATCGCCCGCAATAGCAGCCGACTTTGGCAGCACCTGCCCCGCATGCGCTGTTAGGTCTCCGGTGGCATCTCCACCGGAAGGACCAAATAGTGAGCGACCCCAAAGCGCCCGGTTTCATGACCCGCGCGATCCACCTGGGTTACAACCCCGCGGATAACGATTGGGCGCTCACCCCGCCGCTGCACCTCACCTCGACCTTCGCGTTCGAGGATGCCGATCACGGCGCCGCGATCTTCGCCGGCGAGCGTGCCGGCCACGCATATTCGCGGATTTCCAACCCCACGCTCGATCTGCTCGAACAGCGCTGCGCCTCGCTCGAAGGCGCCGAGGCGGGGCTGGCGCTCGCTTCGGGGATGGGGGCGATCACCGCGGTATTGTGGACGCTTGTCTCGCCCGGCGACGAGATCGTCATCGACAAGACGCTCTACGGCTGCACCTTCGCCTTCATGCGCCACGGGCTCGGCCGGTTCGGCATCCGCGTCACGCATGTCGACATGATGGATCTGGATGCGGTCGCGGCGGCGATCTCGGACAAGACGCGCGTGGTCTATTTCGAGACTCCGGCCAACCCCAATATGCGGCTGATCGATATCGCGGCGGTGGCACGGGTCGCCAAGGCGAAGGGCGCCAAGGTCGTCGTCGACAATACCTATGCCACCCCGGTGCTGACCCGCCCGATCGAGCACGGCGCGGATATCGTGGTGCATTCCGCGACCAAATATATGGGTGGCCACGGTGATCTGATCGGCGGCATCGCGGTCGGCTCGCGCGCGGATATCGCCGAAGTGCGCCTCGTCGGGATGAAGGACATGACCGGCGCGGTGATGGCGCCGTTCAACGCGATGCTGGTGCTGCGCGGACTCAAGACGCTCAAGCTCCGCGTCGAGCGGCATTGCGTCAACGCGCTGGCGGTGGCGCGGATGCTGGAGGCGCATCCGGCGGTGGAGGCGGTCCATTATCCCGGGCTCGAAAGCTTCGCGCAGCATGAGCTGGCGGCGCGCCAGATGCCGGGGTTCGGCGGGATGATCGCGTTCGAACTGGCCGGCGGCGCGGCCGCGGGGCGCGCGATGATGAACCGCCTGGCGCTGATCCAGCGCGCGGTATCGCTCGGCGATGCCGAGACGCTGATCCAGCATCCCGCCTCGATGACGCATTCGACCTACACCCCCGAGGAGCGCGCCGCTTACGGCATTTCCGAGGGGCTGATCCGGCTGTCGGTCGGGTTGGAGGATGTCGAGGATATCATCGCCGATCTCGATCGGGCGCTGGGCGGATCGGTGACCGCGCTCGCCGCCTGATCGCGCGCGCGCATTGACGAAACGCCCCGATCGTCGTGAAGGATCGTCGATGGATGCGAAAGACCGCCAGATTCTCGCCGCGCTGCAGGAAGACGGACGGCTGACCAATTTGGAGCTGTCCGAACGCGTCGCACTGTCACCGTCGCCGTGCCTGCGGCGGTTGCGCGCGCTCGAAAAGAGCGGGGTGATCCAAGGCTATACCGCGATCGTCGACGAACAGGCCTATGGCCTGCCGCTGACCGCCTTCGTCCGCATCCGGCTCGATCGGCATAGCGAGGAGGCGGTCGCGAGCTTCGAGGCGAGCATCGGCGGGATGGACAATATCCTCGATTGCTATGTGATGACCGGCGACGCCGATTATCTGCTGCGCGTGCTGGCGAAGGACCTCGCCGATTACGAGCATTTCGTCCGCTCGAAGCTCCACCGGCTGAAGCATATCGCGTCGATCGATACGAGCTTTGCCTACGGCGTGGTGAAGCGCTCGAACAATTTTCCGAAGATTTGAGCCTTGGCGCACGGAAGGACGGTGTCTCCCGTTCGCCCTGAGCTTGTCGAAGGGCTGCCCTTCTTGCGTGGAAGAAAAGTGCAGGGCTTCGACAAGCTCAGCCCGAACGGGGAGGGGCAGCTTGCCCCTAATGCTTGAGCCGCCACCCGGTGCGGAAGATCACCGTCACCGCGATCAGGCACGCCGCGAACAGCGCGAACGTCGCTGAAAGGCTCACCGCCACCGCGACGTCGCTGGTGCCGAAGAAGGTCCAGCGGAAGCCGTTGATGAGGTACACTACCGGGTTGAACAGCGTCACCGTCCGCCACGGCTCGGGCAGGATCATCACCGAATAGAAAGCGCCGCCCAAGAAGGTGAGGGGGGTGACGATCAGCAACGGGATCACCTGAAGCTGCTCGAACCCCTTGGCGAAAATCCCGATCACGAAACCGAACAGGCAGAAGGTGACACAGATCAGCACCAGATAGCCGATCATCGCGAACGGGTGGACGATCGTCAGATCGACGAACAGATGCGCGGTGGCAAGGATGATCAGCGCGATCACCAGCGACTTGGTCGCCGCCGCGCTGACATAGCCGAGCACCGTCTCGAACGGCGATAGCGGCGCCGAGAGCAGTTCGTAGATCGTCCCGGTGAACTTGGGCATGTAGATGCCGAAGCTGCCGTTCAAGATGCTCTCGGAGAAGATCGCGAGCAGCATCATCCCCGGCACGATGAACGCGCCATAGGGCACCCCCGAAACCTCGCGCATCTGCGACCCGATCGCCGAGCCGAACACGACGAAATAGAGCGAGGTGGTGATCACCGGCACCAGCAGGCTGGTCCAGAAGGTGCGGCCGAAGCGCGCCATCTCGAAGCGATAGATCGCCCAGATACCGTTGAGGTTCATGCCGTTTCCCTCACCAGATCGACGAAGATGTCCTCGAGGCTCGATCGCTTGGTTTCGAGATCGCTGAACGAAATGCCGCGATCCGATAGCGCGCGGAGCAACGAGGGGATGCCGGTATGCTCGGCCTGTGCATCGAACGTGTAGCGCAGGATCCGCCCGTCGGCCTCAAGCTCGAGATGCCATTGCTCCAGCCCCGCGGGCAGCGCGGCGAGCGGCTCGGCGAGCGTCAGCGCGAGCTGGCGGCGGCCGAGCTTCTTCATCAGCGCGTCCTTCTCCTCGACCAGCAGCAATTTGCCGCGGTTGATGACGCCGACGCGGTCGGCCATTTCCTCGGCCTCCTCGATATAATGCGTCGTCAGGATGATCGTCGCGCCATTGTCGCGCAGCCGGTGGACCAGTTTCCACATGTCGCGACGCAGCGCGACGTCGACCCCGGCGGTCGGCTCGTCGAGGAACAGAATCTGCGGCTCGTGCGCCAGCGCCTTGGCGATCAGCACGCGGCGCTTCATCCCGCCGGAAAGCTCCAGGATCCGCGACTTGCGTTTGTCCCACAGCGACAGGTCGCGCAATATCTGCTCGATATAGGCGGGGTTGGGGCCGTGCCCGAACAGCCGCCGCGAGAAGGTGACGGTGGCGAGCACGCTTTCGAACGAATCGGTCGAAAGCTCCTGCGGCACCAGCCCGATCGCGCGGCGCGCGGCCTTGTAGTCGCGCTGCGCGTCATGCCCCGCGACGGTGATCGTCCCGGCGGAGGGGGTGACGATGCCGCAGATGATGCTGATCAGCGTCGTCTTGCCCGCGCCGTTCGGCCCGAGCAACGCGAAGATCTCGCCCTTGCGGATCGAAAGGTCGACCGGCGACAGCGCGGTGACCCCGCCGGCATAGGTCTTGGTGACGCCCTCCAGGCGCAGGATCGTGTTTTCGCTCACGATTTTGCTGCCCGTGCAGCGGCGATCGCTTCCTGGAGGCGATCGAGCGGGAGCGCGCCCGATAGCACGCGATCGCCGACGATCCAGCTCGGGGTGCCGCGCATCCCGAGCTTGGCGGTGAGCGCGAGGTTATTGCGGATCTCGTCGTCGGTGTCGGACGGCCGCTTGGAAAGGTCGACCCCGGCGGTGCGCGCGGCGGCGGCGATCGTCTGGTCGCTCACCGGCCCGGCGGCGTAGAGCGCGTCGTGGAACGGCTTGAACTTGCCCTGCGACGCGGCGGTCAGCGCGGCGCGCGCGGCGGCGATGCTGCTCTCCGCCAGCACCGGCATCTCGCGGAACACGATGCGCAATTTGGGATCGGCCTGCACCAATTTGTCGAGCGTCGGCAGGCTCGCGCGGCAATAGCCGCAATTGTAATCGTAGAATTCGACCAGCGTCACATCGCCGTTGGGATTGCCCATATAGGCATTGCCATAGGGCGTCTCGATCGCCGAGCGCTGCGCGGCGATCACCTTGCCGTTCTCGCGGTCGGCGAGCCGCTGCATCGCCTCCGGGATGATATCGGGGTTGGCGAGGATGTAATCATGCACCGCGCGATCGACGCGCGCGCGATCCGCCCCGCTCAGCTCGCCGGGCGCGACGCGCTCGGCAAGCCATGTTCCGCCCGCGCCGAAAGCTGCGCCGAGCAGCACCAGCCCCACCAATAAAGTCCGATTCATCTGCGCTTATACTTCTTCGGATTGTCGTCCATGTCGTTCTGCGCCGTCATCGCGATATCCTGCGCGCGAATCCAGTCCGGCGTGTTCTTCGGGATGCCGGCCATCGCCGCGCGCGCGCTATAGGCGGCGGTGCGGCTGTCGCCGTTCATGCTCGCCCGCTCGGCGGTGGCGAGCATCGCGCGCGGCTCGTCGCCGGTCAGCTCGTAGACCGTACCGAGCTGGAGCCAGGCGAAGGGATTTTCGGTGTCGCGCGCCACCGCGGTACGCAGCACCTTGATCGCCTCCGGGTAATTGGCCTTGTTCTCGGTCGCGATCAGCGCGTGGCCGAAGGTCGTGGCGATCAGCGGGTTGCTGCGCGACAGCTCGGTCGCCTCGCGCAGCGGCGCGAGCGCTTCGGCCGGCTTGCCGGCTTCGAGCAGGATCTGCCCCTTCACCTCGAGGAAATAGGGGTCGTGCGGCGCGGCCTTGACCAGCGCATCGGCCTCAGCATCGGCTTTGTCGGGATAGCCGCCCTTATGATAGGCATAAGCGCGCGCATAATGCGCATAGACGCTCTGGTCGCTCAGCGGATAGGTGTTGAGCGTTTGCGTCGGCGTGCCGACATAGCCGATCAGCTTGGCCTTCACGCGCAGGAAACGCTCCTGCAGCGCCGGGTCCGCCGGCTTGTTATAGGCCGGCGAAGCGGTGATGTCGGCGGTCATCGTCTGGATGCGCTCGCCCGACAAGGGGTGGGTCTGCATGAACGGATCGATCTTGCCGACCCCGTAGCGATATTCCTGCTGCTGCAAGATCTTGAAGAAAGACAGCATGCCTTTGCCGGTGATCCCGGCGGCGTTGAGATATTTGACCGCGCTGGCGTCCGCGGTCGATTCCTGGGTGCGGCTGAAGGCGAGGAACTTGCCCATCGCCGCCTGCTGCCCGGCGGCCATCACGCCCATCCCGGCCTCGCCCGCGCCCGCAGCGGTCGCGGCCAGCCCCAGCACCATCGAGAGCAGATAGATCGCCATCGCCGGCCTCGTCCCGGCATCGGCGTTGACGATATGGCCGTCGGCGATGTGGCCCAGCTCGTGCGCGATCACGCCCTGCACCTGATTGGCGTTATCCGCCGCCTGGATCAGCCCGCTATGGATATAGACGACCTGCCCGCCGACGACGAAGGCGTTGATCGAATCGTCGTTGATCAGCGCGAACTGCACGTCGCGCGGGTTGAGCCCGGCCGCTTTCACCAGCGGCGCGGACATGTCCTTGAACAGCGCCTCGGTCTCGGCGTCGCGCAGCAGCGACTGCGCATGCGCGGGCTGCGCCCAGATCAGGATCGCGGTGAGCGCGGCGGCGAGCGTCTTCTTCATCAGATGACCGCCTCGACCGTCACCCCGGCCGCCGCTGTGCTCCCGCGCGGGCGGAAGCACAGGCTGGGTCCCCGCCCGCGCGGGGACACAAGGAGGCGCGCGCTATCGCGCAAACACTTTACGGAACAGGCAAAAGCCCTGCGCGTCATCACGTCTTTCCTGCGCATGGCCCGAACGGGGCGGTGGTGGCCGGATTTCTGCGCGGTTCGCGATGAACCGCCGCTGAAACCCGGCCACGCACGGCTCAGGCGCCGAACGTCCGCTGCCACCAGCCGCGACGCGGGCCGCCGGCGGGTGCGTCGTTCGCCGCTTCGGGTGCCGCTTCCTCCTCGGCCGCGCCATTGGCGTTGGCGGCCTCGGCGGCGACGGGCGTTTCCGCCGTATCGGCCTTCTTGCGGCGCGTGCGCTTCGGCTTGGCCGGCGCTTCGGCCGCTTCGGCCGGCGCGGCTTCGGGGGCCGGGGCGGCCTCGGGCGCAGCCGCGTCCGCCTTCTTGCGACGCGGTGCGCGCTTCGGCTTCGGTGCGGCTTCCGCCGCCGCCGCTTCGGCCGGTGCCGGGACTTCGATCACCGGCGCTTCGGCCGCGGGCGCCTCGGCGACCGTTTCGGCCTTGGCACGGGCACGCGGGCGGCGGCGCGTCTTGGGCGCTACCTCGGCGAGCACTTCGGCCGGCTCCTCGGCGACGGGCTCGGCAGCCGGCGCTTCCTCGACGGTTTCGACCGCCGTTTCAACCGGTGCCTCGGCACCGCCGCGGTTGCGACCGCGCCGGCCGCGCCGGTTGCGCCGACGCACACCTTCGCGTTCGCCTTCCTCTTCGGCGTGCGCCTCGGGCTGTGCAACGACCTCGGCTTCGGCCTCCTCGGCCTCGGCGTCGGCATGTTCGCCACCCTCATGCGCCTCGCCATTCTCCGGCCGCCCGCGACCGCGCCGGCCGCGACGGCGACGGCGGCGACGCCCGCCTTCGCGATCGCCGTCCTCGCGCGGCTGACTCGCGTGACGCTCCTCGGCGACTTCCTCTTCCTCAGCCTCCTCGGCTTCGTACTCCTCGGGGAAATCTTCCTCGATTTCCTCGACCGGGGCGGCGAACTTCGGCGCATAGGCCGGCGGCGGGCCCGAGGCCTCGACCGACATGCGCGCGCCTTCCTGCTCACCGTCGGGCAGGATCTCGACGCGCACGCCGTAGCGATCCTCGATCTCGGCGATGTCGCCGCGCTTGCGGTTGAGCACGTAGAAAGCGGCTTCCTGGCTGGCGCGCAGCGTCAGCAGCGAGCCGCGCCCGCGCGCCGCTTCATCCTCCAGCAGCCGCAGCGCGGAAAGGCCGGCCGACGACGCGGTGCGGACGAGCCCGGTGCCCTCGCAATGCGGGCAGGCGCGGGTCGATGCCTCGAGCACCCCGGTGCGCAGCCGCTGGCGGCTCATTTCCATCAGCCCGAACGAGGAGATGCGGCCGACCTGGATGCGCGCGCGATCGTTCTTGAGCGCCTCCTTCATCGCCTTCTCGACCTTCCGGACATTGGAATTATTGTCCATGTCGATGAAGTCGATCACGACCAGCCCGGCCATGTCGCGCAGGCGGAGCTGGCGGGCGATCTCGTGTGCCGCTTCCAGATTGGTCGCGGTCGCGGTCTGCTCGATATTGTGCTCGCGGGTCGACCGGCCCGAGTTGATGTCGATCGACACCAGCGCCTCGGTCGGGTTGATCACCAGATAGCCGCCCGACTTAAGCTGCACCACCGGATGATACATCGCGGCGAGCTGATCCTCGACATGGCTGCGCTGGAACAGGGGAATCGGATCGCTGTAATGCTTCACGCGGCGCGCGTGGCTCGGCATCAGCAGCTTCATGAAGTCCTTCGCCTGGCGATAGCCTTCGTCGCCTTCGACGATCACTTCGTCGATATCCTTGTTATAGATATCGCGGATCGCGCGCTTGATCAGGTCGCTGTCGCCATAGATCAGCGCCGGCGCGGAGGAGGCGAGCGTCTGCTCGCGGATCCCGTCCCACAGCCGCGCGAGATAATCGAAGTCGCGCTTGATCTCGGTCTTGGTGCGCTGGAGCCCGGCGGTGCGGACGATGCAACCCATTGACGGCGGCAGCTTGAGCTCCGCCATGATCGACTTCAGGCGCTTGCGGTCGCCGGTGTTGCTGATCTTCCGCGAGATGCCGCCGCCGTGCGAGGTGTTGGGCATCAGCACGCAATAACGCCCGGCGAGGCTGAGATAGGTGGTCAGCGCCGCGCCCTTATTGCCGCGCTCTTCCTTCACCACCTGGACCAGCAGCACCTGGCGGCGATGGATCACGTCCTGGATCTTGTAGCGGCGGCGCAGGTTCATGCGGCGCTGGCGCAGCGCCTCGACCTGATCGTCGTTGACGGTCGAGCGGGCGGGGCGCGCCTCGCCATCCATGTCCTCGGCGACGTCGGGGTCCATTCCGCCATCGTCCTCGAAACGCTCGATATCCTCTTCGGACGGCTCGTCCGCCTCCTCGGCGGCTTCCTGCTCGGCGCGCAGCTTGGCTTCCTCGGCGGCATGCTCCGCCTCTTCACGCAGCAGCGCGTCGCGATCCTCCTTGGGGATCTGATAATAATCCGGGTGGATTTCGGAAAAGGCGAGGAAGCCGTGGCGATTGCCGCCGTAATCGACGAACGCCGCCTGCAGCGACGGCTCGACGCGCGTCACCTTGGCGAGATAGATGTTCCCCTTGAGCTGCTTGCGCTCAGCGCTCTCGAAATCAAATTCCTCGATCCGGTTTCCCTTGACGACGGCGACCCGGGTTTCCTCCCGGTGGCGTGCGTCGATCAGCATACGCATGGTCATTATATGGTCTCCGCGCACGCGTGCCGCCGGGCGGCGCCGTCGTGCGATAATCTGGCAATGGCGGGGCGCTGCGCCCGGCCACGCGAATTGTTGGTAAAATCGCCTTCGCTCGTGCCGCACGCCGGGGCGCCTCGCCCCGGAACAGGCCCGAACCCGCGCCGCCGGCGAAAGCCGGGCGGTTCAGCGGTGGGAAAAGATGCGGCATTCGAACGTCAACCTGAAAGCCCGGCCCCGCAAAATGCGAACCGAGCGGTGGGCCGGAGGTAAAGGCACGAATACGACGTGCCTGTCCGGTCGAGATGGGGATTAGCACCGGACTTGTCATGCATCAACTAGCTCAAATCCGCTCATTCCGCCGCAAAAAGCTCGTTGCCCCGTCAAGCTTCTGTTAACCGACCTCGGGCCAGCGTGGAAAAGCGTCGCGATAAGGCGCGTGTAAGGGGTAAAGGGCGGTTTCTCGATGGCGGGGCGGTGGGCCAGAGCGATAGGGCGGTGGCGATGCGTGTCCGCATTGCTCGTGTCCGTCGCGTTCGCGGCCCCGGCGCAAGCCACCACCGTCCAGCGCGTCGAGATCGACGGCGGCCGCGTGCTGATCCATTTCGATGCCGCGGTGGAGCAGGCATCGAGCTTCGTCCTCGATGGCCCGCGCCGCATCGCGATCGATATCGACGGCGCGCGTCCCGGCCCGTCGCTGCCGGGCGAGGGCGTGGTCAGCGCGATCCGGCAGGGCTGGCGTGGCAGCGACGGGGCGCGAGTGGTGCTCGATCTCGATCGTCCGATGCTGGTGTCGGGCGGCGGGTTCGAGGATGAGGGGCGCACATTGGCGCTGATCCTCGCGCCGACCGATGCGCGCCATTTCGCCGCGGCGATCGATCAGCGGCCGCTGAGCTTCCAGCCGTTCGGCTTCGGCGCGGAGCGCGTCGCGAGCTACAGGGTTTCGGCCCCCGTTCCCCCGGCGCGGCGCGCACCGCTGCCGCATGCGGAAGGGGAAGCGGATCGCCCGCTGGTGGTGATCGACGCCGGGCACGGCGGCCCCGATCCCGGCGCGATCAATCCCAAGACCGGGCTGCGCGAAAAGGATGTGACGCTCAAGATCGCCAAGGCGATCCGTGACGCGCTGGTCGCCAGCGGCCGCGTGCGCGTCGCGCTGACGCGGAGCGACGATCGCTATCTCGTGCTGCGCGAGCGCTTCGGCATTGCGCGACGGATGCGCGCCGATCTGTTCATCTCGATCCATTGCGACAGCGTGGGGGCGGGCGACGCCACCGGCGCGACCGCCTATACCTTGTCTGAGGTTGCCTCCGACAAGGAAGCCGCGCGGCTCGCGGCGCGCGAAAACAAGTCGGATATCATCGCCGGGGTCGATCTCGATCAGAACCCCGATGTCTCGACGATCCTGATCGATCTCACCCAGCGCGAGACGATGAACGCCTCGGCGGGGTTCGCGCGGCTCCTGGGGCGCGAGGCGGCGCCCTTGATGCCGACCAAGGCGAAATTCCACCGCATGGCCTCGCTGATGGTGCTGAAGGCGCCGGACATGCCCTCGATCCTGTTCGAAACCGGCTATATCTCCAACCCCAAGGACGCCGCCTTCCTCGACAGCAAGGCCGGGCGCGCCAAGATTGCCGAGAGCGTCAGGCGCGCGGTGCAAATCTATTTCGCGCGGCGGATCGCGGCGAAATAATGCCGGGTTCCCCCGCCCGGCAATCCTGCTAAATACCCCCCAAGCGTATGGCGTCTTCTCCCCCTGAACCCGAAACGACCCTCAAGCTGCGCCGCGATGCCGGCCATTGGCGGCGGTCGCTGCGTGAGGCGTGGGCGAAGCGCTGGGTCAAGATCGGCGCGGCGGTCGCGGTGCTGGCGGCGATCGCTTATGGGGTGTTCTGGTTCGCGATCGCACGCGATCTGCCGTCGGTCGATCAGCTGCGCACCTATGAGCCGCCGCTGCCGACCAACGTGCGCGGCGGCGACGGCACGCCGATCTATTCCTATGCGCGCGAACGCCGTGTCGAACTGTCGTTCGCCGAATATCCGCCACAGCTGATCCACGCTTTCCTGTCTGCGGAGGACAAGACCTTCTTCGAGCATCACGGCGTCGATTACCCCGGGCTTGCCGGCGCGGTAGTCGATTATGTGTCGAAGATGGGATCGGGCCGGCGCGCCAAGGGCGGGTCGACGATCACCCAGCAGGTCGCGAAGAACCTGCTGATCGGCAATGCTTATTCCCCGACGCGCAAGATGCGCGAGGCGGTGCTGGCGTGGCGTATCGAGGATTCGCTGAGCAAGCAGCAGATCCTCGAACTCTATCTCAACCAGATCTTCCTCGGGCGGAACGCTTATGGCGTCGAAGCGGCGAGCCACGCCTATTTCGACAAGGAGCTGACCGAGCTCAGCCTGCCGCAGATGGCCTATCTCGCCATATTGCCCAAGGGGCCGTCGAACTACGATCCGTTCCGCGACACCGATCGCGCAATCGCCCGCCGCAACTGGGTGCTCGGCGAGATGGAGAAGAACGGCTACATCACCGCCGCGCAAAGAGACGAAGCCCGCGCCGCGCCGATCGGCGCGATCATCCGCCGCACGCCGAAGTTCGAGCAGGTCGGCGGCTATTTCGTCGAGGAAGTCCGTCGCCAGCTGATCGGCAAATATGGCGAGACCGCGCGCGACGGGCCCAACAGCGTCTATTCGGGCGGCCTGTGGGTGCGCACCTCGCTCGATCCCAAGCTTCAGGCCTATGCTGCGCAGGCGCTGCGCGACGGGCTGGTGCGCTACGATCGCGGGCGTGGCTGGAACGGCCCGCTGCGGCATGTCGATTTCGAGGGCGATAGCTGGCTTGGGGCGCTCGCCAACACCAATATCAGCATCGATTACAACGACTGGCGCGCCGCAATCGCGATCGCGCGTGAGGGCGATGCGTGGCAGATCGGCTTCGCCAACGGCCAGACCGGATCGATGCCGCGCGATCTGGCGCAGATGCCGGTGCGCGGCAAGGGTGGCACCGCCTTCGCCGCGATTAAGCCGGGCGACATCATCGCGGTCGCGCCGCAGGGCGGGCAGTTCGCGTTGCGCGCGGTGCCCAAGGTCTCGGGCGGGTTCGTCGTGCAGGAGCCGGCGACCGGCCGCATCCTTGCGATGCAGGGCGGGTTCGATGCCTCGATCCAGTCGTTCAACCGCGCGACCCAGGCGATGCGTCAGCCGGGGTCGACGATCAAGCCGATCGTCTATTCCGCCGCGCTCGAACACGGCATGACCCCGGCGTCGATCATCGTCGACGGGCCGTTCTGCGTCTATCAGGGCGCGCGGCTGGGGCAGAAATGCTTCCGCAACTTCGGCAACAGCCGCGGCGCCGGCCCGCACACGATGCGCTGGGGCATCGAGCAATCGCGCAACCTGATGACGGTGCGCGCCGCCGCGCAAACCGGGATGACCAATGTCGTCGGGCTGATGAAGGCGATGAACATCGGCGATTACCAGCCCTATCTCTCCTATGCGCTCGGCGCGGGCGAGACGACGGTGATGCGGATGGTCAATGCCTATGGCGTGCTTGCCAATCAGGGCCGCTGGCATTCGCCGACGTTGGTCGATTTCGTCCAGGACCGTCACGGCAAGGTGATCTGGCCGGAGAATTGGCGCGCCTGCGATCGCTGCAACATGCCCGATTGGGACGGCAAGCCAATGCCGCGCCCCGGGCTGCGCGGGCGGCAGGTGGTCGATGCGATGACCGCCTATCAGATGATCCACATCACCGAGGGCGTGATCCAGCGCGGCACCGCGACCGTGCTGCGCGATCTCGATCGCCCGATGTTCGGCAAGACCGGCACCAATTCGGGGCCGACCGACGTGTGGTTCATCGGCGGCACCCCGCAAATGGTCGGTGGGCTCTATATGGGCTATGACGCGCCGACCAGCCTCGGCGGCTATGCCCAGGGCGGCACGATGGCCGCGCCGATCTTCAAGGAATTCGCAGTCAAGGCGTTCGACGGACTGGAGAAACTGCCGTTCCGTGCGCCCCAGGGAATCCGCATGGTGCGCGTCGACCGCGCCTCGGGCCGTCCGGTGTTCGGCGCCTGGCCGGCCTTCGGCGAATATACCCCGGCGGTGATCTGGGAAGCGTTCAAGCCGCAGAGCGAGGCGCGCCGCGCACCGCGCCGGCCGGAAGCGGCGCCGACCGCCACCGCAACCAATGCCGCGCCGCGCGCACAGCCCGGCGATAGCGACTTCTTGCAGCGGCAGGGGGGGATTTACTAAATCCCGCCGGCTTGAATTGAGACGTCATCCCGGCGAAGGCGGGGATTTCCCGGTTATCAGGCGAACAGCTTGTCCCGCGAGATTCCGGCCGTCGCCGGAATGACGAGATTTGGAGAATGAACGATGCGCGCCGAAGCGCAGGCCCATGTCGAGACGATCAACGAGGCGCTGGCGCTGTTGCGCCGCTTCCTCGATTGGGATCGCGCGCTCCGCCGGCTCGACGAGCTCAACGCGCGGGTCGAGGACCCGACGTTGTGGGAAAATCCCAAACAGGCGCAGGAAGTGATGCGCGAGCGTCGCCGGCTCGACGAGGCGATCACCGCGACCCGTGCGATCGAGCGCGAACTCGCCGACACCAGCGAACTGATCGAGCTCGCGGAAGCCGAGGGCGACGAGGATCTCGCGGTCGAGGGGACGCAAGCGCTCGCCCAGCTCGCCGAGCGTGCGCAGCAGGACAAGGTGAAGGCGCTGCTCGCCGGTGAGGCTGACAGCAACGACACCTATCTGGAGATCAACGCCGGCGCCGGCGGCACCGAGAGCCAGGACTGGGCGGAGATGCTCCAGCGCATGTACACGCGCTGGGCCGAACGCCGCGGCTATAAGGTCGAACTGGTCGATTATCACGCCGGCGAGCAGGCCGGGATCAAATCCGCGACGTTGCTGGTCAAGGGCGAGAATGCCTATGGCTATGCCAAGGTCGAGAGCGGGGTCCACCGGCTGGTGCGGATTTCGCCCTATGACAGCTCGGCGCGGCGCCACACCAGCTTCTCGTCGGTGTGGGTCTATCCGGTGATCGACGATTCGATCGACATCGAGATCAACGACAGCGAGCTGCGCATCGACACCTATCGCGCGTCGGGCGCGGGCGGGCAGCATATCAACACGACCGATTCGGCGGTGCGCATCACCCACCTGCCGACCGGGATCGTCGTCGCCTGCCAGAACCAGCGCAGCCAGCACAAGAACCGCGCCGAGGCGTATAACCAGCTCCGCGCGCGGCTTTACGAGCATGAGCTGCGCAAGCGCGAGGAAGAGGCCAATGCGGTCAACGCCACCAAGACCGATATCGGCTGGGGGCACCAGATCCGTTCCTATGTGCTCCAGCCCTATCAACTGGTGAAGGATCTGCGCACCGGCACCACCTCCACCTCGCCGAGCGACGTGCTCGACGGCGATCTCGACGACTTCATGGCCGCCGCGCTGTCGCAGCGCGTGACCGGCGAGACGGTCGACGTGGAGGATGTCGATTGAGGCTGGGCGCGGCCCTGATTGCTCTGGCGGCGATGCTGGGCGGTTGCGACGGGTCGCAGCCGCTGATCCGGCATGACGACAAGGGTGAGCCCGGGCCGTTTCCCGCCGCGGATCGCCCGGTGGCGCATATCGTCTCGTCGCGCTGGTCGAACGAGGAGGCGCGCGACCGGCTCAACGAAGCGACGATAGTGATGGACCGCGCCAAGATCAGGCCCGGCATGACCGTCGCCGATATCGGTGCGGGCGAGGGTTATTACACGATTCGTCTCGCGCAACGCGTCGGCAAGGACGGGCGTGTGCTCGCCGAGGATATCATGCCGGCGGTGCGCGATGCGCTGGCCGAGCGCGTTGCGCGCGAGCGGCTCGATAATGTGAGCGTGCGGCTCGGCGTGCCGGCCGATCCCAAGCTGCCCGATGCCAGCTTCGATCGGATCTTCATGGTGCATATGTATCATGAGATCGAGCAGCCCTATGAATTCCTGTGGCGGATGCGCCCCTCGCTGCGTCCCGAGGGGCTGGTGGTGGTGGTCGACGCCAACCGTCTCGTTGTCGATCACGGCACGCCGCCGGCGCTGCTGCGCTGCGAATTCGCCGCGGTCGGCTATCAACTCGTCGGGATGGAGAACATGCCGTCGGCGGGCGGCTATTTCGCGACCTTCAAGGCGGTCGGGCCGCGCCCGGCACCGGGCGCGATCAAGCCGTGCCGGCTGCGGCCGTCACAACAGTCCACGGGCGCGCAGGCTGACAATGGCGCCGCCCCCAAGCACCAGATGGTCGACGAGCCGAATCCCTAAGGCATTGAACACCGTGACGACGAGGCGCGTGACCGTCAGGTCGTTGCGGCTCGGTTCGGCGTGGCCCGACGGGTGATTGTGCGCCATCGCAACCAGTTTCGCGTCGAACGAAAGCGCGTCGCGCACCACCGTGCGAATGGGTACGTCGATGCAGAGCGTATCGCCCGACCGAATATGGCGCAGCCCCAGCACGCGCCCGGCCGAATCGAGATAGGCGAAGGCGACAATCTCAACCGTAGCGGATGCGATTGGTGCGAACAGGCCGGCCAGATGGGCGAAATTCATCGTGCGAGCTAACGGCTGGGCACCGGGTTAACCACTATTATCATCCGTTTCGGATCGATCTTTCTCTTCCGCTCATCGCCCTTGTGCGACCGACATGTGCCTGTCACTGCTGCGGCATGAGCGATGCGCATTTCGAGGACCAATATCTCCGGCTGTTGCGCGAGGTGTGGGAACGGGGCGACGAACGCCGCGACCGCACCGGGGTGGGGACGCGATCCTTGTTCGGCCCGACGCTGCGCTTCGATCTCAGCGACGACCGCGTGCCCTTGCTGACCACCAAACGCGTCGCGTGGAAGACCGCGGCGCGCGAGATGCTATGGTTCCTCACCGGCGACACCAATATCCGCGAATTGGTGCGGCAGAAGGTGCATATCTGGACCGACTGGCCGCTCGATCGCTATCGCCGCGCGACCGGCGAGACGATCGATCGCGACGCGTTCGAGGCGCGCATCCTCGCCGACCCGGATTTCGCCGCGCAATGGGGCGATCTCGGCCCGGTCTACGGCAAGCAATGGGTCAATTGGGATACGTATGAACCGGCGGGCGAGGGGCTGTTTCGCCTGGGCAAGCCGGTCAACCAGATCGCCGAACTGGTCGAGATGATCCGGCATAACCCCACGTCGCGCCGCTTGCTGTTCACCGGCTGGAATGTCGCCGAGCTCGGCGGGATGGCGCTGCCGCCGTGCCACATGACCTATCAATATCATGTCGCCGGCGGGCGGCTTTCGGGGATGCTGTGGCAGCGCTCGTGCGACCTCGGGCTGGGTTTCGCGTTCAACGCCTTTTCGGCGGCGATGCTGCTGCGGATGCTCGCGCAGCAATGCGATCTCGCGCCTGGCGAATTGGTGTGGAGCGCGGGCGACGCGCATATCTATCTCAACCACGCGCATCTGGTGGAGGAGACGCTGGCGCGCACCCCGCGCAGCGAGCCGCGGCTGCATATCGCGCGGCGGCCCGCGTCGATCTTCGACTATGCGATCGAGGATTTCGCGGTGACCGATTACGATCCGCACCCGCATATCGCGGCGCCGGTGGCGGTCTGAATTAGCCTCCGAACGGGGAGAGTTTTAAAACCTCGTATCCGCCAGCGTCTCGCGCAGGAATGCGATGAACGCCGTCACCGCCGGCAGCACCGCCGGCGCGCGCGGGTGGACCGCGTAGATCCCGACGTCCGTCGATCCCTCCCAGTCGGGCAATATGCGGACGAGATCGCCGCGCGCCAGCGTCTCGCCGACATCCCATAACGAGCGTAGCGCGATTCCCACCCCGGTCAGCGCGAGTTCGCGGACGATCTCGCTCGAATTGGTGATGACTGCGCTCGGCTGCTCGATCGTCGCGCGGCGTGTCCCGCTCACCAGCCGCCAGGGCATTTGGCCGGTCGCGGCGAGCAGGCGGTGGTCGCTCAATTGCGCGATCGTCTCCGGCGCATCGTGCCGCGCAAGATAGGCGGGCGCGGCGCACAGCAGCCGCCGGCTGGTGCCGAGCCGGTGCGCGACAAG
>NZ_MKRR01000012.1:34778-39611 GCF_001897045.1 Sphingomonas sp. 66-10
CAGCCTTTCCTCCAGCCGCGCGAGCCGTTTCGACGCCATCGCCGGGGAGATTCCGAGCGCCCGCCCGGCAGCGGAAAGGCTGCCGGCATCGACCACCCTGGCGAACAGCTCATAATCGGGATCGAGCATCATTCGTTCCTTGGAGGAAAAGCTGCTTCAATTTCTTATAGCCTACCGATCAGGATACGGCTGGTCTATTCGCCTTGGACAAAGGAGCAGGCGATGACGATGAACGACAAAGCGGGATTGCAGGTTGCGGCGGAACTGGCGCAATTCGTCGATGATCGCGTGCTGCCGGGCACCGGGATCGCCCCTGAGGATTTCTGGCGCGGCGCCGCGGCGATCTTCGCCGATCTCGCCCCCGAGAATCGGGCGCTGCTCGCCGAACGCGAGCGGCTGCAGCAGGCGATCGATGCGCGCTATCAGGCCGGCGAGGCAGTCGACGAAGCGTTTCTGCGGAGCATCGGCTATCTCGTCGACGACCCCGCGCGCTTCACCGTCGGCACCGCCAATGTCGATGACGAGATCGCGCGGCTCGCCGGGCCGCAGCTTGTCGTGCCGATCCTCAACGCGCGCTTCCTGCTCAACGCCGCCAATGCTCGCTGGGGCAGCCTGTACGACGCGCTTTACGGCACCGATGCGATCCCCGGCAGCGCGGCGCCGGGCGGCTATGATGCGGCGCGCGGCGCGCAGGTGATCGCCTGGGCCAAGGCATTCCTCGACGAGGCGGTGCCGCTGGCGCAGGGTTCGTGGGCGGACCTCGCGGGCGATCCGGTGTTGCGCGATCCGGCGCAATTCGTCGGGCGGCGCGACAAGGCTCTGCTCTATCGCCACAACGGCCTGCATATCGAGGTGGTGATCGATCGCGATCACCCGATCGGGCGCGACGATCCTGCCGGCATCGCCGATGTCGTGCTCGAATCCGCGCTGACCACGATCTGCGACCTCGAGGATTCGGTCGCGGCGGTCGATGCCGAGGACAAGGTGGCGGCCTATGCCAATTGGCTCGGGCTGATGCGCGGCGATCTGGAGGACAGTTTCGAAAAGAACGGGCGGATGATGACGCGGCGGCTCAACCCCGATCGCGTCTACGCCGCGCCCGACGGGTCGACGCTGACTTTGCCGGGGCGGAGCCTGTTGCTGGTGCGCAACGTCGGGCATCTGATGACCAACCCTGCGGTCCGGCTGCCCGACGGCAGCGAGGCGCCCGAGGGTATTCTCGACGCGATCGTCACCAGCCTGATCGCGCTGCACGATCTCAAGCGGCAGGGGGCATTCGCCAACAGCCGTGCGGGCTCGCTCTATATCGTCAAGCCCAAGATGCACGGGCCGGCGGAATGCGCCTTCACCAATCGGCTGTTCGATCGCGTCGAGGATCTGCTCGGGCTCGTGCGGCATACGATCAAGGTCGGGGTGATGGACGAGGAGCGCCGCACCTCGGCCAATCTCGCCGCGTGCATCCATGCGGTGAAGGACCGCATCATGTTCATCAACACCGGTTTCCTCGACCGCACCGGCGACGAGATGCACACCGCGATGCGCGCCGGCGCGATGATCCGCAAAGGCGAGATGAAGACCGCGCCGTGGATCGCGGCTTATGAGGATCGCAACGTCCAGATCGGTCTCGCCTGCGGGCTTTCGGGCCGCGCGCAGATCGGCAAGGGCATGTGGGCCGCGCCCGATCGCATGGCCGATATGCTCGAACAGAAGATCGGCCATCCGCGATCGGGGGCGAATACCGCCTGGGTGCCGTCGCCGACCGCGGCGACGCTTCATGCGACTCATTACCACCGCGTCGACGTCTTCGCCCGCCAGCGCGAGCGCAGCGCGGAGGCGCCGGCGCCGCTGGAGAAGCTGCTGACGGTTCCGGTCGCGCCCGGCCGCAACTGGCAGGCGGAGGAGGTGCGCGACGAGCTCGACAATAATGCGCAGGGCATCCTCGGCTATGTCGTGCGCTGGATCGATCAGGGGATCGGCTGTTCGAAGGTGCCCGATATCCACGACGTCGGGCTGATGGAGGATCGCGCGACCTTGCGCATCTCGTCGCAGCATCTCGCCAATTGGCTGCTTCACGGCGTCGCGACCGAAGAGGCGGTCAATCAGGCGTTCGCGCGGATGGCGACGAAGGTCGATGCGCAGAATGCCGGCGACGCGGCCTATCGCCCGATGGCAGGCGAGGGCGACGCGAATCTCGCCTATCGCGCGGCCAAGGCCCTGGTGTTCGAAGGGGTCGGCCAGCCGAGCGGCTATACCGAGCCGTTGCTCCACCGCTTCCGCGCCGAGGCGAAGGCGCGGGGGTAATCTCCTGTCATGCCGGGCTCGACCCGGCATCCAGAGTCGCGAGCGATGACCTTTGTGGCTCTGGATGCCGGATCAAGTCCGGCATGACGATGAATGAGGAGGAGGGCAGCGACGGCGCGCGGCTTCCGCTCGCGCGCCATTTCGCCTAGCGTTCGCGCATGACAATGCTCGTTAATCTGCCGTTCAGCCGCATCGACTACAAGTGTAGTCAATGGTTTGGGAGACGGTGCGATGCGCGACTATTTGATCACCATCATCACCGCGACGGCGGCCGCGTGGATTCTTCAATACAGCGTCCCGCCGGCGCCGGCAACGCCTTCGCCGATGGCGACGCCGAGCCCGCCGGCAGGGGATTGATGCCGAGGGTCGCGGCGTGACCCGTGTCTCGCTGCACCTCGCGCGCGCCGACAACGGCGTGATCGGCCGCGACGGCGGGCTGCCGTGGCGGCTCCCGGCGGACCTCAAGCGCTTCAAGGCGCAGACGATGGGGCGACCGATGATCATGGGCCGCAAGACCTTCGAAAGCTTCCCCGCGCCCCTGCCCGGCCGCCGTCATATCGTGCTGACGCGCGATCCGGCGTGGCGGGCGGAAGGCGCCGAAGTGGCGCGCGATGTTGCCGGAGCGCTGGCGCTGGCCGGGGAGGATGCGGCGGTGATCGGCGGGGCGGAGGTGTTCGCGCTGTTCCTGCCGTTCGCCGACCGCGTCGAACTGACCGAAGTGCATCTCGACGCGGAAGGCGACACGATCGTCCCCCCGTTCACCGGCTGGCGCGAGGCGGCGCGGGAGGACCACCCGGCGGCGGAAGGCCGGCCGGCGTATAGTTTCGTGACCTTGGTGCGGGGATAGCCCGCATCCGTCATGCTAGCGAGAGCTGGCATCTCGTGCCTCAGGGATGCGGTCGAACAGATCGTCCCATTAGGCGTTGGCGGCGTCGATCAACGCAATCTTCCAATCGCGCTTCCACGCCTTGAGCGCCCTTTCTCGCGTGAGGGCTTTCCCATCGAGTCATGAAGTTCGGCGTGGACAAGCCGCGTCAAACCGTAGCGTCGGCAGAACGATGGACCAGCCCCGGGCCGATGCTGATCGACCCTTTCCGCGAGATACGCCGTCACGCCAGTGTCGAGGACACCGCGGGGTTTGTTGGTCATGATATAGGTCCAACCGCCCATCCGACATCCTACCGTGTGCCGATCGAGATGCGGCTTTCGCTGGCATGAGGGACTTGGATAAAAAAAACCGCCGCCCGGGCATCCCCGGACGGCGGTTCTTCTTTCACGTCGAGCGACCGGATCAGTCGTTCAGATATTCGCCCGCAGCCTCGTCGCTGCCGTCACCCGAGGGGACGACTGCGGCGAGCGGGTCCGGGCCGGTGCCCTGCGCATCGCGCGGCGAGCGGGCCAGCTCGGCGGCATGTTCGGCCGCCGCGCTGGTCGGCGCGGTGATCGCCATCGCCTCGGCGAGCTTGCGCTGCTGGACGCGGAGCGCCGCATCGCGCGACGATGCCGCGACCCTGAGGCGGTTCATGCCCGCGCCGGTGCCCGCCGGGATCAGGCGGCCGACGATGACATTCTCCTTGAGCCCCATCAGCGTGTCCTGCTTGCCCTGCACGGCCGCCTCGGTGAGCACGCGGGTCGTTTCCTGGAACGACGCGGCCGAGATGAACGAGCGGGTCTGCAGCGACGCCTTGGTGATGCCGAGGAGGATCGGCTTGCCCTGCGCGGGCTGCATGCCCTTGCCGAGCTTCGCGTTGACCTCGTCCATCTCCTCGCGATCCACCTGCTCGCCGGGGAGCAGGGTGGTGTCGCCGGCCTCGGTGATCTCGACCTTCTGCAGCATCTGGCGAACGATCACCTCGATGTGCTTGTCGTTGATCTTCACGCCCTGCAGTCGATAGACTTCCTGGATTTCGCTGACGAGATATTCCGCCAGCGGCTCGATCCCGAGCACTTCCAGAATGTCATGCGGGTCGGGGCTGCCGCCGATCAGGTTGTCGCCACGCTTGACGTAGTCGCCTTCCTGAACGTCGATCACCTTCGACTTCGGCACCAGATATTCGACGACGTCGCCGCCATCCTCGGGCTGGATGCCGATCTTGCGCTTCGCCTTATAGTCCTTGCCGAACACGACACGGCCGGAGACCTTTGCGATGATCGCATTCTCCTTCGGCTTGCGCGCCTCGAACAGCTCGGCGACGCGCGGCAGACCGCCGGTGATGTCGCGGGTCTTGGCGCTTTCGCGCGCGACACGCGCCAGCACGTCACCCGCCTGCACCGTCGCACCGTCCTCGACCGACAGCACCGCACCCGGCGCCAGCATGTAGCGCGCGGTCTCGCCCGAGCCCGCGTCGAGCAGGGTGATCCGCGGACGCAGATCCTCCTTCGACTTGGAACCGGCGCGGAACTCGGTGACGACGCGCTGGGCGATGCCCGTCGCTTCGTCGACCTGCTCGGTCAGCGTCTTGTTCTCGACGAGATCCTGGAACTTCACCGTGCCGCCGGTCTCGGTGATCACCGGCATGGTGAACGGATCCC
>NZ_MKRR01000013.1:0-15550 GCF_001897045.1 Sphingomonas sp. 66-10
TCCGCGGTCTCGCGCAACCCCGTCTCGGTCGCGATCTGCGGCACCCACAGCGCCGCCGGCGGGCGCTTCGTCACGTCGACCGTCCAGTCCGGGTGGCAGAAATAGGCGACGCGGTCGGCGGTGAGCCTTGCGCCCTTGCCGCGCGCCAGCCGGTCGATCCGCGCGCCCACCCGCAGCAATGCGCGTGGCAGCGCGATCGGGCGTACCCGCCGCCCGACCGCCGCGCCGATCGCGCTGGTGAAGCCCTTGTGCGTCCACGCCCCGTCGCGCGCGTCGTCGACCTCGTAGATCGCGCGCGTCGCCGGCGCCGCCGCGAGCGCGACGAGCAATCGCGCGAGATCGTCGGCATGGATCACCGACAGCCGCCCCGCCGGCGGGGTCAGCGCCACCCCGCGTCGCGCGAAGCGGAACAGATCGAGCATGTCCATATCGCCTGGCCCGTAGATCGCCGGCGGGCGCACCATATCCCAGTCGAGCGGTGCCGCGGCGACGACCGCCTCCGCCTCGCGTTTCGACCAGCCGTAGATCGAGAGCTGCGGCTCGCGCGCGCTGAGCGAGGAGACATGGACGAAGCGCGTCCCCGGCGCGGTCGCGGCGACGATCGCCTGCGTGCCCGCGATATTGCCCGCGACGAAGCCGGCGCGGTCGGGCGCATTGACCACCCCCGCGATATGGATCACCGCGTCCGCGCCCTCGACCAGCGCGGCGAGCGCCGCCGCATCGTCGAGCGCCCCGGCGATCCACGTCACCCCGTCGCGCGGCGGTTGCGGGCGGCGGGCGAGCGCGCGGACCTGATGTCCCGCCTCGACCGCGCGGCGCACGACATGCCCGCCGACGAACCCGGTCGCCCCGGTCAGCGCGAGGATCACAGCAAGGCCATATGGTTGCGGTGGACGAGGGCGGCGCGCGGGGCATAGCCGAGGATCGCCTCATGCTCCTCGCTGCGCCGGCCGAGCAACGATTGCGCCTCGGCCGCGTCATATTCGGCGAGCCCGCGCGCGATCGCGCCGTCGGGGCCCTCGATCGTCACCACGTCGCCGCGCGCGAACCGCCCGGTCACCCCGGTCGCCCCCGCCGCGAGCAGGCTGCGCCCCGCCGCCAGTGCCTGCGCGGCGCCGGCATCGACCTGGATCGCGCCCTTGGCGGTC
The DNA here is from genome assembly GCF_001897045.1 of Sphingomonas sp. 66-10. Classification (NCBI taxonomy): domain Bacteria; kingdom Pseudomonadati; phylum Pseudomonadota; class Alphaproteobacteria; order Sphingomonadales; family Sphingomonadaceae; genus Sphingomonas; species Sphingomonas sp. 66-10. The sequence continues at coordinate 1,149 of NZ_MKRR01000013.1, forward strand.
AGCCGTCCGGCGAGCCACGCCTTGCGCGCGCGCTTGCGCTTCTCGGGGGTGAAGATCGTATGCCGTGCCTCGGCCGACAGCGGGCGATCGATCCGCCCCGAGGCGATCGCCAGCGCCGCGCCCGCGCCGGTGGCGATCCGCGCCGCCTGGATTTTCGAGACCATCCCGCCCGATCCCATGCCGGAGGCGGAGCCGGTATCGGCCATCGCCGCCACCCCGGCGTCGATCCGCTCGACCCGCGCGATATGCAGCGCGCCGGGGAGGGCGGGGTTGCGATCGTAGAGCCCGTCGATGTCGGACAGCAACACCACGCCCTGCGCCCCCGCCGCCTGCGCGACGCGCGCGGCGAGCCGGTCATTATCGCCGAAGCGGATCTCGGCGGTCGCGACGCTGTCATTCTCGTTGATGATCGGCACCACGCCGAGCTGGAGCAGCCGGCCCAGAGTCGCGGCGGCGTTGAGATAGCGGCGGCGATCCTCGAGATCGTCGAGCGTGACGAGGATCTGCGCCGCGGTCAGCCCGCGCGCGGCGAGCACCTCGGCCCAGGTATGGCCGAGCGCGATCTGCCCGGTCGCGGCGGCGGCCTGCGCATCTTCGAGGCTGGCGCGGCCGCCCTTGGGGAGGTTGAGCCGCCGCGCGCCGAGCGCGATCGCCCCCGACGAGACCACCGCGACCTGCTGCCCCGCGGCGACGCGCTCGGCGATATCGGCGGCGATCCCCTCCAGCCACGCGCGGCGCACCCCGCCGGCGGCATCGACGAGCAGCGCCGAACCGATCTTGACGACGATCCGCGGGCAATTTTCGGGAGGAAACAGCATCGCCGCCCGCGTTAGCGCGTCACGGGCGCGGCGCCAATCGTTGCGCGCCCGATCATTCCTCGCCTGTGTGGAACGGCGCAACCTCGCGGCCAACGATCGAGGCGGCCCGCCCCTCCCGTTCATTCATTTTCACGCTATATCATGCTACGGAGAATATCATGGCGACGCAGATCGAACCCAAAGAACTCGACATGCAGGAGCAGCTCACGCGCATCCGCAAGGCGCAGGCCGAAATCGACAAGATGCTCGATGAACGCCGGAAGCTTCAGATCGAAACCAAGGTTTTCCCCGCCTCACTGATTTTTCAGGCGATGATCGCGACCGCCGCGCTGCTCGGCGCCGGCGCCGCGCTCGGGAAGCTGTTTTTTCCCGGCTGACCGGGGTTGAGCGGGCTGCGCTTAAGTATAGCCAGCCGCGCTTTGTCGTTACGACCGCCGCGCGATCACCCCTCGACGCGCTCGAAGTGATTGGTCTCGAACCCGTCGACCGCCAGCGCCGCGATCCGCTCGGCCACCACGCGCGGGTCCTTCACCGAGGCGGGGTCTTCGCCGGGATAGGCGCGCGCGCGCATCTTGGTTCGCGTCGCGCCGGGATCGACGATCGCGGTGCGCACGCGGCTGATCGCCTCCACCTCGTCGCCATAGGCCGCGATCAGCGTCTCCAGCGCCGCCTTCGAGGCGCCGTACGCGCCCCAATAAGCGCGCGGCGTGCGCCCGACCGAGGAGGTCAGCGCGATCACCTTGCCGGCGTCGGCGCGGCGCAGCAGCGGGTCGAACGCCTGGATCAGCGCGACCTGCGCCGACACGTTGAGCGTCAGCACCGCGGCCAGTTCCTTGGCGTCGATCGCCGGCACCGGGGCGAGCGAGCCGAGCATGCCGGCGTTGAGCACCAGCACGTCGAGCGCCTGCCAGCGTTCGCCCACCGCTGCGGCGAGCCGCGCGATCGCATCGGTCTCGGTCAGGTCGAGCGGCGCGATCGTCGCCGATCCGCCGGCGTCGAAGATCGCTTCTTCGACCGCTTCGAGCTCCTTGGCGGCGCGCGCGGTGATCACGACATGCGCGCCCTTTTCGGCGAGCGCCATCGCGGTCGCCGCGCCGATGCCGCGCGACGCGCCGGTGACGAGCGCGAGCTTCCCCGCGAGCACTTTGTTCTGATCGGTCATTGGAGGCTCAGGCGACCCGTTCTTCGAGAAGCGCGAACTGGTCGACCTCGGCCAGTTCGTCGTGATCGGTCAGCGTGGTCGGATAATCGCCGGTGAAGCACGCATCGCAATATTTCGGCCGCACGCCCTCGCGCGCCGCCTCGCCGAGCGCCTTGTACAGCCCGTCGATCGAGACGAAGCCGAGCGTATCGGCGTGGATGAAATCGGTCATCGCGCGCAGGTCGAGCTTCGCCGCGAGCAATTTGGCGCGCTCGGGCGTGTCGACGCCGTAGAAGCAGCTATGCTTGGTCGGCGGGCTGGCGATGCGCATGTGCACCTCGGCCGCGCCGGCCTCGCGCATCATCTGGACGATCTTCAGGCTGGTGGTGCCGCGCACGATCGAATCGTCGATCAGCACGACGCGCTTGCCCGCGATCAGCGCGCGATTGGCGTTGTGCTTGAGCTTGACGCCGAGGTGGCGGACCTTGTCGCCCGGCTGGATGAAGGTGCGGCCGACATAATGCGAGCGGATGATGCCGAGCTCGAACGGGATGCCCGATTGCTGAGCATAGCCGATCGCCGCGGGGACCCCCGAATCGGGCACCGGAATGACCAGATCGGCGTCGACCGGCGATTCGATCGCGAGCTGCGCGCCGATCGCCTTGCGCACCGAATAGACCGAATGATCGTCGACGATCGAATCGGGGCGCGAGAAATAGACCCATTCGAAGATGCACGGCCGCGCCGCCGCTTCGGGGAAGGGGCGGATCGAGCGCATCTCGGTGCCCTGGACGATCACCAGCTCGCCCGGATCGACCGAGCGGACGAATTCCGCCCCGACCACGTCGAGCGCCACCGTCTCGGAGGCGAAGATGATCGCATCGCCGAGCTTGCCCATCACCAGCGGGCGGATCCCCAGCGGGTCGCGGCACGCGATCATCCCTTCCGGGGTCATCACGATCAGCGAATAGGCGCCCTCCACCTGGCGCAGCGCATCGATGAAGCGATCGAGCAGCGACCGGTAATTGGAGGTGGCGACGAGGTGGATGATCGTCTCGGTATCGCTGGTCGACTGGAAGATCGATCCGCGCCGCACCAACTCGCGACGCAGCCGCATCGCGTTGGAAATGTTGCCGTTATGCGCCACCGCAAACCCGCCCGAGGCGAGCTCGGCATAAAGCGGCTGGACATTGCGCAGCGCGGTCTCGCCGGTGGTCGAATAGCGGACGTGGCCGCAGGCGACGCTGCCCGGGAGCGCGCGGATCACCTCGTCGCGGTCGAAATTGCCCGCGACATGCCCCATCGCGCGGTGCGTGTGGAATTGCGCACCGTCGAAGGTGGTGATCCCGGCGGCCTCCTGCCCGCGATGCTGGAGCGCGTGAAGGCCGAGCGCCACCAGTGCCGCGGCGCTGTCAGCAGCGCCGGAAACACCGAAGATGCCGCACTCCTCGTGCAGATGGTCGTCGTCGAAAGGATTCGTGGTCAGCATGGCGGGGGCTCGCGTCGTGCGGGGGCGCATATAGTGGCTGTCGCGGATTTGTCACGGTCCGAACGCCGCCGCTTTGGTGAGGAGGCTCAGATTTTACGGATCGCGCCTCTCCAAATGTGCTCCCGCCTTCGCGAGAGCACATCTTACTTCCGCTTTTTCGCCAGATTGTGCGCCACTGCCGCCTGCACCAGCGCGGTGAAGGCGGCGGCGTCGATCGTTTCGCCCTCGCGGATATCGATCGCGCGGCGGGTGTTGCCTTCGAGGCTGGAATTAAACAGCCCCGCCGGATCGGGCAGCGCCGCGCCTTGCGCGAAGGTCAGCTTCACCACCGCTTTGTAGCTCTCGCCGGTGCAGATGATCCCGCCGTGCGACCACACCGGCACGCCGCGCCACTTCACCTCCTCGATCACATCGGGATCGGCGGCGCGGATCAGCGCGCGGACATCTGCCAACGTCTCACCGCGCCAGTCGTCCAACGCGGCGATCTTCGCGTCGATCGCGTGAGAGGCCGATTCGGTCTCCGTTGTCACGATTTGACGAACTTGTAGACGAACTGGTCGGTCTTGCCGCGGATCGCCGGGTCGAACACCTTGTTGGTGTGCGGATCGGCCGGATTGGCATAGATCGGGCTGGTCCCGGCGAGCTTGAACCCGGCGGCCTCGATCTCCTTCTTGGTCGCGTCCGCATCGCCGCGATGCAATGTCTCGGCGACCGCGAAGGGCGTCGCGCCGGGCTCACCGACATGATCGACCACCAGCAGCACCCCGCCCGGCTTCAGCGAATCATACAGCGCCCTGGCCACCGATGCGCCGAGCGTTGCCGGCGATTTGGCGAGGTGCAGGTCGTGCCAGTTCTGCACGGTGATGATCGCGTCGAGCTTTTCGGGGAAGGTCACCGCGCCCAGCGATTCGCGCGACGGGACGACATTGGCATAGGGCTTCGCCGCGTCGTCCTGATCGGTGCCATAAGCGGCGCGGAACGCGATGAACTCGGCGGGCTGATAGGCATAGACCTTGCCCTTCTCGCCGACGGTCTTGGCGAGGATGCGGGTCCAATAGCCGCTGCCCATGATGAAATCGCCGACCTTGTCGCCGGGCTTCACCCCCATGAAGCTGAGCAGCTCGGCGGGGTGGCGCGTCGCGTCGCGTTCCTTGTCCTTGGCCGGGCGCGCGGGATCGGCGAGCGCGGCGTGGAGCGCATGCTCGGCCATCGGGTGCGCGGCCATCTTATGCCCCTCATGCTGCGCGAGGCTCGGCGCGGCGAGAAGCAGCGCGGCGGCGGCAGTCGAAACAACAGCGAATCGCATCGTTTCATCCTCTCTCTAGATGGCGGCTGCCGTACCACATTGCTGGCGCCAGCGTACGTCCCTAGATCACTGAAAATGTCTGGTTACGGCCCTCCCGATCGCTTCAACGAGGAAAAGGCGACCTTCGCCGTGCGCGGCGCCGACGCGCCCGATCTGGAGGCGGGTGTCGCCGCCATCCGCAACGTGGTGCAGACGCTGCCGCTCAAGCCTGGCGTCTATCGCATGCACGATGCGCGTGGCGACGTGCTCTATGTCGGCAAGGCGCGTGCGCTGAAGAATCGCGTCACCAATTATACCCAGGTCGAGCGGCTGCCGCGGCGGCTGCAGCGGATGGTCGCGCTCACCCGGTCGATGACGATCGTCACGACCAACAACGAGGCGGAGGCGCTGCTGCTCGAGGCGCAGCTGATCAAGCGCTACCGCCCCGCGTACAACGTGTTGCTGCGCGACGATAAGTCCTTCCCGTTCATCCTGCTGCGCGCCGATCACGAATTCCCGCGGATCCAGAAGCATCGCGGCGCGCGGCGGGCGAAGGGCGATTATTACGGCCCGTTCGCCAGCGCGGGGAGCGTCAACACCACGCTCAACGCGCTGCAGAAGCTGTTCCTGCTTCGAAGCTGCACCGACGGTTTCTTCAAGACGCGCGACCGGCCGTGCCTGCTGTTCCAGATCAAGCGCTGTTCGGCGCCGTGCGTCGGGCGGATCGACGCGGCGGGCTATGCCGAGCTGGTCGCCGACGCCAAGCGCTTCCTGTCTGGCAAGGCGACCGACGTCCAGGCTAAGCTCGGCGCGCAGATGACCGCGGCGGCGGAGGCGATGGACTTCGAGCTCGCCGCGGTGCTGCGCGACCGGTTGAAGGCGCTGACCTTCATCCAGGGCAGCCAGTTCATCAACGCCGAGGGGGTGGGGGACGCCGATATCTTCGCGCTCGCGCGGCACGAGGGGGTGATCGGCATCCAGGCCTTCTTCATCCGCGGCGGGCAGAATTGGGGCCACCGCAGCTTCTTCCCCGCGCACACCACCGATGTGCCCGAGGAAGAGGTGCTCCAGCAGTTCCTGATGCAATTCTACGAGGAAGTGCCCCCCGCGCGCTGCGTGCTGGTCGATCGCGCGTTGCCCGAGGCGGCGCTGCTGGCGGAGGCGCTGTCGGCGCCGGCGGGGCGCAAGATCGCGATCGAGGTGCCGCAGCGCGGCACGCGGCGGCGGCTGATCGATCAGGCGCGGCGCAATGCCGAGGAAGCGCTCGAGCGCCGGCTGGCCGAAAGCACGACGCAGGCGAAATTGAACCGCGAGGTCGCCGATCTGTTCGAGCTGGCCGAGCCGCCGCAGCGGATCGAAATCTACGACAACAGCCATATCCAGGGCACCAACGCGCTGGGCGCGATGGTCGTCCCGGGGCCGGAGGGGTTCCGCAAAGGCCAGTATCGCAAGTTCAACATCCGCAGCAAGGACACCATCCCCGGCGACGATTTCGGGATGATGCGCGAGGTGCTCACCCGCCGCTTCGCGCGCGCGCTGGAGGAGGACCCCGATCGCGATGGCGACACCTGGCCCGATCTGGTGCTGATCGACGGCGGGCGCGGCCAGCTCAATGCGGCGCGCGCGGTGCTCGAGGAACTGGGGATCGAGGATATCTGCATGGTCGGCGTCGCCAAGGGGCCGCACCACGGCCGCGAAGGGCGCGAGGTGTTCCACCTGATGGACGGGCGCGAGCTGACCCTGCCGGTCAATGCCCCGGTGCTGTTCTATCTCCAGCGGCTGCGCGACGAGGCGCACCGCTTCGCGATCGGCGCGCACCGCCAGAAGCGCGCCAAGGCGATCGGTGCCAGCCCGCTCGATGAGGTGCCGGGGATCGGCCCGGCGCGGAAGAAGGCGCTGCTGATGCATTTCGGCACCGCGCGCGCGGTGCGCGACGCCAGCCTCGCCGATCTGCAGAAGGCGCCCGGCGTTTCGGCGACGGTGGCGCAGCAAGTGTATGATTTCTATCACGCGAAATAGGTTGCGGGGGCGGCGCGGCTAAGCCTAGCATCGCATCGGGGAAAAATTGGGGGACAAGATGCGGCGTCTGCCGTTGTTTGTGGTGTTGCTTGCCACCAGTGCGATCGCGCACGCCGGCGATAAGCCGCTCTATCAGCCGATGCCGGATTGGGTGAAACCCGCCCCGGCGATCGATGCGACCAAGCTGGGCGACGACGCGCCGATGGTGCTGATATTCGACAACCAGCAGCGGCTCGAGAACGGGCGCGCCTGGTCGTATATGGAAACCGCGACCCGCGCCGCGTCGGCGGAGGCGTTGAGCAGCATCGGCACGATTAAGATCGATTGGCAGCCGTCGCAAGGCGATCTCATCGTCCACCGCGCGCAGATCATCCGCGGCGCGGAGCGCATCGATCTTATCAAAAACGGCAATCCGCTCACCGTGTTGCGGCGCGAAGAGGGGATGGAGCAGCGCGTGCTCGACGGTCGCCTCACCGCGACGATGCCGGTCGAGGGGCTGCGCGTCGGCGACGTGCTCGACGTGGCCTTTTCGGTCACGCGGCGCGATCCGACGCTGAAGGGCGATGTGCAGGCGTTCGCGCCGCTGCTCCTCGCGCCATTGCGGGTGCAGTTCGCGCGGGCGCGGCTGTCGTGGCCGGTGGGCAGCGACATCAAGTGGAAGGCCTATGCCGACGGCGTCGCCGCACAGCCGGTGGTCGAGGGCGGGTATAAGACGCTGACGGTGACGATGCCGCTCGCCAAACAGCCGGAAATGCCCGACGATGCGCCCGCGCGCTTCGCCAAATTGCCGCTGCTCGAAGTGACCAGTTTCGCCGATTGGGCGGCGGTGTCGAAGGTGATGGCGCCGCTTTACGCCACCGACGGGCTGATCGTGCCGGGCAGCCCGCTGGCGGCCGAGGTCGCGCGGATCAAGGCCGCGGAGAGCGACCCGCTGAAACGCGCCGCGCTCGCGCTGCAACTGGTGCAGGACAAGATCCGTTACCTGATGCTGGGGATGGATACGGGAAATTACGTGCCCCAGTCGCCGACGCGGACCTGGGAATTGCGCTACGGCGATTGCAAGGCCAAGACGCTGCTGTTGCTCGCGCTGCTCCACGAGATGGGGATCGAGGCCGAGCCGGTGACGGCCAATTCGCAGCTCGGCGATCTGGTGCCGAGCCGCTTGCCGAGCGCGGCGGCGTTCGATCACGTGCTGGTCCGCGCGACGATCAACGGCGAAACCCTGTGGCTCGACGGCACCGGCGCGGGCGCGCGGCTGGCCGATATTCGTGATACGCCGCCGCTCGGCTATGTCCTGCCGTTGCGCGCGGCCGGCGCCGAGCCGGTGCGGATCGCGCTGCACGCGCCGGCGCGGCCCGATATGACGCTGACCTTCAGCTATGACCAGGGGGCCGGCATCAACCTGCCCGCGCCGTTCAGCGCCACGGTGACGATGAAGGGCGCGGTGGCGCAATTGGTGCGGCTGGCCAAGACGCAGGGCAGCCAGGACGATTTCGAAAAGCTCGTGAACCGGATGATCGCGAATTTCGACAAGAACGCGACCCTCGTTTCGCGCGATTTCAGCTTCGACGAAGCGGCGGGCACCGCGACGGTGACCGCGACCGGGGTCGCTTATCCCGCGTGGGACCGCGAGAACGAGCGCTGGCGCCGGCCGCTCTATGCCGCGCAGACCGAATTCTCCCCGGATCGCGCGCGCACCGCGTGGAAGGACATCCCGGTCAAGACCGATGCGCCATTCTACGTGATGATGCGCACCCGCCTGCGCCTGCCGCGCACCGGCTTCACGATCGACGGGGCGAAGACCGAGCAGGCGGTGCTGGCGGGGCATGCGGTCGATCGCAGCGTCACGCAGGAAGGCGAATGGATCGTCGCCACCGACAAGACGACGACCAGCGGGGTGGAGATCCCCGTCGCCGATATCCCGGCCGAGCGCCGCAAGGTCGCTGCGGCAAAGGCCAATTCGCCGCGAGCGATCGCGCCGGCCGATTATCCCAGTTCGTGGGACGAGATCGCCGCCGCACGGCGCGACAAGAAGCTCGATCCGATTCTCGCGGTCTATACCCGCCAGATCCGCGACCGGCCTGACGACCGGACGAGCTATACCAATCGCGCCTGGTTTCTGGAGAGGGTGTACGATCGCAAGGCGGCGATCGCCGATCTCGACAAGGCGCTGGCGATCGAGCCCGATGCCGATACCTATGTGAAGCGCGCACGGCTCTATGCCGCGCTCGGCAACGACGACAAGGCGCTGGCCGATGCGATCGAGGCCAACCGGCTCGATCCGTCAGACGACGACGCGCTCGCGCGGCTCGCCAACTCGCGCGCCGATCGCGGGGAAAAGACGGCCGCGCTAGATCTGATCCAGGAACGGATCGATCAGGGCGACAAGAACAAGGCCGACTATATGTCGTTCAAGGCCACGCTGCAGATGAAGTTCGGCGACAAGGACGGCGCGATCGAAACGATCGACGGGGCGATCGGGCTGAAGCCCGCCGATGCGGGGCTGCTCAACACGCGGTGCTGGTTGAAGGGGTTGGGCAATGTCGCGCTCGATACCGCGCTCAAGGATTGCACCAAGGCGATCGCGCTGAGCGACAATAGCGCGCAGGTGCTCGACAGCCGGGCGATGATCTATTTCCGCATGGGGCGGATGGACGAGGCGCTGGCCGATCTCGATTCCGCGCTGGCGATCGCGCCCGACATGGCGGCCAGCCTCTATATGCGCGGGGTGATCCGCCGGCACAGCGGCAAGACGAAGGAGGGCGACAGCGATCTCGCCGCCGCGCGCACGCTCTCGCCGCGGATCGATCGCGATTACAGCCGTTACGGGATCGTGCCGTAGCGGCCTACTCCCGCGCGAGCGTGAGAGTGGAGGCCGGGTGTCGTTCCGCCCCCGCTCTCGTCGCGCGCCGGAATCCTAACCTCTTTTTTTATTTCGGTTTTGCGGTTTGTTCATTCCCCGCTCATAAGACCGCGGCGGGATGCAGGTTTTTCTGACGATCGATACCGAATTGTCCTGGCGCCACCACGCGTCGGGGTTGGCGGTGGGGGAGATAGCGGCGCGGTCGTTCGAGCCGGCCGGGGTGGGCGTGGCGCATCAGCTCGATCTGCTCGCGCAGCACGGGCTGAAAGCGACCTTCTTCGTCGATCCGATGCCGGCGCTGGTCTATGGCATCGCGCCGATCCAGGCGGTGGTATCGGCGATCCTCGCCGCGGGGCAGGAGGTCCAGCTCCATCTCCACCCCAATTGGCGCGGCGCGTCGGCGGCGGACCGGCGCGAGCACGGCCAGTTCGATCTGGTCGATTTCTCGCGCGCCGGGCAGCAGATGCTGATCCGCGAGGCGGTCGCGCTGATCGTCGAGGCGGGGGCGCCGCTGCCGATCGCCTTCCGCGGCGGCAATTATGCCGCCAATGACGATACGTTGCGCACGCTCGCGGCGCTCGGCTTCCGCTACGACAGCAGCCATAACGGCGCGGCGCAGCCGTGGCCGAGCGCGATCGACCTGCCCGCGGCGCAAATCGCCCCGGTGGTGCGGCACGGCGTGACCGAGGTGCCGGTGACGGTGATCGAGGATTTCGCGGGCAGCTATCGCCAGTTCCAGATCTGCGCGCTGTCGATCGACGAGCAGCAGGCCGCGCTCGATCACGCAATTGCCGAGCGCCACGCCGCGACGACGATCGTCGGGCACAGCTTCGAGCTGGCGGTGCGCGACGGCACCCGCCCCAATGCGGTCCACACGCGCCGCTTCGCGCAATTGTGCGAGCTGCTCGCCGCGCGCCGCGCCGAGGCGCCGACCGCGCATTTCACCGATCTGCCCGCGCTCGCGCTGGGGCAGGACGATCGGCCCTTGCCCGCCAATTCGAGCCGGCGGCGGATGCGCCAGGTCGAGCAGGTCTGGTCCAATCTGGTGGAGGAGCGCACGACGTGAGCGCCAGCGCGCTGAAATTCCAGATCGGCGCGCGCACGCTGGCGGAAATCCCGCGCCGGTTGCGCCGCATCGCGCTGTCGCTCGATCAGGCGCTGGCGGGCGCGCCGCCGCTGCTGCCGCCCCTCGATGCCGATGACGACGGCTATCTCGTCACGTCGCTCCCGGCGGAGGCGGCGCTGCCGTGGCGTGGCGTGGCGTTCGTGCGGCAGCATTATACGCGCTATTATGTCGATCTGGCGGCGGGGGAGGATGCGTGGCGCGCCGGGCTTTCAGGGCAGGCGCGCGCGACGCTCCGGCGCAAGACGCGCAAGCTGGCCGAGGCCAATGGCGGGCGACTCGACGTGCGCAGCTATCGCGCGCCGGCCGAGCTCGCGGCGTTCCACCCGTTCGCCCGCGCGGTATCGGCGACGACCTATCAGGAGCGGTTGATGCAATCGGGGCTGCCGGCGGATCCCGCGCACGGCGACGCGCTGGCGGCGGCGGACGGGGTGCGGGCGTGGCTGTTGTTCCTGCGCGATACGCCGATCGCTTATCTGTGGTGCGGCGGCGACGGCGATACCCTGCGCTACGATCATGTCGGGCACGATCCGGCCTATGGCGCGCTGTCGCCGGGCAATGTGCTGCTCGGCGCGGCGCTGGAGAGCCTGTTCGGCGACCGTTTCCGCCGCTTCGACTTCACCGAGGGCGAGGGGCAGCACAAGCGCGCGCTGGCGAGCGGCGGGGTGGCGTGTCGCGACTTGCTGCTCCTGCGCCCGACGCTGACGAATCGCGCCTCAGTGGCGGCGGTCGGCGGGTTCGATGCGGCGCTGCGGGTGGCGGCCCGCGCGGCGCGGACGCCGGCGCTGGCGGGGATCGCGCGGCGTATCCGGCGGGCTTGATTCGATGTCGGGGTGCGCCGGCGTCTCCCTCCGTTCGCCCTGAGCTTGTCGAAGGGCTGCCCTTCTTCCGCGGAAGAAAAGCACAGGGCTTCGACAGGCTCAGCCCGAACGGGGAAGGAAGGTCGCCCGCGATTGCAGCACATCGGCCCTGTTCCCCGCGCGCTTTTCGCCTACATCAGCCCGCATGCATCTGACCGTCGACGCCATCGTCCTCGCCGTTCGCGCGCATGGCGAGCACGGTGCGGTGGTGCGCGCGCTGACCCCGGCGGACGGGGTGCTCGCGGGCTATGTCCGTGGCGGCCGCTCGCGCCGGCTCGGTCCGATCCTGCAGCCGGCCAATATTGTGCGCGGCGAGTGGCGCGCACGGACCGACGACCAGCTTCCCGCACTCACCGTCGAATTGCTGCGCAGCCGCGCCGCGCTGTTCGATGCGGCGCTGCCGGCGGCGGCGATCGCGTGGCTGACCGCGCTCACCGCGGCGACGCTGCCCGAGGCGCAGCCCTATCCGCGGCTCCATGCCGCGCTCGCCGGGGCGCTCGATGCGGTGGAGGCGGCACCCACGGCGCGCGGCTGGGCGGGGAGCATCGCGCGCTACGAACTGCTGCTGCTCGCCGAGCTCGGCTTCGGGCTCGATCTCGATCGCTGCGCGGCGACCGGCAGCGCGGACGACCTTGCTTTCGTCAGCCCCAAAAGTGGCGCCGCGGTGAGCCGCGCGGCGGCGGCCGGCTATGAATCGCGGCTGTTCGCCCTGCCGCCGTTCCTCCGCGCCGGCGGGGCGGCCGAATGGAGCGATGCGCTCACCGCGCTCGATCTCACCGGGCATTTCCTCGCGCGCGACGTGCTCGTCGAGCGCCGTGCCGAGCTGCTCCCGGCGCGCGCGCGGCTGCTCGATCGGCTGAAAAGGGCGGTTGCGTGATCGCGGTTACCGCCTAAGAGCGCCCGCGAACGAAAGGGACTCTCATGGCATTGATCGCGATCCTGCCGGGCGACGGCATCGGCCCCGAAGTAACCACCGAGGCGCGGCGCGTGCTCGAACGGCTCGGGCTCGATCTCAGCTTCGAGGAGGCACCGGTCGGCGGCGCGGCCTATCATGCCGCGGGGCATCCGCTGCCGCCGGCGACGCTCGATCTCGCGCGGCGCGCCGACGCGATCCTGTTCGGCGCGGTGGGCGATCCGACCTGCGATTCGCTCGACCGGCATCTGCGCCCCGAACAGGCGATCCTCGGGCTGCGCAAGGCGCTCACCCTGTTCGCCAATCTGCGCCCGGCGAAGATGTTCGCGGGGATGGAGGACGCCTCGGCGCTGCGCCCCGAAGTGGCGCGCGCGATCGATCTGGTCATCGTCCGCGAGCTGAACGGCGACGTCTATTTCGGCGAAAAGGGGATGCGCACCACCGCGGACGGGCTGCGCCAGGGCTATGACGTGATGAGCTATGACGAGGCCGAGGTGCGCCGCATCGCGGTCGCCGGGTTCGAGGCGGCGCGGCGGCGCCGCGGCAAGCTCTGCTCGATCGACAAGGCCAATGTTCTCGAAACCTCGCAATTGTGGCGCGACGTGGTGATCGAGACCGCGGCGGATTACGCCGATGTCACGCTGACCCATATGTATGTCGACAATGCCGCGATGCAGCTGGTGCGCGATCCCGGCCAGTTCGACGTGATCGTCACCGGCAATTTGTTCGGCGACATCCTCTCCGACCAGGCCTCGATGTGCGTCGGGTCGATCGGGCTGCTGCCCTCGGCGGCGCTCGATGTCGCGGGCAAGGGGCTGTACGAGCCGATCCACGGCTCGGCGCCCGATATCGCCGGGCAGGGCAAGGCCAATCCGTGCGCCGCGATCCTCTCCGCGGCGATGATGCTGCGCCATTCGCTCGGCGAGCCGGCGGCGGCCGATCGTATCGAGGCGGTGGTGGCGGCCGCGCTCGCCTCGGGCAAGCGCACCGCCGATCTCGGCGGCACCTGCTCGACCCGCGAGATGGGCGACGCGGTGCTGGCGGCGCTCTGAACTATCACTCCCCTCCCTTGCTCAGGGGAGGGGAGGAACACTCAAACCCACGACGGCAGCCATGTCCAATATTGGAAAGCGCGCGGCGACCCGAGCGCCTGCGCCGACAGCACCGGGAAATAGCAAAGCGCGAGGATGAAGGCGGCGATCACCAGCCGCTCGTCCCATTTGCCCAGCCGCGCGCGCCAATGATCGAAGACGGCGGCGATCGCGATGACGATGAAGATGCTCGACGGATAGTAATAATAATAGAATCCCAAGGACTTGGGGATCAGGGCAAAGATCGCCACGCTCCCCGCCCATAAGGCGAAGGCGGCGAGCAGCCGCGCGCTGCGGCTCGTCATCCAGCCCCACAGGCACGCGGCGACCGCGACCAGCCCGCCCCACATCAGCAGCGGATTGCCGATCATCAGGATGCCGCGCTGCGCCCCGTCGGTCACTTCGTAGAGATACCAGATCGGGCGGATCAGCAGCGGCCAGGTCCACCAATCGGATTGATAGGTGTGATGCGGCAGCACCTGCACCTGCTGCTCGTACATATAATATTGGTAGCTCAGCAGCCCGCGCCACGTCAGCGGATCGACGCGGAAATGCAGCACCGGCGCGAAGCTCAGGAAATAGGTCGCGACCGATACCAGGCCGAGCAGCGCCACCGCCGGCAGCGGCGCGAGCCCCGGCCAGCGCTGCAGATGCCCGCGCTTGAGCAGCAGGAAGGCGAAAGCGGCGAAGGCGACATAGGGCGCGGCGGCCCATTTGCACGCGGTCGCCGCGCCGAGCAGCATCGCGCCCGCGAGCCACTTGCCCCAGCCGCCGTCGCGCATCGCCCAGGCGATCGTCGC
>NZ_MKRR01000014.1:0-2910 GCF_001897045.1 Sphingomonas sp. 66-10
GGCCCTCCGTTGGCAAGTGGCATATTGAGCGTCGCATTGTTGGTTGGTGCGGCCATGTGTCCGACCTGTTGGTGCGGCGCATGATATGATCTGCCCCCTTCTGAGTGGTCCAAAATTGATGATATTTTGGATTACGAAGGAGACATGGAATGCCGAGCAAGAAGCATCGCCCGGAAGAGATTATCGGCAAGCTGCGTGAAGCGGAGGTTGTGCTGGCGCAGGGCGCGACGACCGCGGAGGCGTGTCGCCGGATCGCTGTCAGCGAGCAGACCTATTATCGGTGGCGCAAGGAATATGGCGGCCTGAAGACCGACCAGGCGCGCCGGATGAAGGATCTGGAGAAGGAGAATGTGCGGCTTCGACGCGCGATCTCGGACCTGACGCTCGACAAGCTGATCCTGCAGGAAGCTGCCCGGGGAAACTTCTGAGCCCCGCGCGCCGAAGGCGCTGTATCGATCACATCAGAACGATGATGCCGGTGTCCGAGCGACGGCTCTGCCGCGTGCTCGGGCAACATCGATCGACACAGCGCAAGGCGCCTTGCGGGGCGGATGACGAAGCGGCTCTCACCGAGGATATCATTGCGCTGGCGCGGCAATATGGTCGTTATGGCTATCGCCGGGTGACGGCATTGCTGCGCGATGCCGGTTGGCATGTGAACCGCAAGCGGGTCGAGCGCATCTGGCGACGCGAGGGGCTCAAGGTGCCGCAAAGGCAGCCGAAGCGCGGGCGGCTCTGGTTGAACGACGGATCGTGCATCCGGCTTCGGCCGGAATATCCCGGGCACGTCTGGTCCTATGACTTCGTCGAGGGTCGCACCCACGATGGTCGCAAATACCGCATCCTGTCGATCATCGACGAGGCGAGCCGGGAGTGCATGGCGTTGCCCGTGGCGCGTAAGCTGAAGAGCGACGATGTGCTGGCGGTGCTGGCCGAACTGTTCGTCACGCGCGGTCCGCCCGCGCATATCCGGTCCGACAATGGCCCGGAATTTATCGCGACGGCGGTGCAGGAATGGCTGGCGAAGGTCGGCGTGAAGACGCTCTACATCGCCCCCGGATCGCCATGGGAGAATGGATACTGCGAGAGCTTCAACGGGTCGCTGCGCGATGAACTGCTCAATGGCGAGATCTTCTACTCACTAACCGAGGCCCAGATCCTGATCGAAGCTTGGCGGCGCCATTACAACACCGTCCGGCCGCACAGCTCGCTGGGATATCGGCCACCCGCGCCGGAGGCCGTTCCATCGCCAGTGTCGCCCTCCGGTTCCGCTTCGCTCCACCTACGGCCAACACTGGCGATGGAGGCGTCAATGCACTAACAGTCCACGCGGACCACTCGGTGGGGGCCGGTCAGCACCGCGATTCCCGAATGGCTGCGACCCGCTCTGGGCGGCGCTATCCTGATCCCGCTCGCGCTCACGACACCGCATATCCTGTCGGCAGGGCATGGTGCGCTGCACCTGACGATCGCCGGCAATATCGCGCTTGGCGCCTTGATCCTGATCTTCGCGCTCAAGTCGCTCGCCTCGATCGTCTCCCTCGGCTTCGGCTTTAGGGGCGGCCTGTTCTTCGCCTCGCTCTTTCTCGGCGCGGTGCTGGGGCAGATTTTCGCGCGCTTATGGGCCTTCGTCCCCGATGGCATTCCCCTGTCGCCGATGGATGCCTCGCTGGTCGGCATGGCCGCGCTGGCGGCCGCAGTCGTCGGCGGCCCGATGACCATGTCCTTCCTCGTCCTCGAAGCCACGCATGATTTCGAGATCACGGCGGTCGTGCTGACGGCCGCGCTCTGTTCGAGCACGCTGGTCCGCGAACGGTTCGGCTATTCCTTCTCCACCTGGCGCCTGCATCTGCGCGGCGAGGTGGTTCGCAGCGCGCGCGACATTGGCTGGATGCGAACGCTGACCGCGCGGCGCATGATGCGGACCGCGCCCGCCACCGCGTCGCCGGGGATGCCGGTCAAGGCATTTCGCGAGCAATTCCCGCTGGGATCGACGAGCCGCGTGCTGCTTCAGGACGAACAGGGTCACTATGCAGGCCTCGTTCCCACGGCGGCCGCCTTCGCCGATCCTATGCAGACCGCAAAGCCGGTGTCCGACTTCGCGATCCTCAAGGATGTCACGCTCTCGCCGGATATGTCGATCGTGCCGATCATGGAGCTGTTCGACAGCAGCGCGGCCGACGATCTCGCCGTGGTCGACGCTCAGGGCCGGATCGTCGGAATGCTGACTGAACGCTATGTCCGCAAACGCTATGCTGACGAACTGGATCGGGCGCAGCGCG
Organism: Sphingomonas sp. 66-10; assembly: GCF_001897045.1. Lineage (NCBI taxonomy): Bacteria > Pseudomonadati > Pseudomonadota > Alphaproteobacteria > Sphingomonadales > Sphingomonadaceae > Sphingomonas > Sphingomonas sp. 66-10. Next base: position 2,283 of record NZ_MKRR01000014.1, read on the forward strand.
AACTCTACGGCGAGGATTGACTTAGCGCGCCGATCTCAAGGATCGACCCGTCATCTTTGCCGGCGAGCGCCAGCGACGCTCGCCTGTGGCTCACGACGACAAGTCCGTTTCCCGTTTCGCGAAGCCAGGTGTCGAGCCGGCGCGCGAGCTGCGCCTCCGTCACCATGTCGAGGCCTTCGCTCGGCTCATCGAGCAAGAGCCACGGCTTCCCGGCCAGAATGGCGCGGGCGATCGACAGCCGCTTGCGCTGCCCGCCTGACAGGCGCGCACCACCGTCGCCCACCCATTGGCCAAGCCCATGCGGCATCGCGCGAACGTCGACCGCGAGGCAGGCCACTTCCAACGCCGCCCAAAGCTGCTCATCGGCTAGGCCGGCGCGCGCGACGCGCAGATTGTCCCGCACCGTTCCTGAAAGAAGCTGGGCGTCCTGCGGCGAGAGTGCGAATGCCGCCCGCGCCGCCCCGGGCGGCAGCGCGGCAAGAGGCTGGTCATCAAGGCAGATGCCGCAATCCAGCGAGGCGGGCCTAATCCCGGCCAGCGTTTCGAGAAGGCCGGTCTTGCCGCTGCCCGATCGTCCCGCAATCCCCAGGCGCTCGCCCACCTCTAGCCGGACATGCGGACATGCACG
>NZ_MKRR01000015.1:0-14620 GCF_001897045.1 Sphingomonas sp. 66-10
TTTATCTACCTTGGCGTGTATAACATCGCGGCCGACGAACCGCACACGCCGGCGGTCTATTCAATGCTCGAACGCCTGCGCGATCGGTCGATTGAGGCACGCGCGCGCGGCATAACACCCCCGGCCGATCTGGCATCGGCGCAGCGCGTGTCAGTCGGCGCGGGCCTTTACGGAGAAATGTGTTCCGGTTGCCATCTCGGCCCCGGCGTCGAGAAATCCGAGATGAGCCAGGGCCTCTATCCACAGGCGCCGGAACTCGCGCGCGCTCAAGATCTCACCCCCGCCCAGCAATTCTGGATCATCAAGCACGGGGTGAAGCTCAGCGCCATGCCGGCATGGGGCAAGACGCATCCCGACCCCCTAATTTGGAATATGGTCGCGTTCGTCCGCAAGCTCCCCGGCATGACGCCCGAACAGTATAAGGCACTGGTCGCGAGCGCCCCGGCCGATCACGACGAGATGATGAAGGACATGCCGGGTATGAAGTGACCCCGGCGACGAGGTTGAGGGAGGAGTGGTTCTGAAAAGCGCGAAACTGAGGCTGCATCTACTCGCGAGCCGCACGCACAAATGGCTCGCGATCATCATCGGCGCGCAGCTCCTGCTATGGTTCGCAAGCGGCGCCCTGATGAGCTTCCTGCCGATCGATCGGGTGCATGGCGATCACCTCGTTGACCGCAAAGCCGCGGCGCCCCTTCCCCGCGGCAGCACGTTCGCCCCACCATCGGCGATCGTAGGCGCAGCAGATGCGCCCATCGAGGCCATCACCTATCGCATGTGGCTTGGCCGCCCGGTCGCCGAGGTCGCGACAGCCAAGGGAACGCGCCTGTTCGACGCCGCGACGGGCCAAGCGCTGCCAGCACCAACGGCTCGTGAGGCCGAGGAGATCGCGCGTTTGGCATGGCGTGGCGGTGCTCGACCAGCGGCGAAGGTAGAGCGGATCGAGCGCGCCAGCCCCGAATATCGCGGCACGCTCCCCGCCTGGCGCGTCGCGTTCGCCGACCTCGATTCCACCCGCGTCTTTGTCGCGGCCGACACCGGTCGGATCTCGGCTGTCCGAACCGGCACTTGGCGGCTCTACGACTTCTTCTGGGGCCTTCACATCATGGATTGGACGAATCACGAGAACTTCAACACGCCCTGGCTGCTCGCCTTCGCGATCGGTGGGCTTGCGCTTTGGTTAGGGGGGGCAGTGCTTCTCTACATGCGATGGCCCAAAACGCGGCGTCGCAACATCGTGATCGAGGCATAATATACGCGGCTCAGGAGCGTAGCCCTCGGAAATAAAGTCCTGTTTCCTGACAATTTCTCGCGCGTTCTAGCACCCCGGGTGAGGGATAGCCGCCTCGCACGCGTAGAAGTCTTAGAACCCAGGGAGATCAATAATGCGCTTCGCACCAACATTCGCAGCTTTGGCGCTGCTCGCCACGCCCGCCCTCGCGCAGCAGAGCGGCGGAATGCAGGGCATGAACCACGGTCAGATGGCCGGCATGAACCACGACGACATGGCGGGCATGATGGCCGGCAATCCCTACGGCCAGGCCGAGATGGACATGCATCAGAAGATGATGGCGGCCAAGCAGGGCGACGCGGCCGAAATGTGGACGCGCAAGATGATCGAGCATCACCGAGGCGCCATCGCCATGTCGCGCGTTGCGGTGCGTGACGCGCGCGACGCCGAGACCAAGCGCATGGCGCAGATGACGATCACGAAACAGGAAAAGGATATTGCCGAGCTGCAGGCGTGGCTCAGCAAGCACGGCAAGCGCCCGCAATAAGGGAGCGCTGCCCCGCCCTGTCGATCCCCCTACCCCCCGGCAGGGCGGGGATTTCCTTTTAGGAGCTGATGATGAAGAATGGTGTTCGTGGCGCCGTCGCCGCCTTGCTAATGACCATCCCAGCGGTCGCATCGGCCGCGGCCGACATCGCCATGCACCGCGATCCGGGTTGCGGCTGTTGCGAGAAATGGGCGGCGCAGGTGCGTCAGCAGTTCGGCCGCAAGGTCCAGATCATCGACGATGATCGCCGTGAGGTGCTGCAGCGTAAGATCGGCCTGCCCGCTGACCTCGCGTCCTGCCATACCGCGATCATCGACGGCATGGCGTTTGAGGGACATGTCCCGATCGCGGACATGAAGCGCGCGCTGGCCCAGCATCCTAAAGGCGTGCGCGGCTTGGCCGTGGCCGGAATGCCGATGGGCTCACCGGGCATGGAGGTGCCCGGCATGAGAACCCAGCCCTATGACGTCATTGCGTTCGGTGCCGCTGGCCGGCGTGTCTTTGCTAGCCACGGCGCCTAAACGACAGGTTGTCTTGTGAGCGGCAAATCTTCCCCGGCGCTTCATGCCGGCACTACGGCACCCGGCAAACCACCCGTATTGACCTCGGCGTTGACAATTGGGATAGTATCCGGGTGTTGAAAGCTCGTCTTTCTCTCTTGCTTCTTGTTGGAGCGTTGCTTGGCCTTTTGGGCCAAGGAATTGCGTATGCGGCCGGCCCATCGCTCTCACCCAAGATGGCGATGAGCCATGTCACCCCATCCCGCATGGATTGCGCGGGTATGGCGACCCCGGATCCGTCATCGGAACACCCATGCAAAGGACTGACGCTGGCGTGTATCGCCCAAATGGGATGCGTTGTTCCCATGACGTTTGAGGAGCCGGCAAGAGTGCTGAAGCGCTCGATCGCATCTCAAATCGTTATCTGGCCTGCCAGCCGGGCACTTGCCGGCCTCAACGTCGCTCCCGAGCCCGAACCGCCTACCGTTTGATCGAGTCAAGCCGTGTCAGGCTGCAGCCGTTCGCCGGTTGCGGCTCTGCCGATTTTAAATCTCGATCAAATTGGAAAGTGACATGAAAACGTTCATCTTGGCGGTATTTGCCGCTAGCCTCGCCGCGTCGGCAGCGACGGCGGCCACATCTGAAAATAAAAGCAATGGTCATTGGGAGTGGCGTTCCAATTACCAGCCGGGCCCGCGGGCGCCGCTTCAAGCCCCACGTCGCGTATGGGTTACGGACGTTCCCCAGTCGAGCGCCTGCGTGTGCCCGATGATGGAACGCGGTCGCGACGCCTGCATGTCAATGAAGGGCGGCCAGTCAACTTAAGCTGGCGAGCCTGAACAGGTGCCGGGCTCCGATCAACCATTTGGAGCCCGGCCATCATTATGACATGAAGGGACTAGAGGGATGCGCGCATCCATGATGCTCGCGGTCGCCGCGCTCACGACGAGCGCCGCGCACGCGCAGACACTTACCTATGACCAAGCGCTGCGCGATGCGGTTGCCAACGCCCCGGGAGCGGTTGCCGGTCGCGCGGGGGTCAGCGCCGCCCAAGCCGATGCACGTGCGGCGGGAAGCCTTCCGGACCCCCGTGTGTCGATCGGAATCGAGAATTATCCTGTCTCTGGGCCACCCGCCTTCTCCCTATCCAGAGACGACATGACGATGGGGCGTGTCGGTTTCCAACAGGACCTACCCAACCTTGCCAAGCGTCATGCCGCGCAAGCGCAGGCACGCGCCGTGATCGCAACGGCAGAAGCATCGCAAGCGACCAAGCTCCGGGAGGTGCGATTGGGAGCGGGGCAGGCATGGATCGACCTTGCTTATGCCGAGCGTCGACTAGCTGCCCTCGACACCGTTCTGCTATTCCTTCGATCTCTCCCTTCCGCTGCGCGGGCCGCCGTGACGACCGGTTCGGTCCGCCCTGGTCAGACACTGACGACCGATCAGGAGATCGCGGCACTCGACGACCGCCGCGACGAGTTGATGGCCGCCGTTGCGCGCGCCCGCGCGATGCTGGCTCGCTGGACCGGCGTATCGGCGCCCGAGATTGCCGGCGATATGCCCGCGATCGATCTGGCTCCGGCGCGGCTGCGGGACGCGCTCAGCCTTCACTCCGACATGGTTCTCGCCGAGGCCGGTATTCAGCGCGCCCAGGCCGACGTGGATGCGGCGCGAGCGGAGAAGCGACCCGATTGGGGGGTAGAGGTAGCTTATCAACGCCGTGACCCCCGGTATGGCGACATGGTGTCGGCGGGAGTTTCGATGAGCCTGCCGCTGTTCGCTCGATCGCGTCAGAACCCGCGCATCGAAGCCCGCAAATCCGCACAGGCGCAGGCCGAGGCCGCGCGCGAAGAAACCCGGCGCACATTGGCAGCCGATCTGGAGGCCGCGCTGGCGGACCACCAAATGCATCACAGCCAATGGCAGCGCGCGCGCGACGTGCTCCTTCCGCTCGCTCGGAAGCGAGCCGATCTGGAGATAGCGAGCTACTCTGCCGGTCGCGCGAGTCTTGCGGATGCCATCGAAGCCAAGACCGCGCTCGCCGACGCCGAGCTGACCGTGCTCGACCGTGAGGCGCTCGTCGCCGCAGACTCTGTCCGCCTCACCATTACCTTCGGGAGCGCCGATCGATGAGCGACACTACCATTACCCGCGCCCGCCTTGTCACCGCGGTAAGCGCGCTGGTGCTGGTCGCAGGGGGCGTGGGCTTCGGGCTCGCGAAACTTGGCACGTCCTCGGCTGCCGATCAAACGGCATCCCCAGCCCCGCAGAAGAAGATCCTCTACTGGTATGATCCGATGATCCCGGGGGAGCGGCACGACGGCCCGGGTCTCTCGTCGATGAGGATGAAACTGATCCCCCGCTATGCCGACGAGGGCGCAGGCGGTAGCGCCGCACCGGGCGTAGCGATCGATCCGGCCAGCCTCCAGCGGCTCGGCGCGCGGATCGTCACGGTCGAACGCGGATCGTTGTCAAACTCGGCCTCGGCAACCGGCAGCATCGAGTTCAATGACCGCAACGTTGCGGTCGTGCAGGCACGCAGCGGCGGCTTCGTTCAGCGCGTCTATGCGCGCGCGCCAGGCGATGTCGTGCCGGCAGGCGCCCCGCTCGCCGATATCCTTGTGCCCGAATGGGCGGGCGCGCAGGCGGAGTATCTCGCCGTGCGCCGCACCGGGGATGCCGGGCTCACGCGGGCGGCACGAGAGCGCCTGTTGCTTCTCGGGATGCCCGCCGGATCGATTGCATCGGCGGAGTGGCGCGGCCGACCGCAAGGTGTGACGACGATCAGCACGCCCGTGGGGGGCGTCATCAAGACGCTCGGCGTCCGACAGGGGATGACGGTCGCGCAAGGACAGACACTGGCGGAGGTGAACGGCCTCGCCACCGTGTGGCTGAACGCGGCTGTCCCTGAGGCCCTCGCAGGAAACCTGCGGATCGGCACGCCCGTCATCGCCACGCTGGCGGCTTTCCCGGGCGAAAGCTTCAGGGGCCGCATCGCTGCGATCCTGCCCCAGGCCGAGGCAGCGAGCCGCACGCTCACAATCCGCGTCGAGCTCCCCAACCGTGCCGGCCGGTTGCGCCCCGGTATGTTCGCCAGCGTGGCGCTCGACCAGGGGAGCCGCGATGCACTCCTTGTTCCGAGTGAGGCCGTGATCCGGACCGGCCGGCGCACACTCGTCATGTTGGCAGGGCCGGGTGGACGCTTTCGACCCGCCGAGGTTCGCACTGGCGCAGAAGGCGGCGGCAAAACCGAGATAGTCGCCGGCCTGACCGAGGGTGAGAAGGTTGTCGCGTCGGGCCAGTTCCTGATCGACTCCGAAGCGAGCCTCGCTGGCCTCGATGCGCGTCCGATTGGTGTCGAAGCGTCACCCGCAACAAAGCCGGCCGTGAAACCCACCGCGTCGATCTACGAGACGGTCGGCAGCATCGAGGCGATCGATCGCAGTTCCGTCACCCTGTCCCATCAGCCCGTTCCGGCGATCGGCTGGCCGGCCATGACAATGACGTTCCGCGTCGCCGATCCCGCGTTGGTGCGTGGGTATCGCAAGGGTGAGCGGGTGCGGTTCGGCTTTGATCAACCCGCCGATGGTCCAACGCTGCGCCGCATGACGCGCGAGGCTGGGCGATGATTGCCGCGATCATCCGCTGGTCGGTCGCGAACCGCTTCCTCGTCGTCCTGGCGGCCATCGCGCTCGCCATGGCCGGGGTGTTCGCAATGCGTGCCACCCCCGTCGATGCGCTCCCCGACCTGTCCGACACGCAGGTCATCATCCGCACGAGCTGGCCGGGCCAAGCCCCGCAGATCGTCGAGAACCAGGTGACGTATCCGCTCACCACGACGATGCTGTCCGTGCCTGGCGCGAAAACCGTGCGCGGCTATTCGTTCTTCGGCGACAGCTACGTCTATGTCCTCTTCGAGGATGGGACCGACCTCTATTGGGCGCGCTCACGCGTGCTGGAGTATCTGAGCCAGGTGCAGGGACGGCTTCCCCAAGGCGCGCAGGCCGCGCTGGGTCCTGATGCGACGGGGGTCGGCTGGGTCTATGAATACACGCTGTTGGACCGCACCGGCCGCCGTGACCTGTCGCAGCTCCGATCCTTGCAGGACTGGTTCCTACGTTATGAACTGAAAACGCTGCCCGGCGTTGCGGAGGTGGCGAGCATCGGCGGAATGGTGAAGCAATATCAGGTGCTGCTCGACCCGACGCGGCTCGCCGCATTCGGTGTCACGCACACTCAGGCCGTCGATGCCATTCGCCGCGCCAATCAGGAGGCCGGCGGGTCCGTCCTCGAGCTGGGCGAAGCCGAATATATGGTGCGCGCGTCAGGTTACTTGCGCACCGTCGACGATTTCCGCGCGATCCCGCTCAAGGTCGCCGGTGCCGGCGTCCCCGTTACCTTGGGCGACGTCGCGTCGATCCAGATCGGCCCCGAGATGCGCCGCGGCATCGCCGAGCTGAACGGCGAAGGCGAGGTCGCGGGCGGAGTCGTCATCCTGCGTCAGGGCAAGAATGCACGGCAGACGATCGAAGCCGTCAAGGCCAAGCTCGCGGAACTGAAAGCGAGCCTTCCCCCCGGCGTCGAGATCGTCACTACCTATGACCGCTCGCAATTGATCGACCGCGCGGTGGAGAATTTGACGGGCAAGCTGATCGAGGAGTTCGTCGTCGTCGCGATCATCTGCGGGTTGTTTCTGTGGCATGTCCGGTCTGCGCTGGTCGCGATCGTCACCTTGCCTCTGGGGGTGCTCGCGGCCTTGCTCGTCATGCGTGTGCAGGGGGTGAACGCCAACATCATGTCTTTGGGCGGTATCGCCATCGCGATCGGCGCGATGGTCGATGCCGCGATCGTGATGATCGAGAACGCGCACAAGCGGATCGAGCGATGGGAACACGACCATCCGGGCGTGGCGCTGGCGGGCGAGGAACGCTGGCGCGTCATCACCGAGGCCGCGGCCGAGGTCGGGCCGGCGCTGTTCTTCAGCCTCGTCATCATCACGCTGTCGTTCGTGCCGGTGTTCACGCTCGAAGCGCAGGAGGGACGGCTGTTCGCCCCGCTCGCCTTCACCAAGAGCTATGCGATGGCGGCAGCGGCGATCCTGTCGGTAACGCTCGTGCCGGTCCTGATGGGATGGCTGATCCGGGGACGCATTCCGGCCGAGAACGACAACATTATCAACCGCGTGCTCACCCGTGCCTATCGCCCGGCGCTCGACCGCGTGTTGGCGCGGCCTTGGGCGGCGATCGGCATCGCCGCCCTGGTACTGGCGACGACGGCATGGCCGCTGACCCGATTGGGTGGCGAGTTCATCCCGACGATGGATGAGGGCGATCTGCTCTACATGCCGTCCGCGCTTCCCGGCCTTTCGGCCGCGAGCGCCTCGGCCCTGCTCCAGCGCACAGACCGGCTGATAAAAACCGTTCCCGAGGTCAAAACCGTGTTCGGCAAAGCCGGACGCGCCGAGACCGCGACCGACCCGGCACCGCTCGAGATGTTCGAGACGACCATCCAATTCAAGCCGCGCGATCAATGGCGCGCGGGGATGACGCCGGCAAAGCTGGTGGAGGAGCTGGACCGCACAGTGCGCGTGCCCGGCCTCACGAACGTATGGGTGCCTCCGATCCGCAATCGGATCGATATGCTCGCGACCGGCATCAAGAGTCCCATCGGGGTGAAAGTGTCGGGGTCCAACCTCTCCGAGCTGGACCGCATCGCCGGCAGCATCGAACGTGTCGCCAGGACCGTGCCGGGCGTCAGCTCGGCATTGGCAGAACGGTTGACCGGAGGCCGCTATGTCGATGTCGATATCGATCGGGTGACCGCGGGGCGCTACGGTCTCAACATCGCCGATGTGCAGGAGATTGTGTCCGGCGCGATCGGCGGCGAGACGATCGGCCAGACGGTGGAGGGCCTTGCCCGCTACCCGATCAGCGTCCGCTACCCCCGCGAGCTGCGTGACAGTCTGGAGGGACTGCGAACTCTCCCAATCGTCACCGCATCGGGTCAGCAGATCACACTCGGCACCGTCGCATCCGTGTCGATCGCGGAAGGTCCACCGATGCTCAAGACGGAAAATGGTCGACTCTCGACATGGGTCTATGTCGACGTGCGCGGGCGCGACCTGGCCTCCACGGTCGCCGATCTGCGCCGTGCTGTTGGCAAAGATGTTCGGCTCAGCCCCGGCGTCTCGATCGCCTATTCCGGACAATTCGAGTATCTGCAGCGTGCCGAGGCTCGGTTGATGCTCGTCGTGCCGGCGACACTCGCGATCATCTTCCTTCTCCTCTACCTTACCTTCGGTCGCCTCGACGAGGCGGCGCTTATCATGGGCACACTGCCCTTCGCGCTGACCGGCGGCATCTGGACATTATGGCTGCTCGGCTATGCGCAATCGGTCGCCACAGGTGTCGGGTTCATCGCGCTCGCCGGCGTGTCGGCGGAGTTCGGCGTCGTCATGCTGATCTACCTGAAACACGCATTGGCCGAGCGCGGGCCGTCACCGTCGGGCGAGCAAGTATCGGAAGCGATCAGGGAGGGCGCGCTGTTGCGGGTACGTCCCAAGGCGATGACCGTCGCTGTCATCGTCGCCGGGCTGTTCCCCGTGCTGATCGGGCATGGCGCCGGATCGGAGGTGATGAGCCGGATCGCCGCGCCGATGATCGGTGGAATGCTGACCGCCCCTTTCCTCTCCATGTTCATCCTGCCAGCCGCCTACTTGCTCTTGCGGCGGCGAGCTTCAACCCGCCCCGAAAGGAAGATCTGATGAAAGCCACTTTCTCCATGCGCGCCGCATTCATGCTACTAGTCACGCCGATCGCAGCGAGCGCTCTTGCTCAAGGCAGCAGGCCGGCTGCATCGGCTGTAAAATCCGGCAGCGGATCGGGGACGATCACTGCCGTCGACGCGAAAGGTGGAACCGTAACCATCAAGCACGGCCCGATCCCGACGATCGGCTGGCCCGCAATGACGATGACCTTCCGGGCATCCCCCCCGACCCTGCTCAAGGGACTGCGGTCGGGGCAGCGGGTCGCATTCACCGCCAAGGCGAAGGGTATGACGGCAGAAGTTACGGCGATCAGCCCGCATTGACGACGCGTGCCGACCTTCGCGTCAGTGCGCCATCGCCAGCACGGGCGGCGCAGCGATCATCCACAGCGCCATCGCGACCATCATCAGGTTTTCGGTGAGCGAGATGAAGCCGAGCGGCACGTTGCTGTCCCCGCCCACGCACGCGCATTTCAGCTCACGCTTGTCGATGTAGACGGCCTTGAACACCGACACCGCGCCGATCGTACCGATAACGAGCGCGACGGGCACCGACAGCCAGGTCAACGCGCCGGCTGCCATCAGGACGCCCGCCGCTCCTTCCGCGTAGGGATAGACATAGGAATAGGGCACCCAGCGCTTCGCGAGCAGATCGTAGTTGAGGAACATGCTCGAGAAGCTCTCGACGTTCTGGAGCTTGAGCATCGCCAGAGCGCACATCGAGAACGCGATGAACCATTCACCCGCCCGCACCGTGAAGGGCGTGCCGAGTACCGCATAGCTGGCGGCGAGCGCCATCAGCGCCGTCATCGCGAACACGGCAATCACCGGGCGATAGGTGACGGCCTTGGGGTCGCGGACCATCTTGCCGAAGAAGCGGCGCAGATCGTCATAGCCGCCGACCCGCTCCCCGGCGATAAAGATCTGCGGGGTCGTCTTGACGCCGTGCTTCGCCTTGAAAGCGTCGGTTTCTTCCCGCGTCATCAGCCAATGGTCATCGACCGCATAGCCTTCCCGGCGCAGAAGATCCTTCGCCTTCAGCCCGAAAGGGCAGGTATGTTCCGGCATCACCATCCGGTAGATCGTCGCCTGTTTGGCGGGGGCGCTCGCCATGCCGCTTCTCCAATATCCTCGCCCCGCCTATATAGGGTCCGTACCATAGTACGGAGTCAAGGCATGACCGGCATGACGATCGCGGCGCTCGCGCGCGAGGGCGGCGTCGGCGTCGAAACGGTGCGCTACTATCAGCGTCGCGGTTTGCTGGACGAGCCAGACCGGCCGACCGGGGCTGGCGCCGGAGGCGGCATCCGGCGCTACGGCACCGATGACGCCCGCCGCCTTCGCTTCATCCGCTCGGCGCAGGCAGCCGGTTTCACGCTCGAGCAGATCGGTGAGCTTCTGGCGCTGGATGCGACCGACGATCGCGCGCGTGCGCGCCAGCTCGCCCATGAGCAGATGGCGGCGCTGGATGCGAAGATCGCCGAGCTTGAACAGGCGCGTGCTTCGCTGCGTCGGCTTGCCAGCGAGTGCGGCTCGGGATCGGCAGGGCCGTGCCCAATCCTGACAGCGTTCGATTCACCGACTGAGTGATCTTTGATTAGCTCCCAGGCGGTCAGCAGGAGATTTCGGATCAGGCAAATAGATCGCCGATCGCACGCATACGGAAGGCGTTGATCCACCGACGTCGGCGATGCTCGCTGGCGTCGTGGCGCATGTGGCACCGCTGGCAGAGTGCAGCGAGGTTGCGTGGTCGGTTATCGCTCGGATCATGGTTCAGATGCGCGCTAGCAAGAACCACGCGCGTGATCCGCACTTGTGAAGGTGGATCAATGCCGACGAAGCCAGGTTGCGCGCATAAGAGGGCGTCGGGCGGCGGCAGGCGGCGAACGCACCTGCCCTGCCCGTTGCGCCACCTGCTTATGTCCTCATCCCACCAAACACCATCGCCCAGATGCAGCACATGACGACCATGCGGGCGCTGACAATGTTCGCAGCGTCCTTTGGCGCGGCCAAACCGGATGAAGGCAGATAGTTCACGCCAGTCAATCGGGTAGAGCCAGCGATGTTCACGCGCGATTGGCATAACAATTCTATGATTCAGTATCGTGGAGAACGAAAGCAGAAAACAGCAGTGACTCAACTTATCCATTACGGCTAGGTCACTAAGCGATTAGCTGACTTGGCTACTCAAGGAATGGTGTCAAAACCGTTCGGTTGTGACACTGGTTAGGAAGCCGAGCGATCAGCTGCCAAGCATTTTTCCGTCAATCTCCTGACCATAATAGTCCCCTTTGGGGTGAAACTGCTTACGTGCGCTCTCGACAGTCCCGGTCTGCCGCGGATCGCGGGGTCGCTCGCGACTATCGACATAGGCGGCGACATCCCACGCCTGCTGATCCGTCAGCGTGTTGCCCTCACCATAAGGCATGTTGGCCTTGATGAACCCGGCAGCCGACGCCAGCCCGGTCATGCCCGCACCCCAATTGTAGGAGCGCGCTCCCCACAGCGGCGGGATAGTATAGCTGCCGTCCGGGTTCGCCTGCCCTTGGCCGTTCGCACCGTGGCATGATGCGCACTGGCCGGCGAACACAATCGCGCCGCGAACCGGATCGTGCCCGATCGGGGTTGTGGCGAGCTTTATGAACCCGCGACCGGGCAGCGGCTTGCCGGATGGCGCGCCGGTCGCGAGCCAGGCGAAATAGCTCTGGAGATCGCGGTAGATATCGTCGCCATAGGGCGGCGGGGCGCCGGCTTTCGAGGCGGGCGCGTTCATCGAGTAGAGGAAGCAGTCGCGGATGCGATCCTCCATCGTGTTCACCCGGCCGTTCTTCGCGCGATAAGCTGGGTAGCTGACCCAGGCCGCCCACATCGGGGACGCATCGGCCTTCCGCCCGGCATCGAGGTGACAGTTGCTGCACGTCAGGCCGTTGCCGACGTACTGGCCGGCATGAGCCGCGCTCGCGGTGAAGATCAGTCGACCGCGCCGGATCGCGTCGCCGTCCGGCCCGGCGGGGATGGTGCTTTCCGCCGGTGGCGAAAAGGCGGCGTCCGCTGCTACCTCGACGGGTGCCTGCACGGGCGCGTCAGACTGCCCTACCTTGTAGGTGACGACGAGGACGAGCAGCGCGGCGGTAATGGCGAAGATGATACGCTGGGCATCGCCATCATCACCGGGCGTTGGCGGCGTTGGTTCGGTCATTTGCCCGCGCCGAAGTGGTTGAGCGGCACCTTGAGGAACGCTGTGCCGCACGCCTCCGGCTCCGGCAGGCGACCGCCGCGGATGTTCACCTGGAGCGCGGCAAGCATCAGGTCCGGCAGCGGCAGGGTTGCGTCGCGCTTCTCGCGGGTGGCGACGAACTCGGCCTCACCGATGCCGTTGTGCACATGGATGTTGTCACGACGCTGGTCCGCCACGGTCGATCGTCCAAAGACTTCGCGCCCGTCCTTGCCGTAGTCGTGGCCGACATAGGTCGCGGTGCTGGGCGGCAGTTCGAGGATCGCCCGGATCGAGCGCCACAGCGCGCGCGCGTTGCCGCCTGGAAAGTCAGCCCGACTGGTGCCGCTGTCGGGCACCATCAGCGTGTCGTGGACGAACGCCGCGTCGCCGACGACGTAGGTGATCGAGGCGAGCGTGTGGCCGGGCGACAGCATGACGTGCGCGTCGAGCGAGCCGATCCTGAACTGCTCGCCATCGGCGAACAGGCGATCCCACTGGCTACCATCGACGGGCAGGTCGGGCAGGCAGTAGATGTCCTGCCAGAGCTTCTGCACCTCCACGACCTTGGTGCCGATCGCGGTTTTGCCCCCTGTCTTTTCCGCGAGATACGGCGCGGCCGAGAAGTGATCGGCATGGGGATGGGTATCGAGCACCCATTCCACAGTAAGTCCCTTGGCGCGGACATATTCGAGGATCATATCGGCATTGTCGGTTGCGGTCGCACCGGCACGGGGATCGAAGTCGAGGACCGGATCGATAATCGCGGCGGTCTTCGTGGCTTCGTCGACCACGACATACTGGAAGCTGCCGGTGCGCTCGTCATGGAGCGACGCAACCGTCATGCCCTTGTGATTATACTCGATCATGTTTCGTATCCTCTCGCATCGTCAGCTTTCTTCCCGCGCACGCGCGAACAGCCGTTGGAAATCGCTGGCGTCGATCGCGCCCATCACCAGCATGGGACCGGCAAGATAACCCGGGGTGCCCGCCAGTCCGATCGAATAGGCTTCCTGTCCGTTCGCCCGCAGGCGGGCTGCGACAGCGTCCGCGTGGGCGGCAAGCCAGGTCATCGCGCGCAGCCAATCGCCGCCAGCGCGCATCACGACGTCCCGCAACACGTCGTCGTCGATCGTGCGGCTGTCCGTCATCAACGCACGATGGACGGTCGGGTAAACTCCCTGTTCGGCGCACGCGAGCGCCACGCTTGCGGCACGTTCGGATGGCGGACCGAAGATGGGCCAATCCTTGTAGATGACCCGCACCTTGCCGTCGCGTTGCACAGCCTCTTCCAGGGCGGAAAATCCATGACGGCAGGCCGGGCAACGATAGTCGGTGAACACGGCAAGCCGGAGCGTAGCATCGGCAGGTCCGTCCTCGGGCGAGCCGTTACCGGCAAGGATCAGGTCGGCGGTCGGCCCGACGTCGCGCCCGATCGGGGCGGTACGCCGTAGAACCTGCCCGACTGCCCAACCACCCACGACCACCGCGCCCAAGCCGGCAAGCTGTCTCCGATTGAGCGGCCCGGGCATGGTCAGCGCGCCGCTGGTTTTTTGCGCGCTTCCGCGACGAGACGACGCAACGTCGGGAGATCGACAGCACCGGCGACGACCTGCGAGCCGACGATCAGCGCTGGTGTTCCGTTGAAACCGATCGCCTGGGCGATGCTATCGGTGCGCGTAAGCAGCGCGTCGATTTCGGCGCCACGGTTCTTCAAATCGCGTTGCAGACGGGGCCAGTCGACCTTGGCTTTGGCAGCCGCTGCCTTGACGCCCGCGCTGTCGAGCCGCGCCGGCGAGGTCATCAGGGCCTCGTGAAAGGCGGCATGCCTGCCCTGCCATTGGCTCGCGACAGCCGCGCGTGACGCCTCACGCGAGGCAGGTCCGAAGATCGGCCAGTCCCGGTACACGACCCGTACCTTCGGGTCGGAGCGAAGCAGGGCGTTCAGCACCGGCTCCATGCGACGGCAATAGGGGCAGTTATAGTCGAAAAACTCGACAACCGTGACGTCGTAGGTCCTGCCGGCGCGCTTGGGAGCCACGGGATCGTCAACGACCGCCTTGCGCGACAGATCGGGCTGCTGGGCCATGAGAGGCGTGATCGGCGCGGCGAAGGCAAGCGCGGCCAGGAGGCCCCGAGACAACAGGTTGCGACGATTCATCGGTGTTTCCTTGCTAATTCGATTCCATCGGCGAGCGCAGCGCGTGACAATTCACCGAGCTGGAGCTGTACGATCGTGCCGTCGCCCGCAACGAAGGCCGTTGCGGGATACCCCGCCACCTTCAGGGCTTGAGAAAGGCCACGATCGGGGTCGAGCGCGACATGGCGCGCTCCGATATTTTCACGGCCGAGAAAACCGC
>NZ_MKRR01000015.1:14673-14916 GCF_001897045.1 Sphingomonas sp. 66-10
GGGCGCGACGCAACCGCATCGAGCATCGGCAGCTCACGCCGACACGGACCGCACCATGTCGCC
Source organism: Sphingomonas sp. 66-10 (assembly GCF_001897045.1). NCBI lineage: Bacteria > Pseudomonadati > Pseudomonadota > Alphaproteobacteria > Sphingomonadales > Sphingomonadaceae > Sphingomonas > Sphingomonas sp. 66-10. The sequence goes on from NZ_MKRR01000015.1 coordinate 14,737, forward strand.
CACAGGTTGACCACGAAGGGCCTGCCACGGAAGCGATCGAGTGGAAGCGGCGCGCCGGACGGGGTTGTCAGGTTGAGATGATAGGGGAACGGGCCGTAGGTCACGGGAGGGATCAGCGCCTGAAGCGAGAACCAGAGGCCACCCGCAACAGCCAACGCTCCCCAGCCTGCCGCCAGCGCG
>NZ_MKRR01000015.1:15016-15169 GCF_001897045.1 Sphingomonas sp. 66-10
CGCCGGTGTAGCTCGACCAATGCGCTGCGACGTAACCGATCCGTGCCGTGACCAGTCCAGCGACGATGGCGCTGGTGGAGACCGTCGATACGCGAGGGAAGCGGAACCGACCGGCCAGTGTCGTGAGGCCAAGGAACACGACGATGCACAGCA
>NZ_MKRR01000016.1:0-2830 GCF_001897045.1 Sphingomonas sp. 66-10
TAACCGTGCCGCTTACGGTCTTTTTCAGTCCCGTTTCAATGGATAGCTTGGCTTTGGCTCCAAAATCGAAGCTGGGCCGCGTGGTCCGCACAACCACGGCACCGCCGGTAACGTTGCGACCGAAAAGCAAGCCTTGCGGTCCACGCAGAACTTCGATCCCCTCAAGGTCGAAGTTGTCCAGCACGACACCAGCGTTGATGCCGAGGTAAATACCGTCAGTGAAAACGCCTACGGTGGGGTCGATCGATGGGATCGTGCTGTTGATGCCGAGGCCCCGGATAGTGAAATTGGCATAGCCCGGTGCCGTACCCACATCCTCGAGCTGGACGTTGGGAACGTCGTAGCTCAGACTTTGAAGATTCGTAACCGTCCGGTGAGCCGCGCTTGCTGCTGCCGTCTGGTGTGTCAGGACGTCCTATAGGTCGTGCAATAGGGCGCGCTTAGGACAGCCATGACACAGGTAACGGTGCTGACGGGGGTGCGACGCCGCCGGGATTGGACGGATCAGGATCGCCTGGAGATTTTGCGCGAGGCATTCTCGCCGGGTGCCTGTGTGGCGGATGTTGCGCGCCGTCATGATGTTTCCCGAGGCTTGATCTACTTGTGGCGCCGGGCAGCCTTGCAGCAGGTTCAGGAGGCATTCGTTCCGGCGGTGATCGAGGACGAGCCCGGAACCACCGCCAACGCTTCGGCGCAAGAGCCGGAAGCCGCGATCGTGCTGGACTTCGCCGATGGCCGGCGATTGCGGATTTTCGCCTCGGCCTCGCCCGCGCTTGCGGTGGCCGCCTTGAAGGCGATACGATGATTCCGGCGGGTGCGCGGGTGTGGATCGCGATGGGCCATACCGATATGCGGCGCGGAATGCAGAGCCTGGCCGCAATGGTCCAGCAGCACTTCACCAAGGACCCATTCGGCGGTGATCTGTGGGTCTTCCGTGGCCGCTCCGGATCGCTGGTGAAGATCATCTGGCACGATGGGATCGGCATGTCGCTGTATGCCAAGCGGCTCGAGAAGGGTCGGTTTGTGTGGCCGTCGGCGCAGGACGGGACGGTGTCGCTGACGAGCTCGCAATTGGCTTGCCTGCTGGACGGGATCGACTGGCGTAACCCGCAGTATTCGTGGCGCCCGCAGAGCGCGGGATAGCCGATAATCCAAGCATTTCGGGCTTGCTTAGAGAGGTTGTCAGTGATTCACTCGCGCCCATGGAAGCCGCTGTTTCACCCTTCCCAGATGATGCCGAAGCACTCAAGGCGCTGCTGACGCTGGCGCTGCAGAAGGCCAACGCGGCCGAGCAACGCGCCGCCGTGGTCGAGGCTGAGCTGGCCAACGCGCGGGCCTTGGCCAGCGCCACCGAAGCGATGATCGCACATCTCAAGTTGCAGAACGCCAAGCTGCGCCGCGAGCAGTACGGGGTCAGTGCCGAGCGCACCGAACGGCTGCTTGCCCAGTTCGAGCTTGGGTATGAAGACCTGGAAGCCGATGCAGCGGAAGACGAGCTCGCCGCCGAAGCCGCCGCAGCGAAGATGACGACCATTTCCGCGTTCGAGCGCAAGAAGCCGGTCCGCAAGCCGTTTCCCGAGCACTTGCCGCGCGAGCGCGTGGTTGTTTCCGCGCCATGCTCGTGCCCGGCCTGCGGCAGCGACCGCCTGTCCAGACTGGGCGAGGATGTGACCGAGACGCTCGAAGTGATCCCGCGCGCGTGGAAGGTCATCCAGACGGTGCGCGAGAAGTTCGTCTGCCGGGACTGCGAGAAGATCACGCAGCCACCAGCACCGTTCCACGTCACCCCGCGCGGATGGGCGGGCCCCAGCTTTCTCGCCATGCTGATGTTCGACAAGTACGGCCAGCATCAGCCACTCCACCGCCAGGCCGAGCGCTTTGCCTGCGAAGGCGTCCCGCTCAGCGTGTCGACGCTGGCTGACCAGATCGGGGCTGCGTGCCTCGCCCTGATGCCGATTTACCGGATGATCGAGGCCCACGTCCTTGCCGCCGACCGCCTCCATGGCGACGACACGACGGTGCCGGTCATGGCCAAGGGCAAGACCGATACCGGCCGACTATGGGACTATGTGCGCGATGATCGGCCGTTCGGCGGCTCTGATCCGCCGGCAGTCATCTTCCACTACTCGCGCGACCGACGCGGCGAGCATCCTCGAGCACATCTCGCGTCCTGGTCAGGGATCCTGCAGGCCGATGCCTATGGCGGCTACGGCGATCTGTATGTTGCCGATCGCCAACCCGGGCCGATCCTGGAAGCAGGGTGCTTCGCGCACGCCCGCCGGAAGTTCTTCGAGCTTGCCGACATTGCGGGCGCGGCACGCAAGAAGAGCCGCGGCGAGAAGGTGCCGGTCATCTACCCGATCGCGCTGGAAGCCGTGCAGAAGCTCGACGCCCTGTTCGCGATCGAGCGCGACATCAACGGCAAGAACCCCGCCGAGCGGCTCGCCGCTCGCCAGGAGCTGAGCGCGCCGCTGATCGAGGAACTACACGAGTGGCTGAACGCGCAGCTCGCCAGGATTTCCCGCAACCACGACGTGGCCAAAGCCATCAACTACATGTTGCGTCGCTGGGGTGCGTTCACCCGGTTCCTCGACGATGGCAGGGTCTGCCTCTCGAACAATGCCGCCGAACGATCGCTGCGCTGTGTACCTCTCGGGCGCAAGTCGTGGCTGTTCTGCGGATCGGATCGTGGCGGCCAGCGCGCGGCCGTTGCCTATTCGCTGATCCAGACCTGCCGCCTCAACAACGTTGATCCGCAAGCCTGGCTCGCCAATGCCCTGGCCCGCATCGCAGACCAGCCGGTCAACCAACTCGACGCGCTGCTGCCTTG
>NZ_MKRR01000017.1:0-5558 GCF_001897045.1 Sphingomonas sp. 66-10
CCGTTGCCGCCGTCGCCCTGGTTGAAGAACACGCCTTCGCCGGTCGCGGCGGAGGTGCCGCTCGCGATCAGATCGAGATTGTCGAACGCCAGCGTCGCGTCATTGGTGGCGCCGGTGCGGCTCTCCACCGTCACGCGGCCGCCGAGCCCGTCGCCGCTGCGCCCGCCCGCGCTGCTGAACCCCGGCGCGCCGCCGTCGCCGGTCGCCGACAGAGTCATGCGGCCCAGCGCGGAGAAATCCGCGTCGGCGGCATAGAGCAGGATCGTCCCGCCGGTGCCGTTGGACCCCGCCGGCCCAACCCCGCCACCGCCGTTCGCCGAGGCAAAACAGCCGAAAGACGCGCAATTGCTGAGCGTGAGATTGCCGCGCGCGCCGCCCGACGCGCTCGCGAACAGCGTAACGTCGCCCCCGGTCGCATTGCCCGACTGCGCCGGATTGCCGAACCCGCCCTGCGGCGCATAGGCCGAGGCGTCGACCTGCAGCCCCGGTGTGGTGAACGTCCCCCCGGCCGCGCCGATGCTGATCGTCCCGCCGAAAAGATCGGGCGAGCGCAGCCCGGCGGTCGTGCCGAAATCCGGCGCAAACGCACGCGCGATCGCGCTGACCGACAGATTGCTGCCGATCGCCAGTGTGCCGCCGTCATGCGCCAGCAGCGAGATCCGCCCGGCGCGCGACGCCGCCCCCGCCGCGCCGACGCCGGTCATCGTCGCATCGGCGGAAAGCGAGACGAAGCCGTCGAGCGTCAGGCTGCCGGGGCCGCCGACATCGATCGCGATCCCGTTCGCCCCGGGGACTGCCGCGCCGAAATTGCCGCCGTTGCTGGAATAGCCCGGATTGGCCCCGACATCGGCGGTGAACCCGCTCCATTGATGCGTGCCCGCGGATATCGCGACGCTGATATTCCCGCCGGTCGCATTGCCCGCGCTGCCGGTGCCGGCATTGCCGCCGGTCGCCTGCGCCGTCGCGCTGACCGAGCCGAGATCAAGCACCCCGCCCGCGCCGGTCAGCGCGATGCTGCCGCCGAACCCCGAACCGCCGTTGGTCGGCGCGGCGGCGAATTGCGTCGGCGTACTGGCGGACGCGTCGAGCGTCGTCGCGGCGAACTGCAGCAATCCCCCCGGTTTTCCGGCCGGCGGCGGCGCGCTAAGCGCGGAAAGCGCAATGCTGCCCCCGGTCGCATTGCCCGAGCGATCTGTGCCATAGCCGCTGTTCGCGGTGGCATTGGCGAAAAGCGTCGATGCGCTGATCGTCCCGCCATTGGCGATGAGCGCGATCGTCCCGCCGAACGCATCGGCGCCGGTCGTCGGCGTCCCGCTCACCCCCGCCGACCCGTCGCCGAAGGCGTTGAGCGTCAGCCCGCCGGCGATGCCGATACTGCCGTCGAGGTCGACCGAGCCGGTGCCCCCGATGCTCGTCAGGCTGATCGCCCCGCCGGTGGCGCCGACGCCCGCGGTCAGCGTCATGTTGCCCGCAACGCTGATCCCGCCGGACTGGCCCGCGAGCAAGGCGATGCTGCGTTCGGCCGAGAGCGTCACGTCCGCGCCGAAACCGGCGCGCGCGCCGCCGCCGGTGTTGATCGCGATATCGCCGGTCGCGGCGCCGTTGAGCACCGATTGCCAGAAGCTCGCGCCGATCGTGAACCCGGCGTCGGCGGTCGCGGTCGCATTGCGCGGGGTGGCGACCGCGCCGCCCGCGAGATCATAGCCCGCCGAGAGCACTACGCCGTTATCGTCGGGGATCGCAGCGCCCGCGGGCACATAACCGATATTGCCCGACAGCAGCATGGTCAGCGCATTGTTCTTGGGAACGGCGACCATATAGATGCGCCGCGCCTCGCCGCCGCCCGAGGCGATCTGGCCGTTGGTGTCGCCGGTGTGGACGATGCCGTTGGCGTCGGTGGTGCCGGCGTTGACCGTGATATCGAACAGCCCGGCGTTGATCCGGATATCCGCGCTCTCCGCCGCGACATAGGCTGCCGATCCGCCGACGTTGATCGTCCCGCCCTGCTCGACGCGCGGCGCGACGAGCGCGACATAGGTGCCCGGCGTCAGCGCGTTGATCGTCGCCCCCGGGGCGATCTGCACCGCCGCATTGCTGCCCGCCGCGCCGCGGAAGCGGATCTCGCCGGTGGCGCCGTACAGCCCCCCGGTGGTGTCGATATCGTTGGCGGTCAGCACCAGCGACCCGACGTTGAACACGCTCGTCGCCCCGGCGATGATCCCGCCCGGCGAATAGAACCAGATCGATCCGAACGAATCGCTCTGCACCGTGCCGTTGAGCGCGATCGCCTGCGCGACCGTCCCGCCCGGCACCACCCGGTTGAGGACGGTATAAGGCGCGAACGAGCTGACCGGTCCGCTGAAGTTCATCGCATGGCCGGCGGGGAGGAAGTCGATCGTCCCGCTGCTCGGCGGCGGCGTCCAGTTGATCACCGCCTGCGCACTGTTGACGGTGATATTATCGACATTCGACGCCGACGAGATGCTCACCTTGGCGGGATCGTAGCTGGGGGTCGCCTGCGCCCCGCCGGGGAAGGTCTGCGCGCCGGCGGGCGACACCGCCCACGCCACCGCGAGCGCCAAGGCGCTGGCGCGCGCGCCGAGCAGCATCCGGGTCGAACGGGTCATTGGTGCCTCCACGGCAGGAGTTGCGTGCTGAGCGAGAACAACACCCGCGTCGCGCCGCGCTCGGTCTGGAAACCGGCGGTGCGCAACGGGGTGGCGACGGTGAGGTCGAGCCGCGCGTGGCCCGCCCAGGTGGCGCGCACGCCCCCGCCGGCGGAAACCAGCCGCTGCGGATCGAACCCGGCATAGCTGGCGCCGTGGTGCCACACCCAGGCGCTATCCATGAACACGAACGGCTGGAACGCGAACGGCTTCGCCCCGCGCGGCACGAGCCGGCCGTAGCGCAATTCGGTCGAGACGCCGAAGCCGCTGTCGCCGGTCAGCGTCCCCGGATCATAGCCGCGCCCGACGGTGTAATTGCCCGCGCTGATCTGCTCATAGGAGAGCAGCACGTCCGGGCTATATTGCGCGCGCGGCGCGAGCGCGATCGTGAACATCGGGGTCGGGCGGAATTCGGCCTGCGCGCTCGCCCGTACGATGAAGGCGGAGGCGTCGCCGCCCTCGCGGCTCACCGGCGTGCCGCAGCCGACGAGCGCGCGGCATGCCTTGCTCGCGCCGAGCCCGGCGAGCCCCTGACGCAATTCGAGCGAACCACCGAGATGCCAACGCGGCTCGAGCGCCGAATAGCCATTGGCGCTGACGACGCTCTCCGGGTCGATCAGATCGCCATCGAGCCGCGCGAACAGCACGCGCAGCCGATCGCGCGACAAGGGCACCCGCGCCGCGCCGCTACCGAAGCGCAGATCCTGATCGATCACGTCGATCCCGCTGGTCGCCATCAGCGTGCGGACCTGTCGCCGAATCAGCGGATAACTCAACGCGCCGGTCGCGATCATCGTGGTCGACGAAAGCTGCCCGCCGACGACATCGGGCTTGCTCCACGCATAAGTGAAATCGCCCGACAGCCTGAGCCCGTTGCTGCCCAGCGCCATATTGTGCCCGACCTCGAGCACGGTCTGCTCGCTCGGCTGCGCGGTGTTGAAGACGCTGAACGTCGTGCTGTCGCCCAGCCCGGTGAGATCGTTGATCCGCAACCGCGCAAGCCCGCCGACCGGCCCCACCGCGCTGCTGCCCAGATTCTGCACGTTGATATCGACTTCGATACGTCGGCGCGTCACCGTCACCTCGCCGATCACCTCGCCCGGCGCGGTGCCCGCGGGGCGGAGCGCGAGCCGGACGTCATAACCGGGCAGATCGCGCGCGAGCAGCAGATGACGTTCGGCCTCGTGGACGTTGAACACCGGCTCGTCCTTCAGCGCCTCCATATGCGCCGCGATCAGCCGCTCGCTGTTGCCCGCCTCGCCGCGCACCTCGATCGCGACCAGCCTGGCCATGAACACGTCGAGCCGGACGACACCACCCTTGTCGATGCGCTGCGGCGGCACCTGCACCGCGGCGAGATAGCCCATCTGGCGCAATGCGGTGGCGATACGGTCGCGCACCTCGCACAGGCTGGCGATCGGCACATCGTGGCCGGCAAGGTCGCTCCACGTGTCGCGCAGCGCCCCGGGGTCGACGACGCGCAGCCCTTCGAGCCGGACGTCGCTGAAATTGACCGTGACATTGGCGTAGCGCGGATCGGCGAGCGGGCACGGCGCGCGCTCGACCCCGCCGACCACCGTCAGCCGCCCGCCCGGCGCCGCCGGCTCGCCGGTAAGCGCACCGCGCGACAATTCCTCGCGGGTCGGCGGGCGCGCGGTAACCTGCGCTGCAGCCGGCGCCGGGGCCAATGCCGTAAGGCCCAGCGTAAAGCGCCACAGCGCCGCACGCCCGAAACCCTGATGAACCCGCATTCCCTGTCCCCCGAACCGTCGGGCGGCCTGTGGCAGGCCGCCCGTCCTGAACCCTGTGCGCGCGCTGGCGTTGTGCCGTGGCGCCGCCCTTTTTGCGGCCCGGGTGGGATGGCGTCTGATCCGGCGCGATCCACCCCGAGGCTATCAGTCCGCCCGCCTCGCGACAAGCAGGCTTCCCTGTAGTTTCAATCCTTTGCCGCCGTGTCGGCAGGTGCGGCGGCATCGACCAGCAGGTCGAGCTGCGCGGTGCAGCCGTGCGCGATCAGCGTCGACGCGATCGTGTCCATCCCCGCCGTCCCGGCATCGATCAGCGCAACGCGGATCTCGGCGGGATGGCCGTCCGCGCTCACGCGATAGCTGGCGCCGTCGCGCACCGGCAGCGCGGCGGGCCAGGCGGCGATCGCCTCGCCGGCGGCGAAGCTCGCGGTCGCCTGTGCGCCCCCGCCCGCGATCTGGACGGTCGCCGCCCTGGTCGTGTCGGCGCGCCACAATTTGAGGGTCGCCGGATCGGCGACGCAGAGCGCGCCCGGCGTCGCGACATCGGCGAGCCACAGATTGGGGCGACGCGGCGTGCCCGGCTGGCCGACACCCCCGCGCACCGCCCCGGTGCGCGCACGGCGCACGCGCTTGGTATCGAGCAGGGCGGCGAGCGCGACCCCGCCGGCGGGCGCGGCATTGGCGGCGGCGACGTTGAAATTGCCCGGCCCGCGCAAGGTGCGTGTGCCCTTCGCGTCGAGCAGCGTCACGACGTCGCCGGGCTGGAGCGCGAGCGCCCCGCTTTCGGCGAGCTTGCGGCCCGGCGGATAGTTTTTCGCCGACGGCCCCGACGCACGCACGACGATCGTGTCGGCGATCGCCGCGGACCCCAGCGCGAGCGCCAGTCCGGCGATTGCGCCGCGCAGCGCGATCCTATCCCAGGTCATAGGCACCTCCCTCGATATGCTCGTAACGGTTGAGAAGATTGGCGAGCGCGGCGTCGCGCGGGTGGCGCGCGATCATCGCGCGCAGGTCCGCCAGCGCCGCGTCGCGGCAGGCGCCCGCGTCGAGCGCCGTGACGATATGGCCGAGCGCGGCGCGCTCCTCCGCCGGAAAATCGGGCGCCGGCTCGAAGATATCGACCGGGGTCTGCCGGCCGCGCAGC
>NZ_MKRR01000017.1:5584-7845 GCF_001897045.1 Sphingomonas sp. 66-10
TTGGCGGATTCGAGCCGCGACGCGGTGTTCATGCTGTCGCCCAGCGCGGTATATTGGATGCGCCCCTCGCCGCCGAAATTGCCGACGATCGCGTCGCCGTGATGCAGCCCGACACGGGTGCGCCCGATCGGTGGCACCCCGGCGGGCAGATCGCGACGAAACGCCTCCCCCGCCTGCCACATCGCATAGGCCGCCTGCGCGGCGTTGCGCGCATCGTCATCGCGCGCGATCGGCGCGCCCCAGAAGGCGACCACCGCATCGCCGACGAATTTGTCGATCGTCCCGCCGTGCGCGAGCACCACGTCGCTCAGCATATCGAGATAGCGGTTGAGCAATTGCGCGACCATTTCCGGCGCGATCGCGTGGCTGAGCTTGGTGAAGCCTTCGAGATCGGTGAACAGCGTGAAGATCGCGCGCTTCTCGCCGTGGAGCGCGAGCTTTTCGGGCTCCTGCAGGATCTGCGTGGCGATATCGCGCGGCAGATATTTGCCGAGCGCCGATTGCGCGAAGCGGCGCTGCTGCGAGGTCACCGCGCGCGCCGCGACGCCCACCGCGGTGAAGGCGAAGATCCACGCGATCGCCCAGCCCGCCGCGGGGAGCCCCTTGGTGCCCCAGCCATTGGCCTGGAGCACCAGCGGCAGCCCGCCGATCGCCCCGGCCTGCACCACCAGCGCCGGGCCGAGCCACAGCCAGCGCAATTCGGCGAGGCTGGTCGCCGCCGCGGCGAGCACGACCAGCGCCGCCGCCAGCCAGCGCACGCCGACCGGCACCGTGCGCAGCCGCGCCCCGTCGAGCACTTGCGCCAGCATCGTCGCATGTACCTCCAGCCCGATCATCGTCGAATGCGCGCCGCGCCCCGAGAGCGGGGTTTCGAACTGGTCGATATCGACGATGTCGCCGCCGATCAGCACGTCGCGCCCGCGCACCATCGGCGCCAGCGCGGCGCTCATCGCGGGATCGGCGATCAGGTCGATCTGCAGGCTCGGGATCACCGGCTCCTCCGACCGGTCGGGCTGCGGCTGGGGCAGGCGATAGCGGATCGCGCCGCGATAATCGGCGAAGGCGGCGGCGGGCCGCATCGCCAGCGCGAGCAGCGGCGGCTGGCCCGGCTGCGGGGTCGGCCAGCTGCGCGCGACATTGTCCGAATCGGTTTCGAGCCGGATGCTCGCCGGGCGCACGCGACCGGTGCGCGCGGCGCGGATGAAGCGATCGAGATATTGCTGCTGCTCGAAGATGATCTGTTCGCGGTTGTCGCCAAGATTGGCATAGCCGAGCCACACCGGGGTGCGCATCGCGCGCAGCGCGGCGAGCAGCGCATTATCCTCGTCCTGCGGCTGATCGAACAGGATGTCGACCCCAATCGAATGCGCCCCCATCGCGTCGAGATTGCGCAACGCGCGCGCCAGCAGCCCGCGATCGAGCGGCGAGCGCTTGCGCGTCGCGATCAGGGTCTGGTCGTCATAGACGATCATCACGAGGCGCTTGTCCTGCGCGACGCGCGGCGCGAAGGTCGCCGCGCGCCAGTCATAGAGCCCGCGTTCGGCGTCGGCGGTCGGGATCTCGCGCGCGTGCGTGCCCGCGCCGAGCGGGCGGCCCCAGTCCCACCCCGCGACGAACAGCGCGAGCGCGAGCACCAGCACCGCCGCGGCCAGCCGACCGCGCCCGGCGTCGCGCACGACGCGCATCGCTCGAGGGACGAGGCCGCGCGTCATCGCCGCTCAGCGCGCCGCGATCAGCGGGCGCGCACCGTCTCCGACGATCGCAAAGCCCGCCCAATAGAAGGGGTGCGAGGTATCGGCATCGTCCATCAGCCGCACCTGCGCCGCGCGCAGCGCCTCGCCGATCGGGCGCTCCCCGCCGGTATCGAACATCCCCGCGATCAGCCGCTCGGTCGCATGATAGGCTTCGGGCGCGGGCCAGTGGCTGGCGATCACCGAGCGGCTGCCCGCGCCGATGAACGCGCGCACCAGCCCGTCGAACGTCCCGCCGCCGCCGGTCAGCCCGGTCTCGCGCGTCGCCTCGGCCCCCGCCACCCCCGCGGTGTCGCAGGCGGAGAGGATGACGAGATCGGCGTTGAGCCGGAGGTCGAAGATCTCGCCGAACTGGAGCAACCCGTGCGAGGTCGGCGTGTCGGCGAAGCTGGTGACGAGCGCCGGGCGCGCCGGGCATCCCGCGCGCGGCGGGGTGACCAGCCCGTGGGTCGCGAAATGCAGGATGCGGAACTGGTTGAGATCGGCCCGCGTGCGCACCGCATCGTCGGT
>NZ_MKRR01000017.1:7892-20668 GCF_001897045.1 Sphingomonas sp. 66-10
GCGCGGCTTCATGCAATTCGGTCGCCGGGATCGGGCTGTTCCACTGCGCCGCCGGCCAGCTGCAATCGGCGCTCGCGCCGCCCGTCACCGTCCCGCGGGTCAGCGCCGCCTTGATCATCCCGCCGACCGGGGCATTGTCGCCGAAGCCGATATAGCGATGCTGCGCGGTCGAGGGCGCCGCCGCGCGCGCATCGCGGAAGGCGCGCGCCGAGAGCGCGGTGCTCACCGCATGATCGCGCCCGAGCCAGGCGATGCCGCGGAAATCGAATTCGTCGGCCCCCTGCGCGACGCGGCGCTCATAGGTATCGACCCCCGCCTGATCGGCGACCAGCAAGGTCACCGGCAATTGCAGCATCGCGCCGTCGGGCTCGAAGATCAGGTGGCGCACCTTCGCCAGCCGCGGCGCGATCGGCGCGAACAGATCGGTATAGAGCGTGCGCGCGGTCGGCACGTCGAGCGCATAAGTGGTCTGGGCGTTGTTGACCTCGGTCGAGATCGTCTCGCGCAGCGCCGCGACCTTGGCGGCGACATCGCCCGCACTCGCGGCGAGCTGATAGCCCGTCGCGCCCGCGTCATCGATCCAGATCGCATAGAAAGCGTCGCCAAGCTGGGCGAGCTTGAAATAGCCCTCGCCGGGCTTGAGCGTCGCCTGCATCTCGGCGAGCGAGACGATCCGCGGGCTCACCGCGCGGAATTGCGGATAGGGTTCGAGCGCGGCGAGCGTCGCGGTCTGCGACGCGGCGAGCGCATCGACATCGGCCTGCTGCTGCGCGATGCGCGGGCGCAGCGATGCATCCTGCTGCGCGTCCTGGATCAATTGCGCCAGCACGATGCGTTGCCGCTCGATATCACGCGACAGGGAAACCGATTGGCGGAACAGCCGCGCCGCCTCGTCGTCGCCCGCCGAGAGTTCGCGCGCCAGCAGCTCCAGCGTATCCGCCGCCCCCGGCCGGACGAGCATCTGCGACGCGGTGAACAGATCGCCGACCAGCGCCGGCCGCTGCGGAATCTCCCGCGCGAGCAGCGAGAAATAGGGCTGGAGCTGGTTCGCCATCCCGGTGAGCGCGGCGTGGTTGGCGGCGGTCGAGGCGAAGATCGCGCCATAGGTCGCCAGCGCATCGTCGGTCCGCCCGCGCCGCACGAGGAACGCGCCGAGCCGCGCCCGCGCGCCGTTCACCGCGGCGGTTTCGGGATATTGCGCCGCGAGCAGCGCCAGCGCCTGCCGCAGCAATGCCTCGGCCTGGCCGTAATCCTTCTGCGCCTCCCACGTCAGCGCGATCTCGCCGAGCAATTGCGCGCGCAGCCGCGTGATCGAGGTGACGCGCCCGTCGCGGATCGCCACCGCATCGGCCTGCGCGCGCGTCAGCGCCGCGCGCGCCTCGGCCGGCTTGCCTTCGAGCCGCAGGATCGTCCCGCGCAATTGCCCGGCCTGCGCATCGATGATCGCGGCGCGTTCGCGCGGGGTGAGCTTGGTATCCTGCCGCACCCCGAGCGCCTTCATCTCGGGCACCCCGCTGTTCATCTCCGCCGCCGCCTCGGGGGTCAGCGCGACCGATCCGGCATCCGCCTCGGCCAGCGCCGCGCCGTCCGACAAGGGCCGATCGAGGATCGCCAGCGCGCCCGCCAGATCCTGTCCGTTGATATGATGCATCGCCTCGAAATTGCGGCGCAGGCGAAGCTGCACCGCATCGGCGGTGACGATCGCATGCGCGCGGGCGAAGGCGGCATCGGCCTGATCGCGCAACCCCAGATTGGAAAGCTGCAACGCGCGGTTGATAAGATATTCGTGCGCGCGATTGGCGCGCTCCACCGGGGTCAGCCCCGCCGCCTCGGGCGATTGCGCGAAGCGATCGAAGAGGCTGTCGAAGAATTCCGCCGCCTCGGCATAATTGCCCGCGGCGTTGCGGCGATAGCCTTCCGCCAGCGCGGATTGCGCATCGAGCGTCGTCGCCTGCAGCCGCGCGAAGGCGGCGCTGCTCCCCGCCCCCGTCGTCACGATATCGATCTTGCCCGGGACCGGCCGGCCCGCGATCACCGTGCGCAGCGCGAGATCGAGCGCGCTCGCATAGATCGCCTGCCCCTGCGCGACATAGAGCCGCCCGTTGCGCCGCGCGCTGACGATGCGATAGCCGCTGCCGCTCGCGGTGCAGTTGCGCACCGAAACCGCGCCGAGGCCGGGAAGCGCGGCATCGCGCGCCGCATCGCAAGTGACCGTCGCCTTGCGCGAGGCGGCCAGCCGATCGAGCAGCACCGCCGCGTCGTCGCCGCCGCTCGATCGCAGCATATAGACCTGCCCGATCGGCCGGGCGGCGTCGCGGCACACCAGCATCCACGCGCGATCGAACATCGTGCGCGCGGCGGGATCGGCGCTGCTGTTTTGCGCCTGGCACAGCGCGCCGCCGTCGTCGCCGATGCGAAAACTGTCTTCGAGCAGCGCGCGCTTGTTTCCCGATTGTGCGAAACCCACCCCGCAGACGCCCGGCGCGACCAGCCCGAGCATCGCGAATGTGGCGCATAAACCGCGCAAGCCGCTCATCCCCCGTCCCCTTTTTCGCACCCGATCACGCTCGTCGATCGCGATCGTGATGATGCGTTGCTGCTGCTCCGCTATGCCGCCAAGGGAAACGAACGGTTAAGAATTGCGCGAATGTTATCAGAACCGGTCGTCGCCTGGCGAAATCGCCCTTCCCGAAAAGAAGTTTACTGACTACGCGACCAGTTATCGAACTTATCGGGATGCTCCATACGGCGCTTTTCGTCGTCGCACAACGGCAATTGTCGAGCGTTTCCTTTAGGTTGCAATTGAAATCCTAATATTCGGCCCGCTCGCCGGCGCAAATGCGCGGATCATGTCTGTCGTGGCGGCCGGAAGGCGCGGCCGCGCGGACTTTTACCCGGCATTAAGCAAGAATTGTCGATGAGCGGGACGACGATAAGCATCGGTCGGCGCCGCGCTCGCTGCTAGTGGTGAGAACTCAACGGACGAGTCCCGAAATCCTTCCCGTCATGCCGGGCTTTCGGGACTCATCCATCGCCTTCCCACCGCCAGATCGGCCTCGATTGCCGCCGCTCCTCATCTCGCCTAATGTAACGGCCATGACGCGGATGCTCGCCCTGCTGCTGCTCTTCGGCGCGGTGATCGGACTGCTCGGCGAGCAGACCGCGGCATCCGCCGCGGTCGTGCCGATGGCGATGACCGCGCCGGCGCAGACGATGGACGCCGATTGCATGGCGCTGATGGGCGCGCACCCCGCCACGCCCGACAAGAAGCCGTGCCAGGGCCTGACGCTCGATTGTATCGCCGCGACCGCCTGCGCGGTGCCGCTGATGCCGGCGCCCGACGCGCCGTTCGCGCCGGCGACCGTCACGGCATCCCAATTGTTCGGCGTCGCCGCGCGCGAGCTCGCGGGCACCGACCGCCCGCCCGAAACGCCCCCGCCCTCACCCCTCGGCTGATCGCCGGCCGCACCGCGTCCACAACGCCCGTTTGCTGTCGGGCGCGCGGACCCGCGGCCATCGACCGATCGAGCTGAGGATTCCTCCCATGTCATTGTTCAAGGCCGCTGCCGCGCTGAGCGCGGCGCTGGCGGCACTGCCCGGCGCGGTATCCGCCGGATCGCTGACCTTCGATGCGGCGCTGGCACAAGCGGCGCGCAATGCGCCGTCGTTGCGCGCGCGCGGGCTGGCTATCGACGCGCGCCGCTCGGCGGCGGTCGCCGCGGGGCAATTGCCCGATCCCAAACTCGGCCTGCGCATCGAGAATTTCCCGGTCTCCGGCCCGCCCGCCTTCACCTTCGACGGCGAGCCGATGACGATGACCCGGCTCGGCGTCACGCAGGACGTGCCCAATCTTGCCAAGCGCCGCGCCGCGCGCGGACGCGCGGCGGCGGACGTCGCGATCGGCGAGGCGCAGGCGGCGGTGGAAGACCGCCGCGTGCGGATCGCCACCGCGGTCGCCTGGATCGACCTCGCCTTCGCCGGCCAACGCGGCGCGGCGATCGACGATGTGCTGGCGCGATTGACCCGCGTCGCCGCGGCAGCCGCATCGGGCGTCGCCGCGGGCAGTGTCCGCCCGGCGCAGGCGCTCGACATCCGCCAGGCGATCGCGGCGCTGGAAGACAAGCGCAGCGAAATCGCCGCCGAAACGGCGCGCGCGCGGGCGGCGCTGGCGCGCTGGACCGGCGATCCCGCGCCCGAGCCCGAAGGCGCGGTGCCGGCATTCGCGATCGACCCGGCGGCGTTGCGCGCGGCGGTCGACCGCCACCCCGACCTTGCCGCAACGATCGCGCGGACCGGGCGGGCCGAGGCGGATATCGTCGCGGCGCGCGCCGAGAAACGCCCCGACTGGAGCTTCGATATCGGCTATGGCCGGCGCGCCGAGCGGTACGGCGATATGATCTCGGCCGGGGTCACCGCGAGCCTGCCGCTGTTCGCCAAGCGGCGTCAGGACCCGATGATCGCCGCGGCGGTCGCCGAAAAGGGGACCGCGCTCGCCGAGCAGGAGGATATGCGCCGCGCCCTTTTCGCCGATCTCGAAGCCGGGCTTGCCGATCATGTCATGCATCACGAGCAATGGATGCGCGCCGAGCGGACATTGTTGCCGCTCGCCCGCCAGCGCGCCGATCTCGAGACCGCCAGCTATGCCGCGGGTCGCGCGTCGCTGACCGAGCTGATCGCCGCGCAGACCGCGCTGGCGCAGGCGTCGCTCGATACGCTCGATCGCGCGGCGATCGTGGCGCGCGACGCCGCACGGCTTGTCCTCACTTATGGGAGCGACGATCGATGACCGCTCATCTCTCTATGCGCGCGCGCCTCGGCATCGCCGCCGCGATCCTTGCGCTGGTTGCCGGCGCCGCCGGTTACGGCATCGCCTCTTTTGCGCAGCGCGGGGCGCCGCCCGCCGCCGCCGAAAATGGCCGCAAAATCCTCTATTGGTACGATCCGATGGTGCCGTCGCAGCATTTCGACAAGCCCGGCAAATCGCCGTTCATGGATATGGCGCTGGTTCCGAAATATGCCGACGAGGCGCCCGGCACGGCCGGCGCGGCGATCGACCCGGCGCGCCTCCAGCGGCTCGGCGCGCGGATCGTCGCCGCCGAGCGCGGCACGCTCGACGGCGCACTCACCGCCGCCGGGACGATCGATTTCAACGAGCGCGACGTCGCGGTGGTGCAGGCGCGCAGCGGCGGTTTCGTCACGCGTGTCTATGCGCGCGCGCCGGGCGACGTGATCGGTGCCGGCGCGCCGCTCGCCGATCTGCTCGTCCCCGAATGGGGCGGCGCGCAGCGGGAATATCTCGCAGTGCGCCGCACCGGCGACGCGGCGCTCGCGCGCGCCGCGCGCCAGCGGCTCGTGCTGCTCGGCATGCCCCCGGCGACGGTCGCGGCGGTCGAGGCCAGCGGTCGCCCGCGCGACACGCTCACCGTTTCGACCCCGACCGGCGGCATGATCAAGACGCTCGGCGTTCGCGCGGGGATGACGTTGGCCGCCGGCCAGACCTTGGCCGAAATCAACGGCATCGCCACCGTATGGCTCAATGCCGCGGTGCCCGAGGCGCTGGCCACGCAGTTGCGGCCGGGGCAAAGCGCCGGCGCGACGCTGACGGCTTTTCCGGGCGAGCGGTTCGCCGGCCGCGTCGCGGCGATCCTGCCCAATGTGCAGCCCGACACGCGAACGCTCACGGTGCGGATCGAATTGCCGAACCGCGGCGGGCGGCTCCGGCCCGGGATGTTCGCGCGCGTCGATTTCGGCGGGAACGCGCGCGACGCGCTGCTCGTCCCGACCGAGGCGGTGATCCGGACCGGCCGGCGCAATCTGGTGATGCTCGCGCTTCCCGGCGGGCGCTACCAGCCCGCTGAGGTGCGCGTCGGCGCCGAAAGCGGCGGCCGCAGCGCAATCCTCGCGGGTCTCGCCGCGGGTGAGAAGGTCGTCGCGTCGGGCCAGTTCCTGATCGATTCCGAGGCGAGCCTTGCGGCGATTCCGGCACGACCGATCGCTGCGGCGCAACCCGCCGGCGCCTATGAAACCGTCGGGCGCATCGACCGGATCACGACCGAGGCGATCACGCTGAGCCACCAGCCGGTCCCGGCGCTAAACTGGCCGGCGATGACGATGACCTTCCGCGTCGGCACCCCGGCGCTGGCGCGCGACTTCAAGGTCGGCGATCGGGTACGGTTCGGCTTCGATCAGGCGCGCGAAGGCCCGACGATCCGGACGATTGCGCGCGAGGCGGGCCGATGATCGCGCGCGTCATCCAGGGCTCGGTGCGCAACCGGCTGTTCGTCGTGCTTGGCGCGCTGGCGCTGCTCGTTGTCGGGCTGCTGGCGGTCCGCGCGACCCCGCTCGACGCGTTGCCCGATCTGTCGGACACGCAGGTGATCATCGGCACCACCTGGCCCGGCCAGGCGCCGCAGATCGTCGAGAACCAGGTCACCTATCCGCTCGCCACCACGATGCTGTCGGTGCCGGGCGCGAAGACGGTGCGCGGCTACAGTTTCTTCGGCTACTCCTTCGTCTATGTGATCTTCGCCGAAGGCACAGACCTTTACTGGGCGCGCAGCCGCGTGCTCGAATATCTTAATCAGGTGCAGGGCCGGCTGCCGGAGACCGCAAAAAGCGCGATCGGCCCCGATGCGACCGGGGTCGGCTGGGTCTATGAATATGCGCTGGTCGATCGCAGCGGCGCGCACGATCTGTCGCAGCTCCGCTCGTTGCAGGATTGGTTCCTGCGCTACGAGCTGAAAAGCCTGCCCGGCATCGCCGAGGTCGCGAGCATCGGGGGGATGGTCAAACAATATCAGGTCCTGCTCGATCCGGTGAAGCTCGCCGCCTTCGGGGTGACGCACACCCAGGCGGTCGCGGCGATCCGGCAGGCCAATCAGGAGGCTGGAGGCTCGGTGCTCGAACTGGCCGAGGCCGATTATATGGTCCGCGCCTCGGGCTATCTCACATCGCTCGACGATTTCCGCGCAATCCCGCTCCGCGTCGGCGCGGGCGGCGTGCCGGTCACGCTCGGCGACGTCGCGACGATCCAGACCGGCCCCGAAATGCGCCGCGGGATCGCCGAGCTCGACGGCGACGGCGAGGTCGCGGGCGGGGTCGTGATCCTGCGTCAGCGCGCCGACGCGCGCGGCACGATCGCGGCGGTCAAAGCCAAATTGGCGGCGCTGAGGAAGAGCCTCCCCGCGGGGGTCGCGATCGTCCCCACTTACGATCGCTCGCAACTGATCGATGCCGCGATCGACAATCTCACCCACAAGCTCGTCGAGGAGTTCGTCGTCGTCGGGCTCGTCTGCGCCGTGTTCCTCTGGCACGTGCGATCGGCGCTGGTGGCGATCGTGACATTGCCGCTCGGCGTGCTCGCGGCGTTCGTCGTGATGCGCCTGCAGGACGTCAACGCCAATATCATGTCGCTGGGCGGGATCGCGATCGCGATCGGGGCGATGGTCGACGCGGCGATCGTGATGATCGAGAATGCGCACAAGAAGCTCGAGGCCTGGGCGGCGGCGCATCCCGACACGGCGCTGGACAATCCCCAACGTTGGCGGCTGATCACCGCCGCCGCGGCCGAAGTCGGCCCGGCGCTGTTCCTCAGCCTGCTCATCGTCACCTTGTCGTTCGTCCCGGTGTTCACGCTGCAAGCGCAGGAGGGGCGGCTGTTCGCCCCGCTCGCCTTCACCAAGACCTATACGATGGCCGCCGCGGCGATCCTGTCGGTGACGCTGGTGCCGGTGCTGATGGGCTGGCTGATCCGTGGCCGCATCCCCGCCGAACACACCAACCCGATCAACCGCCTGCTCACCGCCGGCTATCGCCCCGCGATCGACTGGGCGCTGCGGCGCCCCAAGGCCACGCTGGTCATCGCCGCGCTGGTCTTCGCGACGACCGCCTGGCCCGCAACGCGGCTCGGCGGCGAGTTCCTGCCGCCGATGAACGAGGGCGATCTGCTCTACATGCCCTCGGCGCTGCCCGGGCTATCGGCGGCCAAGGCGTCCGAATTGCTCCAGCAGACCGACCGGATGATCAAATCGGTGCCCGAGGTGCAGAGCGTGTTCGGCAAGGCCGGACGCGCCGACAGCGCGACCGATCCCGCGCCGCTCGAAATGTTCGAGACGACGATCCGCTTCAAACCGCGCGATCAATGGCGCCCCGGGATGACGCCCGACGGACTGATCGAAGCGCTCGATCGCGCGGTCAAGGTGCCGGGGCTCGCCAACATCTGGGTGCCGCCGATCCGCAACCGGATCGATATGCTCGCGACCGGGATCAAGAGCCCGATCGGGGTCAAGGTCTCGGGCGCCGATCTGGCCGAGATCGATCGTATCGCGCGCGCGGTCGAAACCGTCGCGAAGCGCGTGCCGGGGGTCGCCTCGGCGCTGGCCGAGCGGCTGACCGGGGGGCGCTATGTCGATGTCGACATCGATCGCGCCGCTGCCGCGCGTTACGGGCTCAATATCGCCGACGTGCAGGCGATCGTCTCCGGCGCGGTCGGCGGCGAGAATATCGGCCAGACGGTCGAGGGGCTCGCGCGCTACCCGATCAGCGTCCGCTATCCACGCGAACTGCGCGACACGCCCGCCGCGCTCGCCGCGCTGCCGATCCTCACGCCTTCGGGGCAGCAGATCACGCTCGGCAGCGTCGCGCGCGTGCGGGTCGCCGATGGCCCGCCGATGCTCAAGACCGAGAACGGACGCCCCTCGACCTGGGTCTATGTCGACGCGCGCGGTCGCGATCTCGCGTCGGTGGTCGGCGATCTGCGCCGCGCGGTCGCCGCGGATGTCCGCCTCTCGCCGGGGGTCAGCATCGCTTATGCGGGGCAGTTCGAATATCTCCAGCGCGCGGTCGAGCGGCTCAAGATCGTCGTGCCGGCGACGCTGGCGATCATCTTCCTGCTGCTGTTCCTGATCTTCCGGCGGCTCGACGAAGCCGCGCTGATCATGGGGACGCTGCCGTTCGCGCTGACCGGCGGGTTCTGGCTGCTCTACCTGTTCGACTATCACCAATCGGTCGCGACCGCGGTCGGCTTCATCGCGCTCGCCGGGGTCGCGGCCGAGTTCGGCGTGGTGATGCTGATCTATCTCAAACACGCACTCGCCGAGCGCGGCGACCGGCCGACACCGGATCAGGTGGAGGAGGCGGTCCGCGAAGGCGCGCTGTTGCGCGTCCGGCCCAAGGCGATGACGGTGGCGGTGATCATCGCCGGGCTGCTGCCGATCCTGATCGGCGCCGGTGCCGGATCCGAAGTGATGAGCCGCATCGCCGCGCCGATGATCGGCGGGATGCTCACCGCGCCGCTCCTGTCGATGTTCGTCATTCCCGCCGCCTATCTGCTGATGCGGCGGCGTTGCCGTTCACTCAACCAAGGAGATATATCGTGAAACCGATCAACGCCGGCGCTTTGCTCGCCGTATCCGCCCTGCTCGCCGCCTGCGGCCAACAAGATGAGCACGCCGCATCCGCCGTCGCCAATCGCCCCGAAATGCCGGCGGCGATGGGGAATATGGCAATGCCCGCCGAGGCCGCGAAAACCGCCGGCGGCATCGGCACGGTCACCGCGATCGACAAGACCGCGGGCACGATCACGCTCGACCACGGCCCGATCGCCGAGGCCGGCTGGCCCGCGATGACGATGGCGTTCAAGGCCCAGCCCGCGCTGCTCGACAAGGTCAAGACCGGCGACAAGGTGACGTTCGCGCTGAAGCTCGAAGGCGGTTCGGGCGAGGTCACCGCGATCGACAGGCAATGATGAGCCGGTCGGTGCCCGCCGACAATGCCCCGGCGGGCGCCGCCGCGTCTATTTCCCCTCCACCGTCGCACGCGCCTGATCGAGCCGCGCGGCATAGGCGCGCAACACCTTGGCGGTGCGCCCGACATAATCCCTGGCGTCGTCGAACCGCCGCTCCTCGATCGCCTCGCGCACCCCGGGCAATGTCTTGGCGCCATAGCCGGTGAACCGGCCGGGGGCGTAGATCAGATGCTTGTACCACGGCCGCCCCGGCAGCCCGCGCTCGTCGAGCAACAGCTGGTCGATGTCGCGAAGCTGGAGATCGAGCCGGTCGCGCTGCGCCTGCGACAGCGACGCGCCGCGCGCGGCGAGCGCGGTGTCGAACGCCGCCGCGGCATGTTTGAGCGTATCGACCGCGCCGTCCAGCGCGGCGAAATCGAATTGCGGGGTCATCGCCTCGGGTGCCGGGGCGCCGACCGGCTTGAGCGGATCGCTGGCGAGGCGGAACGCGCCGTCGCGGATCAGCCTGTCGCGCTTCTCGTCCTCGGTGCGGCGGTCGGCGGCGAGCTTCTTCACCTCGCCGAGATAGACCCCGACCGTATCGGCGAAATCGCCATAGCGCTGCACCGGCAGATCGGCGTCGGCGACCCGCAGCACGAGCCGCCCGACGACCTTCGACAACGCGGCGCCATATTTGAGCCCGGGATCGTCGAACGTCGTCATATGGTGGAAGCTGTCGTAGATCGAATGATAGACGCCGCCCGATTCATCCTCGCCGCCGAAACCGATATTGAGCGCCGGCAGGCCGAGATGCTGGATATAGGCGGAATAGTCCGATCCCGATCCGAGCGCGCCGAGCGGAAGGTCGGCCTCCTTCTCCGCCGCCGCCAACGCGGTTGGATCGGGATGGTCGGTGGCATGATCGAACGCCCCTGCCAGCACGTCCGCGCGGGCGCGCGCCGCCACCGTCGCCCCGGTCTCGGGATCGGTCACGTCGGCGGCGACGGCATTGACCAGCCGCTGATAGGGGTGGCTGCCCTGCACCTGGAGCGTCCCGCGGCCGTTGCCGTCGGTGTTGATATAGATGACGCCCTTCTGCTTGAGCTCGTCGGCATGTTGCTCGGCCCATTCGGTCGAGCCGAGCAGCATCGGCTCCTCCGCGTCCCAGCTGGTATAGACGATCGTCCGCGCCGGGCGCCAACCGGTGCGATACAATTCGCCCAGTGCCTTCGCCTCCGACAGCATGGCGACATTGCCCGACAGCGGATCGGACGCACCGAACACCCAGCCGTCGTGGTGGTTGCCGCGGATCACCCATTGATCCGGGTAGCGCGCGCCTTTCAGCATCGCGATCACGTCATAGACCGGGGTCAGCTTCCAGTTCGACTTGACCGCGAGATGGACCGAAACCCCGCCGTTGCCCCCCATATGATAGGTCAGCGGCAGCGCGCCGCGCCACCGCGGCGGTGCGACGGGTCCGCCGAGCCGGACGAGCAGTTTCTGCGCATCGCCATAAGATATCGGCAGCACGGGGATCTTGAGGATCGTCGGGGCTTCCTCGCGCGTCAGCCGCTTGGCCTCGGGCGTCGCGCCGATACCGGGGGTCAAGGGATCGCCGGGATAAAGCGGCATATCCGCAACCGAGCCGCGCTGGACGCTCCCCGCGGGGCGCGCGCCGCCGACCGGATAGGCGTCGCTCTGCGCATAGCCGTCGTCCGCCGGATCGGAATAGATAATGCAGCCGATTGCGCCGTGATCCTGCGCCAATTTGGGCTTCAGCCCGCGCCAGCCGACGCCGTAGCGCGCGATGACGATCTTGCCCTTCACGTCGATCCCGCGCCGCGCGAGCGCCTGATAATCCTCGGGCATCCCGTAATTGACATAGACGAGGTCGGCGGTGACATCGCCGTCGCCCTGGAAGGCGACATAGGGCGGCAGCGCATCGGCCGTCCTGGACGACGTGTCGTCGCCGGGGATCGGCGGCTCCTGCCCGCCGAGCACGATCTTCTCCGGCGCGACCATCTCTACCTTGGTTGAGATCGGGGTGGGATAGAGGACGTGGAACGTCTCGATATGCGCGTCCCAGCCCCATTGTTTGAACTTGGCGAGCGTCGCTTCGGCATTGGCCTTGTCGTGCGGCGACCCGACATGGTTGGGCTCGGACGACATGTCCTTAAGCCAGGCGAGCTGGTCGGCGGAACTGATATGCCGATCGAAGGCGGCTTCGATCGCCTTGCGATCGGCCGGCGCGTTTTGCGCGACGCCCGCCGTCGCCAGTGCCGTAAAGGCGACGCCCGCTAGAATCCCTGCCGCAATGCGCATTCCCCGCTCCCCGTTCGCTCGTTTCGGTTGCGCGCAACATGAAACGGTTCATCGCGCCAACGCAAGCCGCGATCGGGTGCGCGGCGAGCGGCAGGCGGCAAGCGCCAAATCCACGAATTGTACGGAAAGTTGGTTGCGCCGTTGCGGCGACAGGCTCATTGAATCGTCAATTCTCCCTTGGGGGCGGCCGGCACAACCGGTCGCCCCTTTCGCTTTGTCGCCGGCAGCGGCGTCGCTCGACGTTGAAGCCTGCTTATGCACCGCTCACGATCGGGCGGATGATTGTCGCGGGGTTACCAGCGACCACCACGTCGGCCGGCACGTCCTTGGTCACCACCGCGCCGGCAGCGACAACCGAATTGTCGCCGATCGTCACCCCGCCGAGGATGGTCGCGCCGGTCGCGATCCACGCCCCCTTCCCGATCGAAATCGGCTTGCCGATCGTCACCGATCGACGCTCGCGCGGATCGAGCGGGTGCCCCGAGGTGATGATGCTGACGTTCGGCGCAATCATCACCTCGTCCGCAATGTCGAGCCCGCCGAGATCGTAGAAAGTGCAATTCTGGTTGATGAAGACATTGCGGCCGACCCGGATCTCATTGCCGCCCGAGGTGTAGAAGGGCGGGATGAGCAAGAAGCCTTCGTCGACCTGCCGGCCGATCAGCTCGCTGAACAGCGCGCGAACCGCCGCGGCGTCGTTAAAGGTCAGCCGGTTGAGGCGCGCCGTGAT
>NZ_MKRR01000017.1:20685-22525 GCF_001897045.1 Sphingomonas sp. 66-10
GATCGTGATACGGTCTTCATGCGCCATGCCGACCGGGTTGGCGCATTTGTGCGTTCCCGGGAAGCATTTATCCCAAAGACCGGATGGGGCGGCCCTGGCGCGCCGCATACGCCGTACAAAAATTCTCCACTCCTACACCAATCCTCAAGCTTACTTGCATATATCTGTTTTGAACCGGATTTAACCGTTGGATCATCTTGACCGACCGATTGAATAACCGGCCGTTAACTGAAGTGATTAGTTGCATTTTCTCTTTCTCATGATGGATCGTCGGCGAGAGGAAGGTGCTTTGAAATGACCGGCCTTGTGGGGGATAGACGCGGGAACGTGATGATCTTGGCCGCCGCCGGGCTCGCGGTTCTCGTCGGCGCGACGGGGCTTGCCACCGATACGGTGCAATGGTCGCTGTGGCGCCACCAGCTCCAGCGTCAGGCCGATTCCGCGGCGCTCGCCGGGGCCTATGCCGATGCGCAGGGCAAGAATGTCGCTGCCAGTGCGACCGCCGATCTCACGCGCAACAACAAGCTGACGTTCAGCAGCGCGCCGGTGATCGAGAATGCGCCGACGGTCGGCGCCTATGCGGGCAATATGAACGCGGTGCGGGTCGTGCTGCAGACCAGCACCCGCCTGCCCTTTTCCGGGCTGTTCATGGCCGCGACCCCGGTCATCTCGACCGAGGCGACCGCCGCGGTGGTCCAGAACGGCGATTATTGCGTCATCGCGCTCGCCCGCACCAACAGCACCGGCATCACCATGAGCGGCAATGCCACGGTCAACATGGGCTGCGGCATGGCGAGCAACACGACGTCGAACAATGCGGTCTATGCCGGCGGCAGCAGCAATATCTATGCGACGCCGATCGCTGCGGTCGGCGGGCTGGCGTGGAGCAGCAATTATCAGAACGGAACGACGCTCCAGCCTTATTCGCTGCCCCAGCCCGATCCGTATAGCGGGCTGCCCCAGCCCGATATCTCCGGGATGAAATGCAACGCCAAGCTGGACGTGTCGCCCAATACGGTCGCGCCAGCGGCGAGCGCCGGTTGCTATGGCAGCGCGAAGATCCAGGGCACGATCACGCTCAACCCCGGCGTCTATTATATCGACAGCGCGAACTTCAGCGTCGGATCGCAAGCCACCATCACCGGCACCGGCGTCACCATCATCCTGACCAGCACCAATGCGGCCACCCAGCCGAGCCAGATCGGGACCGTCAGCATCAACGGCGGCGCGACGCTCAACCTTAGCGCACCGAGCGACGGCACCTATGCCGGGGTGCTTTTCTATCAGGATCGCCGCGCGGTGGACTCGGGCAATGCCAATTCGATCAATACGATCAACGGCAACGCCGCGTCGGCCTTCACCGGTGCCTTCTATTTCCCGTCGCAGGAGCTCGATTTCAGCGGCACCGCGGGCATGAACACCAAATGCGTGAAGATGGTGTCGAAAAGGGTCACCTTCATCGGCAACAGCACGATCGCCAACGACTGCTCGGATCACCCCGATTGGACGAAGATCCGCGCCGTGCAGGTACGGCTGGTCGGATGACCGATCCGCACATCAGCACCCCGCTGCGCCGGCTCTCGCGCTGCACAAGGGGAACCTCGGTCGTCGAACTGGGGATCGTGCTGCCGCTGTTCGCGCTGCTCGTGCTCGGTCTCGTCTGCGTGGCGATCACGGTGGGGCAAAAGCTCCGGCTGCAGCAAGCGGTCGCGCGGTCGCTGGAAATGGCGACCGCGGGCGGGATCGACAATGCCGATCCCACCGGGATTCAGCAGGAGGCGGCCACCGCCGCGGGCGTGCCGGCGAGCCAGGTGACGGTCGACGAATGGCTCGAATGCGA
>NZ_MKRR01000018.1:0-5223 GCF_001897045.1 Sphingomonas sp. 66-10
TGCTTGCGGATGTCGTAGTTGCGCGCCTCGACCTTCTTCTGCGCGGTCTCGATCGCCTTGGTCAGCCACTTGCTGCCGATCGCCTCGCCGTCCTCGATATTGTTGCGCATCATCCGCGCGAACAACGTATCCGGCCCGAAAATCCGCAGCAGATCGTCGTCGAGGCTGAGGTAGAAACGGCTCAACCCCGGATCGCCCTGACGCCCCGAACGGCCGCGCAGTTGATTGTCGATACGCCGGCTCTCGTGGCGCTCGGTGCCGAGGACGAACAGCCCGCCGGCTTCGAGCACGCGCTGCTTCTCGGCGGCGATCTCGGCCTTGATCGTCTCGATCGCAGCGTCACGCGCCGGCCCCTCGGGCATCCCCGAGAGCTCGTCCTCGATACGGAATTCGAGGTTGCCGCCGAGCTGAATGTCGGTGCCGCGCCCCGCCATGTTGGTCGCGATCGTCACCGCGCCGAGCCGCCCGGCCTGCGCCACGATATGCGCTTCCTGCTCGTGATAGCGCGCGTTGAGCACCGAATGGTCGACCCCCTCCTGCTTGAGGAAGTCGCTCAGCAGCTCGGACTTCTCGATCGAGACGGTGCCGACCAGCACCGGCTGGCCGCGCTCGGCATGTTCGCGGATCTTCCGCGCGATCGCGCGGAACTTGTCGTGGGTGTTCTTGTAGAATTCGTCTTCCTCGTCGACACGCTGCACCGGCAGGTTGGTCGGGATGGTGACGACGTTCATCTTGTAGATGTCGTAGAATTCCGCCGCCTCGGTCGCCGCGGTACCGGTCATCCCCGAAAGCTTGGGATACATGCGGAAATAATTCTGGAAGGTGATCGAGGCCATCGTCTGATTCTCGGGCTCGATCGTCACGCCTTCCTTGGCCTCGACCGCCTGGTGCAACCCGTCCGACCAGCGCCGCCCGTCCATCATGCGGCCGGTGAATTCGTCGATAATGATGACCTTGCCGTCCTTGACGATATAATCGGTGTCGGCCTTGAACATCACGTTTGCGCGCAGCGACTGGTTGAGGTGGTGGACCACCTGGGTATTCTCGAAATCGTAGAGGTTGCTGCCCTTGAGCAGCCCCGCCGCCTCGAGCAGCCGCTCGGCCTTTTCGGTGCCGTCCTCGGTCAGCACGATCGTGCGCTGCTTCTCGTCCATGTCGTAATCTTCGGGGACGAGCTGCTTCACGATCGCGTCGACGCTGATGTACAGTTCGGACTTGTCGTCGGTCGGGCCGGAGATGATCAGCGGGGTCCGCGCCTCGTCGATCAGGATCGAGTCGACCTCGTCGACGATCGCGAAGCCGAACGGACGCTGCACCATCTGGCTGCGCTCATATTTCATGTTGTCGCGCAGATAGTCGAAGCCGAACTCGTTGTTCGTCCCATAGGTGATGTCGGCGGCATAGGCCTCGCGGCGCTGCTCGTCGCTGAGGTTCGGAATGATCACGCCGACGGTCAGCCCGAGGAAGCGATAGACGCGGCCCATCCAGTCCGCGTCGCGGCTGGCGAGATAGTCGTTGACGGTGACGACATGGACGCCCGTGCCCGGCAACGCGTTGAGATAGGTAGCGAGCGTCGCGACGAGCGTCTTGCCCTCGCCGGTCCGCATCTCGGCGATCTCGCCGCGGTGGAGGACGATGCCGCCGATCATCTGGACGTCATAATGCCGCTGGCCGAGCACGCGGCGCGCCGCCTCGCGCACCGTGGCGAAGGCTTCGGGCAGGATCTGGTCGAGCGTCTCGCCGTTGGCGAGCCGTTCGCGGAACAGCACGGTCTGGTTGGCGAGCGTCGCGTCGTCCATCGCCTGCAACGTCGGCTCGAACGAGGCGATCTTGGCGAGGACGGGGTTGAGCGAGCGGACGTAACGGTCGTTGGACGAGCCGAAAAGCGATTTGGCGAGGCCGGCGAACATGGCGGACTTCCTGATATTGGATGGGCGCGGCGCCACACGGATTCGCGGGGCTCGCGCGGGATCGACGATGGGCTGGAACGCCGCGCTGTGGCGGGGCGCACGCAGGTGTTATTCGCGCCGGCGATCGACCCAGGCGGGGACGGCGGCGAAAGCGGGCACGGCCAACGCCGCGGCCGAAGCGAGCATGACGAGCGACGGCAGCGCCTGCACCGGACGCATCGTCGCGCGCGCGGCGATCGTCGCGGGGGCGAGGCGCACCGCCTGCTCCTGCGCCACGGCCTGCACCGGCTGCGGCGAGCCCACGCGCGCGCCGACGCCGGTCAGCGCCGAAAGCAGGGCGGAGAGGAGCAGAAGCAAGTTCATGCGCGGCAAGACATAGGGACGGTGATGCCAAAGGTCCAACCGTTTCGTGCGCCCGACGCGTCGCTCACTGCGAAATAGCCCAACGCACCGGCAACACCGTACGGCTCGCAATCGCGTTCCCCGCGGCGTCGCGCGCAGGCTCGTATCGTACCCTTTCACGCGCAATGCGGCAGGTCGTCTCATCAAGCAGCCGCGACCCGCTGCTCTTTGTCACCGAACAACTTGCGACCGCACCGGTAGCATCGATCAAAAGCATGGTAACGACGCGCCCTTCCTCGCCGCGCCGCAAAGCCTCTGCGGGATAATTATCCTGAGAGAACGCGAGGCCGGGATTGCCCACAGCGGGCATATTGGCCTTCGCGGGATCCCGGAGCGGAATTGTACGCGGCCGAGATGCAGAAACCACCTTGCTCGGGCGATCGAGCTGCCGCTGCCACGACGGAAAACCATCGCTGGCGCGATCCACCCAATGCTCCACTTTCAACGCCAGCAGGAATGCAATTGCCAGCACCAATACCGCACACAGGGCAATAATCGCTAAGCCCCGAAAGTCTGGTCCGTCCACACTAGGCGATAGCACCGGAACGTCCGGGACACCGTCTTCTTTCCCTTGGTTCACGGTCGCCCCTTTTTCCGCACCGGTCACCTGTCTATGGCGCTCATATGTCCACGTCCATCTCCCCGCTCGCCACCCCCTTCCCCGATCTTCCCGCCGTCGCCGGCGCGACGCCGCGCGTGGCGCGGGCGCATTACAAGACATGGGATCGCTGCGACCTGACCTTCGTCACGCTCGACGAAGGCACGGCAGTCGCGGGCGTGCTGACGCAATCGAAATGCCCCTCGCCCGAGGTCGAATGGTGCCGCAAGGCGCTGGTGCTGGGGAAGGCGCGCGCCTTGGTGGTCAATGCGGGCAATTCCAACGCCTTCACCGGTAACCGCGGCCGCGCGGCGGTCGAGGCGATCGCGGCACGGGCGGCGGGGCAGCTCGGGTGTCAGCCGTCCGATATCTTCGTCGCCTCGACCGGGGTGATCGGCGTGCCGCTCCCGATCGACAAAGCCGAAGCCGGGCTCGACGCCGCCTTCAACGCCGCGCCGAGCGACTGGCGCGCCGCGGCCGAGGCGATCGGCACCACCGACACCTATCCCAAGGGGGCGGTCACCACCGCGATCGTCGACGGGCGCAGCGTCACGCTTGTCGGCATCATCAAGGGCTCGGGGATGATCGCGCCCGATATGGCGACGATGCTCGGGTTCATCTTCACCGACGCCGCGGTCGAGCCCGCCTTCCTGCAAGCCGCTCTGTCGGCGGCCAATGGCAAGACCTTCTCGTGCATCACCGTCGACGGCGACACCTCGACCAGCGACACCGTCCTCGCCTTCGCCACGGGCAAGGCGGGCAACGCCGCGCTCACCGGAGACGACAGCCCGGGCGCGGACGCCTTCCGCGCGGCGCTCGCCGATCTGTGCCGCCAGCTTGCGATGCTCGTGGTGCGTGACGGCGAAGGTGCGCAGAAACTGATCGAGATCACCGTCACGGGCGCCGAGAGCGACCGCAGCGCGCATCGCATCGCGATGTCGATCGCCAATTCGCCCTTGGTCAAGACCGCGATCGCCGGGGAGGACGCCAATTGGGGCCGCGTGGTGATGGCGGTCGGCAAGGCCGGCGAACCCGCCGAGCGCGATCGGCTCGCGATCCGCTTCGGCGCGGTCGAGGTGGCACGCGACGGCCTTGCGGTGGAGGGGTATGACGAGGCCCCGGTCGCCGCGCATCTCAAGGGCCGCGAAGTCGAGATCGGGGTCGATCTCGGGCTCGGCGACGGCCGCGCGACGGTGTGGACCTGCGATCTGACGCACGGCTATATCTCGATCAACGCCGATTACCGGAGCTGACATGCTGCGCATCTGGGGGCGGCCCAATTCGCACAATGTGAAGAAAGTGGTGTGGTTCGCGGAGGAACTCGCCCTGCCCTATGAACGGATCGACAAGGGCGGCGCGTTCGGGATGGACGCGGCCTATATCGCGAAAAACCCCAACCGCTTGATCCCGACGATCGAGGACGGCGATTTCACGCTGTGGGAATCGAACGCGATCCTGCGCTATCTCGCGGATACATATGACGTCGGCCTGTGGGGCAAGACGCCGCAGGAACGAGCGCTGGCCGATCGCTGGATGGATTGGCAATTCACTTATGCCGAGGCGCAGCGCGACGCCTTCATCAATCTCGTGCGCAAGGCCCCGGTGGAGCGCGACTTGGACGCGGTGGCGCGCTCGGCGAACGCCTGCGCGAAGCAGGTCGCGATCCTCGAGGATGCGCTGGCACGCACGCCGTGGCTCAACGGGGAGAGTTTCGGCATCGGCGACGTGCCGATGGGGGTCTATATCCACACCTGGTTCGCGCTGCCGATCGAGCGGCCGGCGATGCCGCATGTCTCAAATTGGTACGAACGGCTGAAATCCCGGTCGGGTTATGCGCGGCATGTGATGATCCCGCTGACCTGAGCGGCGCAAAAAACAAGGGGCCGAACGATGTCAGCCCCTTGCTTGTGATCCAGTGATGTCGATCGCGGTGGGGGTCAGGCCAGCTCGCCCTCGAGCCACGCCTTGATCCGGCCCTTGGGCTCTGCGCCGACCTTGGTCGCGGCGGGGTTGCCGCCCTTGAACAGGATCATCGTCGGGATGCCGCGCACGCCATAACGGCCCGGCGCATCGGGATTTTCGTCGATATTGAGCTTGGCGATCGTCACCTGCTCGCCGAGTTCCTCGGAGATTTCCTCCAGGCTCGGGCCGATCATCTTGCACGGGCCGCACCATTCCGCCCAGAAATCGACCAGCACCGGCTTGTCGGACTGAAGGACGTCGGCGCTGAAGCTCGCGTCGGTGATCTGCTTAGTGGCCATTCGATTGTCTCCTTGTGCGCGCAATTTAGGATGCGACGCGCCCGCGCTCAAC
>NZ_MKRR01000018.1:5288-7267 GCF_001897045.1 Sphingomonas sp. 66-10
CGCCTCGATCGCCCGGCCGGGGAAAATCACCGCAAGCGCCGCGACATAGGCCGCGATCTGGCGCAGGTGGTAGGTGGGTGCCTCATCCACCGAACGCGGCACCTGCCGCCCGGTCTTGAAATCGACCACGCGCACCGTCGTGTCGGTGACGAGCAACCGGTCGACCGTCCCCGCCACCACCGTCCCGTCGGCGAGCACCGCGCTGATCGGCGCCTCCGCGAGCGCCTCCGCGCCGAACAGATCGGCATAAGCCGGATCGTCGATCACCCGCCGCGCCGCCTTGGCGATCGCGTGTCGCTCCGCGGCGTCGCCTACCTGCCCGACATCGGCGAGCCAGCGATCCGCGGCGCGTGCGCGGTCGGCAGCAGGAACCGATGGCAACCGCTCGAACAAGGCGTGGATCAGCCGCCCGCGTTCGGCCGCCGCACGCATCGCCGGGGTCGGCGGCGGATCGGCCACCTCATCCTCGCCGAGCGACGAGGGCGACAGCGGGCGCGCCGGGCGCGGCTCCTGCGGCGCCGGTTTGCGCACCCACTCGGGCAGTTCGACGAGTGCGGCGGCCGCCTCGCGCGCGGCGGCGCGGGGTTTGGCGGCGGTCGGCGGCGCGATGCCGGCGAACACCCGCGTCTCCCCCGCGATGCCGAGCGCGTCGAAGGTCCGCGCCGCGACGCCATACCAGCTCTCGGGCGGCGGTTTGCCCTGCCATTTGGCGCTAAGCGACCCGGCGATCACCAGCCGCTCCTCGGCGCGCGTCGCCGCGACGTAGAACAGCCGCCAATGCTCCTGCCGCTCGCGCAGATCGGCGGCGGTGACCTCGTCGTCGATCGGCCCGGCGCGCTCCTCCTTGCGCGGGCGGAACACGGGGAGCGGCCCGGCCAGTTCGCCCGGTTTCCACCGCAACGCCGAGCGCAACGCCGCATCGGGATCGGCGGTGGCATCGGCGAGGATCACTACCGGCGCCTGCAACCCCTTGGCCCCGTGTGCGGTCAGCACCCGCACCGCGTCGCGCGGTTGGGCGGCGTCGCGCACGATCTCCACCTCGCCGCGATCGAACCAGTCGAGGAAGCGCTGGAGCGAGGGCGTCGTCCCCGTCTCGAAATCGAGCGCGGCGGAGAGCAATTCCTCGATCGGATCGCGCGCTTCCTCGCCGAGCCGTTCGAGCAATTTGCGCCGCCCGTCGAGCGCCCCCGAGAGTATTTCTTCGAGGAACTGATAGGGCGTGGTGAAATCGGCGCGCGCCAGCATCGCGTCGAGCGGCGCGAGCAGCACACGATGCTGCGTCGCGAGATGCCGCCACAGGCTTCCCGAACGCGGCAGCGCGCGCGCCAGCAATTCCTCCTGCGTCCAGCCGATCAGCGGCGAGACGAGCAGGCTGGCGAGGCTGAGATCGTCGTCGGGCTGGAGCACGAAGCGGATCGCGGCGAGCAGATCCTGCACCGCGAGCGGCGCGTTGAGCCGCAACCGGTCGACCCCTGCGACCGGCACCCCCTCGGCATAAAGCCGGGCGACAAGCAATTGCGCCAGTTCGCCACGCCGCTTGACGAGGATCATCACATCCTCGGGGCGCAGCGCGCGTCCCTTGCTCTCGAGCATCAGCCCGTCGTCGAGCCACGCCCTGATCTGCTTCGCGATCCGCGCGGCATTTTCGCGCACCGCATCGTCGATCCATTCCTCCTCGCCGTCGTCGGCCTCGACCAGCCCCGCCGCGACCGGCGGCCACAGCTCGACCAGCCCCGGGCCGGGGACTTCGCTGGCATGTGGCGGCACCGCATCGACCATCCCGAGCGCCTCATGCCCGATCAGGTCGATCGCGGCGTCGACGAATTCCAGCACCGGGCGGGTCGAGCGAAACGAGGCGACCAGCGACAATTTCTCGAACGGCAGCCCGCGCTCGTCGTCGGGCATGTAATCGTCGCCGCGCACATCCTCTGCGCGATTGGCGAAATAGCTTTCCGCCGCCGCGAAGAAGATCGGATCGG
>NZ_MKRR01000018.1:7295-14251 GCF_001897045.1 Sphingomonas sp. 66-10
GTGGTCGCCGACGGTGAACAGCGTGCGCGTCGACGGCGCGTGGACCCCGCGCCCGACGAAATATTCGTCGACCAAGGCGCGGACGATCCGCCACTGGCTGGCATTGGTATCCTGCGCCTCGTCGATCAGCACATGTTCGGTGATCTGGTCGAGCTTGAACCGCACCCATTCGCCGATCCCGGGCTGATCGAACAGATCGACCGTCGCCGCGATGAGATCGTCGAAATCGACCGCCCCCACCCGCCGCTTCGCCGCGGCATATTCACGCGCATAATCGCGTCCGACGGTCAGCGCGTCGGAAAGCAGATCGGCGAACGCGGCACGCACGCGGAGCGACAGCAATGCGGCGCAATGCTCGTAGAGCGACATCGCCAGCTCGGCATATCGATCGTCCTGCGGCGCCTGCCCCTTGCCGAACGAACGCGGATCGCCGTCCGCCTTGGCCCAGACGGCGTGGAGATCGGCCAGCGCATCGGCGCGCGCCGCCTCGTCGCCGGCAAGCCACGCGGCGATCGCCTCGGCACGCGCCACGCCGTTCTTGGTCCCCCAGTCGCGGTTGAGCTGCGCGATCGTTTCGAGCAGGCTCGTATCGATGCCCGCGCATCCCTCGCGGATCGCTTCCTCGACGTCGCCCGCCGGCAGGTCGAGCTCGCGCCGCACGAAAGCGCCGATCCCGCTCGGCAAGGCTTCCAGCGCCCGCCCCGCCCGCGCGCAATCGCGCAGGAAACTCTCGGCTTTCTCCTCGCCGAGCCGGACGGACAGCGCGCCGATCGTCTCGGCCGGGCCGCTGCGCCCTTCGCGCTCGGCATCGACCAGCAGGTCGCCGAGAGCCTGTCGCATCAGCAACACTTCCTCGCGCGGTTCGATCGGGCGGAAACCGGGGACGAGCCCCGCCTCGGCCGGGAAAGCCGCGAGCAGCCCCTGGCAGAAGCCGTGGATCGTCTGGATGCGCAATCCGCCGCCCGGCGCATCGAGCACCCGCGCGAACAAGGTGCGCGCGAGCGCGATACGCTGCGCGGTCGGCTCCTCGCCGAGCGCGATCAGATCCTTGCCCAGTGCGGTTTCGGGCATTCGTACCCAGGCGGCGAGCCGCTGGCTGATCCGCGCCGCCATCTCCGCCGCGCCGGCCTTGGTGAAGGTGAGGCACAGGATCGCTGCCGGGGACACACCGCGCAGCAACAGCCGAAACACCCGCGCCGCCAGCACCTGCGTCTTGCCCGTCCCGGCCGAGGCGGAAAGCCACACATGGCTGTCCGGCCGGCTCGCGGTGCGCTGCTCGCCGCGCAGCGGGGGCAAGGGGCTCAGCGTGTCAGCGGTCACGGCCATACCATTCGTCGCGGCGCATCAGCTGGTCATAATCGGCATAGGGTGCATATTCGGGGTGGAGCTTGGCGACGAACGGCTCGTCCCCGGTCAGCCACAGCCCCGCCGCTTCGGCGAACACCGCGCGGGCCTGCGCGACGAATTCGTCGGTCACGATCCGCCCGTTCTTCCCCGCCGGATCGACCGGCGAGGTCACCTGCCCGAACTGGTCGCGATATTTCGCGAGCGACCAATATTCGAATCCGCCTGCCTTGCCCGCAATCCCCTGAAAGCCCCCCGCCTCGGCGATCGCGCCGAGCAACCCCAATTGCATCGAGAACCCCGCGCGCACCGCCGCGGGCGACGGCGCCTTGCCGGTCTTGTAATCGACGATGACGAGGCTGCCGTCCGCCGCGCGGTCGATCCGGTCGAACCGGCCGGAAAGCGTCACCCCGGCGATCTCCGCCCCGCCCTTGCCTTCGACCGCGATTACGTCGCGCCCCTCGACGCGCGCCTGATCGAGCCGCGCCGCGATCCAGTCGATCGCCGCGATCAGCCGCGGTTGCCACAAAGCGCGGAGCAACGGGTGCGTCGCGGGATCGTTGAGCATCGCCAGCGCACGCGGGCGCAACGCCTCGATCGCGCAGCCGTCCTGCTTCGCCCATTGCTCCAGCACCGCGTGCACAACGGTTCCGCGCCACGCCGCCGTCGGATCGGCGTCGACCGGATCGAGCGCGGATAGCCGCAGGATGCGCTGGGCGTAGAAGGCATAAGGATCGGCCTTGAGCCGATCGACCTGCGTCACCGAAATCTCGCGCGGCCGCTGCTCTTTGGCCGGCGAGGGCGCCGGGCGCGCGGCGGGGCGGTGCGCCGGCGGGCGATCGAGCGCATCGACCCAATGCTCCAGATCGCGCGCGCGCGCGAAATCTTGCCCCGCCATCGCCTCCAGCCGCAGCCAGAAGCGGGAGGCGAGCGTCGGCGAGCGGCTGTCGCGTCGCGCGCGGGTCAGCAATACCTCCGGCGCGCCGAGCCCCTGCCCGAAATCATGCGCCGCGATCCCGACGCGGCGCTCCAGCCCGGGCAGCCCGAGCGCGACGCGGATACGCGGCGCGAGCCAGGGATCGGGCGCGGGCGAGCCGGGCCAGACGCCCTCGTTGAGCCCGCCGAGGATCATCAGATCGGCGCTCTGCAACCGCGCCTCGATCAACCCGTAGATCGCCAGCCGGGCATGACCGCCCTGCGCCGGGCGCACCGCCGCCTCGTCCATCAATAGCCGCAGCAGCGGGGCGAGATCGTCGCGCGATACCTTGCGCGGGCCGGCGCCCGCCTCGCTCTCCAATTCGGCGAGCAGATCGGCGGCGGCGCGCCCGGCGGGGCCGCGCCACGCCTCGTCGCCGGCCAGCACGTTCGCCGCCTCGCGCAACGCGGCGACACGCTCGGCGAGCGAGCGATCATCCGCCGCCAGCGCCTCCACCGGCGCGAGCAAGGCGCGAATTTCGTGCCACCACGCGGCCGCACCGAGATGCGCGTCGATCCCCGCCAGCCCGGGCGCCGGACGCGGCCCGCGCAATGCCTTGTCGAGCCGCCGCACCCCCTCCAGCCACGCGGCCCGCGCTTCGCCCGCGCGGACCAGCGGATGTTTGAGCAGGGTCAGCAGCGGCAGCGGCGCGAAATCCTGCGCTGCAGCCTCGGCGATCGCGCCGAGCAAGGTGCCGGGCGGCAGGATCGCGAGCGGCCGGCCGGCGGTATCGTCGATCTCGATATTCCAGCGCTTGCAATGCGCCGCGACGCGCCGCGCCAGCGCGCGATCGGGGGTGACGAGCGCCGCGGTCCGCCCTTCACGCTCCAGCGCGCCGCGCAAGGCGAGCGCGATCGCCTGCGCCTCGCCCGCCGGGGTGGCGAATTCGGCCGCGCGCACGCCGGAAAGACGCCGGTCGGCGGCGGCAAGCCCGGTCCATTTGCCAGTGAACTCCGCCGGCGTCAGCGCATTGGCGATCGCGCGCGCGCGCGCCGGCGGCGCGTCATGCTCGCTGCCGTCGCGCCACGCGGCCACCTCGCCGCGGCCGGCGCCGATCCGTTCGAGCATCAGCTTGAGATGATATTGCGGATGCACCTCGATCGCGCGCCGCGGGTCGCCCTCGGGATGCGGCCCGAGCGCCGCCCATTCCTCCTCGGGCATCGCGAGATCGACATTGGCGAACACCACCATGCCGTGCGGCAGCCCCGCGACGCGCCGCAGCAGCCGCGCGACGGCCGGCGCGGAGTCGGTGATGCCGGCGGCGCAGACGAACCCGCCCGGCGGCGCCTCGCACCAGCGCGCCGCGAGCCGGGTCAGCAGCCGCGCGCGTCGCTCGGCGAGATCGATCCGCCCGAGCCGCGCCAATTCCCCCGGCCAGCGATCGAGCACCACGCGGAACGAGGCGAGCGCGCGCTGCCAATGCTCCGACAGATCCGGCCCCAGATCGAGCTCGGCCAGCCGCGACGGCGGCACCTCCTCGACGATCAGCTGATCGAGCGTCCGCGCCAGCTCGCCCGCCAGCCGCACCGCCTCCGCCGCGTCGAGATCGGGGCGCTCGTCCTGCACCAGCCGCGAGAGGATCATCCTGCGCGCGAGCGGCGCGATCGCCGGGGGCACCGGCGCATCGTCATCGGCCGGATCGAGCGCGGCGCCGATCGCCTCGCCGAGATCATCGGCGCCGATCGCCACTAATCGCGGCAACACCAGTCCGCCGCCCGAGGCGCGCACGAACGCCTCGTTGACCGCGATCCGCGCACGATTGTTGGGCACCAGCACCAGCCCGCGCGCCAGCCCGAGCGGATCGCTGCCGAACCGCCGCATCAGCCCCGCGACCAAAGCATCGGCGAAGGCGCGATGCGCCGGGATCGTGTAAAGGTTCAGCCCTCGCGCCTTTGCGTCGCGTTGGCCTTGACCCAGGGTCGATTCTGCCTCTGGCGTCATGCCAGAAGCCTCTTGTCCGGCGCCTGCCTCTCCACCGTTCGCCCTGAGCTTGTCGAAGGGCGTCCTGTCGCTCGTGAGGTGGGGCCGCCCTTCGACAGGCTCAGGGCGAACGGTGCTTCGTTTTCGCCCCGCGCCTCAGCCATCGGCCAATATGGCTTCGGTCCGCCCGATCGCGGCGGGGGTGCCGACGTCGAACCACAGCCCCTGATGCACCTGCCCGTAAGCGCGCCCGGCGGCGATCGCGCGATCCCAGAACAAATTGGTCGAGAACGGCCCTTCCGGCCAGTCCGCGATCAGCCGCGGATGCATGATCTGCACCCCGGTCCACACGAACGGCGCGACCCGTCCGCGCCCACGTCGCCCGATGATCCGCCCGTTCGGC
The DNA here is from genome assembly GCF_001897045.1 of Sphingomonas sp. 66-10. NCBI lineage: Bacteria > Pseudomonadati > Pseudomonadota > Alphaproteobacteria > Sphingomonadales > Sphingomonadaceae > Sphingomonas > Sphingomonas sp. 66-10. The sequence continues at coordinate 11,939 of NZ_MKRR01000018.1, forward strand.
GCGAGGCGGAAATCGCCCTGTCCGCGGTGATTGTGCGCGCGGGCATAGGGCACCATCAGCAGCAACGCGTCCATCGTCGCGTCGTCCCAGCGCGAGGCGAGCAGCTTGATCGCGTCGGTCGGGCCGTCGACCCACAAATTGTCGCTGTTGACATAGAGGAACGGCTCGTCGCCGATCAGCGCGCGCGCCTGGACCAGCGCGCCGCCGGTCTCCATCAGCCGCCCGCGCTCGTCGGAGATGACGATCTCGATCCCCGAGACGCGGTTGAGCAGATGCGCCTGCAATGCGTCGGCGAGATAATGGACATTGACCACCGCGCGCTCGACACCCGCCGCCTTCAACCGATCGAAGACATGATCGAGCAACGTCTTGCCCGCCACCTCGACCAGCGGCTTGGGCCGCGTCGCGGTCAGCGGGCGCATCCTTTTGCCGAGCCCGGCGGCCATGACCATCGCGGTCTTGGGCACCTTGCCGCCCGGTTCGGGCCGGATCATTCGCACTCGGGTCATTGGCCTGCCAGCATCATGGGGTCACCGCGCAGCTCGGGGGGGATATTGGCGTCGAACCATGCCGCCACCGGCCCGAGCACGGGATAGGAAAGATCGCGCTCAAGATAGCTCCAGACGCGCGGGCACATCGTCGGATAGCGCGGCTTGCCGTCGCGCTTCCACAAGCGGGTGAAGATGCCGATGATCTTGGCGTTCCGCTGCGCGCCGAGCACGTGATAGGCGTCGAGGAACGCTTCGCCCTCGCCAGTCGCCGCGCGATAGCGGGCGAGCATCGCCTCCTCGATCGCCGGCTCGACGTCGCGCCGCGCATCCTGCAACAACGACACGAGGTCGTAGGCGGGATGCCCGGCGAGCGCGTCCTGAAAGTCGAGCAGCCCGAGCCCGGCCGGGATCAGCATCAGATTTTCGGCGTGATAGTCGCGCAGCACCGTCACCGGCTTCTCGACCAGCGCGCGTTCGAGCACCGCGTCCCACGCCGCGCGATAGCCGGCGGCGTCCACCTCCAGCCCGACCGCGGGGCAATACCAGTCGACCAGCAGCCCCGCCTCGCGCTGCAGCTCGGTGCGATCATAGGGCCGCAACCCCAGCATCGCCTCATGCCCGCGCAACGCGACGAGCAGGTCGATCGCGCTGGCGTAGAGCGCCATCGTCGCATCAGGATCGGTCTCGATCGCTTCGCGCATCCGATCGTCCCCGAAATCCTCGATCAGGACGAGGCCGTTGGCTTCGTCCGCCGCGAGGATCACCGGCGCGGCGAACCCGCGCTCGCTGAGCCAGCGTGCGATAGTGATGAACGGGCGTGGATCCTCATGCGGCGGCGGCGCGTCCATCAGCACCGCGCGACGCGCGCCGTGGGTGATGCGGAAATAACGGCGGAAGGAAGCATCGCCCGCCAGCGGCGCGATCTCGGCGCCGGCCCAGCCGTGTGCGGCAAGGAAAACGGCGGCGCCGGCGGGGGGAATCATGTCGGTCGCCATCGTTGCTCCCATGCCGCCGGCGCCGCCCAAGTCAAGCCGCGCGCGCCGTCCGGCAATATCTCCAGCCTGAGTCGCAGCGCATCGGGCCATGCCTGCGGCCCGGCGCGCTCGGCCCATTCGATCAGCAGCGCCGAATCGTAGCGCGCCTCGTCCAGCCCCAGTTCGTCCATCTCGCGCGGATCGTCGATGCGATAGAGATCGACGTGAAGCACCGGCACGCGCACTTCGGGGGGCGCATAAGGCTGGACGATCGCGAAGCTCGGCGACGGCGCCTCACCCTCCAGCCCCAACGCGGCGAGCAGCCCGCGCGCGATGCTCGTCTTGCCTGCGCCGAGCGGTCCTTCGAGCGTGATCACGTCGCCGGGCGCGAGCACCGACGCCAGCGAGGCACCGATCGCCTCGGTCGCTTGCGGATCGGCGAGCCGGATCATCGCCGCGGCAGTTCCACCGTCACCAGCGTCCCCTCGCCCGGCTCGCTGACCAAAGCGATCGTCCCGCGATGCGCCTCGACGAATTGCTTGGCGAGCGGCAGCCCGAGATCGAGCGCACGCGCGCCGCCGCTGGTGATGCCGGGCTGGGCGAAGCGATCGAAGGCGTGCGCCGCGGCTTGCGCATCCATCCCCTGCCCGTCGTCGGACACCACGATCCGCGCGCGCGCCGCATTGCCGTCGGCATGGAGCAGGACGCGCCCGCCGCTGCCCGTCTCCCCACCCACCGAAGCGAGCGCGTGGCGCAGCAGATGCTCGATCACCTCGCCGATGCGGCGCGGATCGCCGGTGACGCGGCCGACCGAGCGGTTGATCTCGACGACATAATCGACCCCCGCC
>NZ_MKRR01000018.1:14336-18619 GCF_001897045.1 Sphingomonas sp. 66-10
TCGCCTCGACATAGGCGTCGGCCTGCTTGGTCAGCTTCCCGGCATAGCCGCCGTGGAGCATCTCGGCGAAGCCGCTGATCGAGGTGAGCGGGGTGCGCAGCTCGTAGCTCATATTGGCGACGAACGCGGTCTTGACCCGATCGGTGTTTTCCAGCGCCTCGTTGCGCTCGCGCAGCGCCTGTTCGATCCGGCGGCTGTCGGTGATGTCGAGCATCGTGAACAGCGCATTGCCGTCGGGGAGCGGCACGACGCCGAATTCGAAATGCCGCCCGTCGGCCAGCTCGAACCGCCCGCCGCGCGTCTGGCGCTCCATCGTCGCGGCGCGGACCAGCTCGTTGATGATCTTGGCGCGCGCCGGGTGCGCCAGCTTCGACGCGACCTGTTCGGACACCACATCGACCCGCGGGTGGCTGCTGAGAAATTCCTCCTCCAGCTCCCACACCGCGCGGAAGCGGTTGTTCCACAACTGCAATTTGCCGTCGGCCGCGAACACGCCGAGCGCCTCGAACAGATTGTCGAAGGTCGCGGTGCGCACCCGCAGCAAGGTATCGCGCGCCGAGGCGAGCTGGACCTGCTCGGTGCGATCCTCGAAGATCAGCAGCAGCCCGCCATCGGGCAGGGGCTGCGCCAGCACGCGCAAATGCGTGCTGTCGGGGAGCATCCAATTCTCCTCGAACGCGCTGACCGCCTCGGTGAACCAGTCGCGCCGCTCGGCCTTCCAGCTCGGGAAGTCGCGCACCTCCGGAACGCGGTTGGCCTCGCGCATCCGTTCGAGCACGCGATCGAACTCGGGCCGGTCGGCAAGCCATTCGTTGCGCATCGCGAACATCCGCCGGAACGGCTGGTTGCAGAATACGAGCGCGCGATCGCGCCCGAATTGAGCGACGCCCGCGGAAAGCCGGTCGAGCATCGTCCGCTGCGCCTCGGCGAAGCGCCGCTCGCGCGCATGCGCCTGTTCGAGATCCTCGATATCGATCGCGTAGCCCGCGACGCCGCCGGTCGGCAGCGGGATATCGAACAATTTTAGCGAACGGCGCTCGCCCCCGATCGTCGCCGGGAGCAGCCGTTCGTGCGGCTTGCCCTGCTCGCGCGCCTCGACCGCGCCGGCAAGCGGGCCGCCGTGCCCCGAGCCTTCGACCAGTTCCACACCGCGCCCGACGACATCGGCGGCATTGGCGCCCTCGACCGCGGCGACATAGGCCGAATTGACCATCGCCAGCTTGAGATCGGCGCCGCGATACCACATCGGCAGCGGCGCCGCTTCGATCAGCCCGGTCAGCGCCTCGAACGCACCGCGCATGTCGCCTTGCTGCGCGGAAAGCTGCTCGATCTCGCGCTGGCTGTCGGTCGCGTCGAACACCCAGATGATCACCGCGCCGATGCCGATCTCGTGCGGCGCGCGCTCGCCACGCCACATCAAGGTGCGCGACGATCCCGGCACGGTGACCGCGCGGGTGAAGCCACGCGCGGCGCGATGCGCGGCGAGGATGTCGTTCTTCAATGCGCCGAGCACATCGGCGGGCAACACGCTCGCCAGTTCGTCGATCCGCCCCGGCAATTCCTTGAGGCCGAGCCAGTCCGCCACGGTGCGGGTCAGCTCGATCCGCCCGTCGCCATAAGCCAGCACCGGTATCGCGGGCGCGGCGGCGAACAACGCCTCGAATCGGCGATTGGCACGCACCGCCGACCCGGCCGCCGCCGCCGCGCGCAGGCCGACGAACAGCGCGAAGGTCGCGCCGACCAGCAGCAGCGCGACGATCACCCCACCGATCAGCGCCGCGGCAGTCGAGATTACGATCATGCCGGCGGTGATAGGCAGAGTTCGGGCATGAAAAAAGGGGCCGCGCGCGGCGACCCCTCGTTTCGTGCTTTATTCTCGATCAGTAACGATAGTGATCGGGCTTGAACGGCCCTTCGACCTTCACGCCGATATAATCCGCCTGCTTCTGGCTGAGCTTGCTGAGCTTCACGCCCAGCTTCTCGAGGTGCAGCGCCGCGACCTTCTCGTCGAGGTGCTTGGGCAGGACATAGACCTTGTTGTCATATTCGCCGCTCTTGGTGAACAGCTCGATCTGCGCCAGCACCTGATTGGTAAAGCTCGACGACATGACGAACGACGGGTGGCCGGTGGCGCAGCCCAGGTTCACCAGGCGGCCCTTGGCGAGCACGATGATCTGCTTGCCGTCCGGGAACTTCACCAGATCGGTGCCCGGCTTCACCTCGGTCCACTCATAATTGCTCAGGGCGGCGATCTGGATCTCGCTGTCGAAGTGACCGATGTTGCAGACGATCGCCATCGGCTTCATCGCCTTCATGTGATCGGCGGTGATCACATCGGCATTGCCGGTCGCGGTGCAGAAGATGTCGGCGCGGGTCACCGCTTCCTCCATCGTCACCACCTCATAGCCTTCCATCGCCGCCTGCAGCGCGCAGATCGGGTCGATCTCGGTCACCAGCACGCGCGCGCCGCCGTTGCGCAGTGACGCCGCCGAGCCCTTGCCGACATCGCCGAACCCGGCGACGCAGGCGACCTTGCCGGCAAGCATCACGTCGGTCGCGCGACGGATCGCGTCGACCAGCGACTCCTTGCAGCCGTAGAGGTTGTCGAACTTCGACTTGGTGACCGAATCGTTCACGTTGATCGCCGGAAACGGCAGTTCGCCCTTCTTGGCGATCTCGTACAGGCGGTGGACGCCGGTGGTGGTCTCTTCCGACACGCCCTTGAGGTTCTTCACCGTCTCGGTGAGGTAACCCGGCTTCTTGGCGATGAACGCCTTGAGCGCGCGCTGGAATTCGACTTCCTCGGCATTCTCGGGCTCGCCGAACTTTTCGCCGCGCTCGAGCTTGGCGCCCCACAAAGCGAACATCGTGGCGTCGCCGCCGTCGTCGAGGATGATGTTGGCGGTGCGACCGGTGCCGTCATCCCAATCGAAGATCGAGCCGACATAATCCCAATAATCGGCGAGGCTCTCGCCCTTCACCGCGAACACCGGGATGCCGGCGGCGGCGATCGCGGCGGCGGCGTGGTCCTGCGTCGAGAAGATGTTGCAGGTCGCCCAGCGCACCTCGGCGCCCAGCGCGACGAGCGTTTCGATCAGCACCGCGGTCTGGATCGTCATGTGCAGCGAACCGGTGATCCGCGCGCCCTTGAGCGGCTGCGACGCACCGAATTCGGCGCGCAGCGACATCAGGCCGGGCATCTCGGTTTCGGCGATCTCGATCTCCTTGCGGCCGAAATCGGCGAGGTCGATGTCTTTGATGACATAATCATTGGTCGGGCGGTCGAGAACGGTAGCCACGGGAATCTCCGCAAAAGACTGGATGCCGGCCACATAGGCGCAGCCGGCGCCCAAAGCAAATATAAAGATATCTTTATATGGAAAAGCGAGGTGGGTCGAGCGCGACGCAGCGCCCTTCCCCGCGGGGCGATCCGCCCGCCGCGCCGGCAAGCAACATCGACACTTGCCGCCGCGGAAATGTAAATTTCTGTAACATACAACCGCTGATAACCATTGTTTTCGCAGAGTCGCCCGGTCCGAGGCGCGAGCGGTTCGCGTCCGGATTCAGGCTGTTCGATATGATGACCGTCATTCACCACGCCGCGCACGACCATAATATGTGGCTGGTCCTTCTCGCGACGCTCGTATGCGTCGGCGGCGCGTGGTGGGTGTTCCGGCTCTTCGCACGCGCGACGGTAACGACCGGGCTTCAGCGTAACGCGTGGCTCTTGCTGACGACGATCGCGGGCGGCGCAACGATGTGGTGCACGCACTTCATCGCGATGATCGGCTATCAATTCCACCTTCCGTTCAAGCTCAATCCGTTGCTCGCCGTTCTGGCGCTCGCGATCGCGATGGCAGGCGCCGGCGCGGGCTTCTGGGTGGCGGGTCGCCGGTCGCCCGTCGCCGCCTTTGCCGGCGGCGCGATCGTGGGCCTCACCATCGCGGCGATGCACTATACCGGCATGCTGGCCTATCATCTGTATGGGACCATCGCGTGGGATATGAATTATCTCATCGCCTCGGTCCTGCTCTCCGCCGCGTTCGCCGCTGCGGCGACGCGTATCGCGGTCGTCGGGACGATGCCGCACCAGCACACGATCGCGGGCGCGCTGTTCGCGCTCGCGATCATCGCGATGCATTTCACCGGCATGGTCGCGTTCCGGGTCGAACCGGCGTTCAACGGCATCCCGGCCCCGAACACGCAGGCGCTGGTGGTCCTGGCGCTGGGAATCGCCAGCGTCGGCCTCACCGTCGTCGCGACCGGCGGGGCGAGCTATATGA
>NZ_MKRR01000018.1:18650-34094 GCF_001897045.1 Sphingomonas sp. 66-10
TCTTGGCCGCGAACTGTCCCGCGCGCATTGCGACGGCGCCGAACTGGCGATCGTCTGCATCGATCTGGATCGCTTCAAGGAACTCAACGACGTCAACGGCCATGCCGCCGGCGACACGGTGTTGCAGACGGTGGGCGAGCGCATGAAGTCACTGTTGTCGGAGGACAATTTCGTCGCGCGCCTGGGCGGCGATGAATTCGCTGCCGTCCACCGTCTGCGCGACGAACAGAGCCTGTCGAGGTTTCTCGAGAATCTGTGGTTCGCGCTCACCGGGCCGGTGCAGCTCGACAGCCATTCCTATCTGCCGGGCGCCAGCATCGGCGTCGCGAACTATCCGCGCGATGCGGCGGCGGCAGAGGTGCTGCTGAACAACGCCGATCTGGCGCTCTATCGCGCCAAATCGGGCCGGATGGAAAAGATCTGTTTTTACGAAGCCGCGGTGGACGATGCGGTCCGCATCCGCCGCGCGCTCGCCAATGATCTGCGCGAGGCGATCGCGGGCGATCTCCTTGAGGTGCATTATCAGGTGCAGACCTCGATCATAACGGGAGAAACCAAGGGGTTCGAGGCGCTCCTTCGCTGGAATCATCCGACGCGCGGGGCGATTTCGCCGGCCGAGTTCGTGCCGCTGGCCGAACGGAAAGGGCTCATCCTGCAACTCGGCGAATGGGTCCTGCGCCGCGCCTGCACCGATGCCCGGTCGTGGAACAACGATTATTCGGTCGCGGTGAATTGCTCGCCGCTGCAATTCGCCCATGCCGATCTGCCGCGGCTCGTCATGTCGATCCTGGTGGAAACCGGGCTGCCGCCGCGCCGGCTCGAACTGGAACTGACCGAATCCGCGATCTTCGCCGATCGCGAGCGCGCCTTGCGCCAGCTTCACCAGATCAAGGCGCTCGGCGTCAGCATCGCGCTCGACGATTTCGGCACGGGTTATTCCTCGCTCGATGTCCTGCGAAGCTTCCCGTTCGATCGCATCAAGCTCGACGCATCATTCGTCCGTGAACTCGAGAAAAGCCCGCAGGCGGTCGCCATGGTCCGCGCGATCCTAGCGCTCGGAAAAAGCCTGGACATCCCCGTCCTCGCCGAAGGGGTCAAGACCAGAGGCCAGCTCATGCTGCTGCAGCAGCAGGGATGCGACGAAACGCAGGGCTTTCTGCTCGGCCGCCCGGCGGGGCTGGCCGAGGTTCTGAAGCGCATGGCACATGGCGTTTTTGCGTCGAGAAATGACAGCGCAGGCACAGCGCTCCGCAACAGCGACGCTGCTTAGTGCGCCGCGCCCAAATATATTGATTGGCACCCTTGCGTTGTGATCCACCCCGACGCAGGCCGGAGTCCAGTATCGGGCCGGTCGTAACTGGACCCCGGCCCCCGCCGGGGGTCTCGCCACATGTTCCCGATTTGGCGCACCACGCCCTATGCGTGCCCGCTCTCATTGGCCAGCAAACGCGGATCGATTCCCGCCTGGACGAAGCCGCCGTGCCAGCGCTCCTCGGCGGGGGTATCGAACAGGATCGCCTCGTCGCGCCAGTCGAGGTTGAGCCAGCCGTGCCGCGTCATCTCGCCGTCGAGCTGCCCTGGCCCCCAGCCGGCATAGCCGAGCGCGACCTGCCAACGCGTCGGGCCCTTGCCCTCGGCGATCGCGCGCAACGCGTCGAGCGTGCCCGACAGCGCCCAGCGCCCGGCGACGTCGATCGTGTCGACCCCGCTCCAGTCGCGACTGTGCAGCACGAAGCCGCGCCGCGTCTCGACTGGCCCGCCGCGCAGCACCGGCACGTCGGGCGCGACGCCGGGGTCGATATCGACCTGGCGCAGCACGTCGTGCAGCGTCATGCCGTCGAAGGTCGCGCCGATATCGATCCCCATCGCGCCCTCCGCGTCATGCGCGCAGACGGCGATCATTGCCTGATCGAAACGCGGATCACCGATCCCTGGCATCGCGAGCAGGAACTGGCCGGCGAGAAAACGGGCGGACTCCATTCGAACAAGCATAGCGACCGGGCGTCGCCGAAGCCACGCTTGAAAATCATGCGCGCGCTTGCGACCTAGCCCGCGGCCCGATTCTGCGGCCGCAGGAGATTCCACGATGACGATCAGCGTCGGCGACAAGCTGCCCAACACCACCTTCGTCAAAGCGACCGACAACGGCCCCGAAGCGACCGACAGCGACACCTTCTTCAAGGGCCGCCGCGTCGCGCTGTTCGCGGTGCCCGGCGCTTTCACCCCGACCTGCTCGGCCAAGCACCTCCCCGGCTTGATCGAGAAGCAGGACGAGCTGAAGAGCAAGGGCATCGACGAAGTGGCCTGCACCTCGGTCAACGATCCGTTCGTGATGGGCGCCTGGTCCAAGTCGAGCGGCGCCGAGGGGATCACGATGCTGGCGGACGGCAACGGCGAGTTCGCCGAAGCGATCGGGCTGACGATGGACGGTTCGAAATTCGGGCTCGGCAAGCGCAGCCAGCGTTATTCGATGGTCGTCAACGACGGCGTGGTCGAGCAGCTCAACGTCGAAGCGCCGGGCGAGTTCAAGGTCAGCACCGCCGAGCATATGCTGGGCAACCTCTGACCCATTCGATGCGTTGGTCATGGCGGTAATCGTAACGGAGTAACCGTCATGACCGACACAGCGCTGAACGCGCTTCCCGATGTGGAAGAACAACAGAGCATCGCCGATCGCGCGCGTTATGCCGCAGCGGTGACGATGGAGGCGGCCCGCGTGCACCCTTACGCCACCGCAGGGATCGCGGTCGCCGCCGCCGCCGCGATCGGGGGCGCCGCCTATGCCGCCAGCAGGCGGACGAGCGACGGCGCGGCCCACACTTAAGGGCAATTCTCCTCCACGCCCTGTCACTCCGGTCTTGAGCCGGGGTGACGAGGGGAATATGCGGCAGCATTGCCGCTCGATGTATCCGAAGGGCTCCCGGTCGTTCGAAAGGCGAAACCGCGCCGCCATTGTCTTGCCAGCGTCATTCAGGCAATTTAATCGCTTAGGATGACCGCAGCAGAAATCGTCGCCGAACTGGATCGGCTCTACACCGCCTCCGTCGCCCGCCTGCAGGAGGCACTGACCCGCTATCTCGCCAACGGCACCCCGCCGCCGCCGGAATCGCGCTTCGACGGATCGTTCGCCTATCCCGAAATCCATCTGCGTTATCGCGGGCAGGACGAACGCCCGACGCCGCTGCGCTCGTTCGGGCGGCTGGTGACCCCCGGCGAATATCGTATCAGCGTCACCAAGCCGGCGATCTTCGCCGAATATCTCACCGAACAGCTCACTTTGCTGCTCGAAGATTATGACGTCGAGGTGCAGGCGGTCGCCGGGCGGACCGAAATCCCCTTCCCTTATGTGCTCGATCCCGGCCATGCGCTGCGGCTCGACGAAGTCTCCGCATCCGAGCTGGCGCGCTTCTTCCCCGCGACCGAGCTCGCCAATATCGGCGACGAAATCGCCGACGGGCTGTCGGGCGGCCCCGATGCGAGCCGCCCGCTCGCGCTGTTCGACGCGCTGCGCACCGATTTCAGCCTCGCGCGTCTCCGGCATTACACCGGCACCCCGCCCGAGCATGTCCAGCGCTATGTGCTGTTCACCAATTATCACCGCTATGTCGACGAATTCGTCCGCTGGGCGGCGACCCAGGTTGACGGCAAGACGCGCTTTACCGCGCTGTCCGGCCCGGGCGGGGTGATGTTCGAGCCGGGCGACGATCCGGGCAAGCTCGACGATAGCGCGTGGCGCCGGCTGCAGATGCCCGCCTATCACCTGATCGCGCCCGATCGCAGCGGGATCACCCTGGTCAACATCGGGGTCGGCCCGTCGAACGCCAAGACGATCACCGATCACCTCGCGGTGCTGCGCCCCGATGCGTGGCTGATGATCGGCCACTGCGGGGGGCTGCGCCCGTCGCAGCGGATCGGCGATTATGTGCTGGCGCACGCCTATCTCCGCGACGATCACGTGCTCGACGACATGCTCCCGCCCGAGATTCCGGTGCCGGCGATCGCCGAGGTCCAGCTCGCGCTCGCCCGCGCGGCCGAAACCGTCTCGGGTCAGTCGGGCGAGGAATTGAAGCGGCGGCTGCGCACCGGGACGATCGTCACCACCGACGATCGCAACTGGGAATTGCGCTACAGCCGCTCGGCGCTGCGTTTCTCGCTGTCGCGCGCGGTGGGGATCGATATGGAATCGGCGACGATCGCGGCGCAGGGCTATCGCTTCCGCGTCCCCTACGGCACCTTGTTGTGCGTCTCGGACAAGCCGCTCCACGGCGAGCTCAAGCTGCCCGGGCAAGCCAATCGCTTCTACGAGCGCGCGATCAGCGAGCATATGCGGATCGGCATCGAGACCTGCGAGGAGCTGCGTCGCGAGGGCGCCCGGCTGCACAGCCGCAAGCTGAGGGCGTTCAACGAACCGCCTTTCCGTTGACGCAACGACTGGCATGAGCGAGCGTTAGTCTGTCTGTACCGCAACAGGGAGACCAACGCATGGCCGATACGCCAGACACCCCCCAGCCGACCAAGGCCGCCGCACCGCGCCGCCGTGCGCCGCGCAAGACCGCCGCCGCCAAGCCGGCCGGCACGAAGGGAACGTCGAAAGCGCCGGCCAAGGCGCCGGCTGCCGCGTCCAAGCCGAAGCGGACCCGCGCCGCCTCGACGAACGCGGCCGCCCCGACGACCCGCGCCGCCAAACCGGCGGCGAAGCAGCGTGCCGCGGGGCGCAAGGCCGCGCCGGCCACCCCTCGCGCCGCCGCCAAGCCGACCACCGCCGAAACGGTCGCCGCCTCCGCGCGCTCGACCCTGGCCAAGGCGACCGACGGGGTTTCCAAGGCGCGCGAGAAGTTCGCCGGCAAGAAATGGGGCTCCGCGGCGATCGCCGGCGGGCTCGCCGCGGTCGGCGCGGCCGCAACCGCGGCGCTGCTGTCGCTGCGCGGCTCGACGCCGAAAGCGGGGGAAGCGACGGATAGCGCGTCGTCCCCGGAGACGACGGACAAACCGGCGGACTGATAACGCGTCATTCCCGCGCAGGCGGGAATGACGACGGTACGAGGTCAGCCCGCGAGGAAATCCGCGATCGCCTGCCCCAGCGCCGGCTTGGTCACCGCGCTCATATGGTTGCCGGGGATTTCGACGTAACGCGCGTCGGGCAGCGCATCGGCGAGCGCGGCGGCCGAGCCGTTGTCGTCATCGTCGACGCCGTTGACGCACAGCGCCGGCCAGCCGAACCGCTCGACCGTCTCGAGCGGGGTGCTGACGAAGGTGTCGATGATGCCCAGCAACGCCACCGGATCGCCGCCGGTGGTCTTGAGGAACGCCTCGGCGAACCACGCCTCGCTCCCCCGCGGGTGCTGGCCGAGATTGGTCAGGACATGGCGAAAATGGCCCGCGCGGCGCTCGGCCGAGACCAGCCCGTCGAGACCCATCCCGGCAAAGACCACCCGTCGCGGGTTGGCCCCGGTCGCGAGCATCCGCGACGTGGTGCGCGCGCCGAGCGAATAGCCGCCGAGATCATAGTCGCCGAGCCCGAGATGCGCGATCAGCGCGTGCCCATCCTGCGTCAGCGCGTCGGGCGGATAGGCGGCCGGGTCGTGCGGCCGCGCGCTGTCGCCGTGCGCGCGCAAATCCGGCATGATCACGCGAAAGCCGCGCGCGGCGATTGCGGCGGCGTGTCCGTAGCGGATCCAATTGGTGTAAGCGTCTGAGAAATAACCGTGGATCAGGACGACCGGGCGCCCCTCCCCCATCTCCCGCCACGCCAGCCGCGTGCCGTCGAAACTCTCGAAATAGTGCACTTCACTTTGGGACATCGCTGCCTGCTTCTCGCCACCGCTCGACCAGCGGCTGATATTCCGCGCACCGCGTTCCCGGCAAGTCGCGTGTGTCGAGCCAGGCGTCGTGGCGATGCTCGACCCCGAAATGCGCGGTCGGGCGGAAGCGCGAAGGATCGTCGAAACTGCCGACCGTCAGGTCGAGCTTGTCCGACCCCGCGACATATTCGAACGTCAGCGGCGTGCCGCATGCCGAGCAGAAACCGCGCCGCGCGATCGGCGAAGAGGCATATCGATCGGGCTCGCGCTCCCAATGCACATCGGCGCGCTTCACGTTCTTGAACGCGATCGACACCCCGCCGGTGGCGCGCTGGCACATCCGGCAATGGCACAGATAGGCGTCATCGCTGTCGACCTCCGCCGCATAGCGCACCCGCCCGCATTGGCAGCCGCCGGTCATCCGCGTCATTGCACCGTCTCCTGTCTCAGACGGATATTTGTCGCGCCTCGCACCGCCCGTTGCAACTTTTCGCGCAGCAATTCGCTTCCATTATATAAGCAAGCTTATTATATGGCAGCCTATGACAGAGACGTTCGGTTTCCTGCTCAGCGACACGTCGCGACTGATGCGCCGTCGCTTCGACGAGCGCGCGCGCTCGCTCGGCGCGACGCGTGCGCAGTGGAAGGCGCTGTTCGGCCTCAGCCGGCACGAAGGGATCAATCAGGGCGGGCTCGCCGATATCCTGGAGGTGGAGCCGATCACCCTGTGCCGGATGGTCGACCGCCTCGAAGAAGCCGGGCTGGTCGAGCGCCGCCGCGATCCCAAGGATCGCCGCGCCTGGCGGCTCTACCTCAGCGACAAGGCCCGCCCGATCCTCGAGGAGCTACGCGAGACCGGGGCCGAACTCGCCGCGCAGGCGCTGCGCGGTATCCCTCAAGAGAAGATTGACGAGCTTTCCGACGTGCTGAATGCCATTCGCCAGAACCTCGCCGAGCCGCAACACAAGGACGCCGCTCATGGCTGATGCCGATCCCAAGCGCGCAACGGCCGCCGGCCCTGCCCTCACCGTGCCGACCGAGGCCGCGCCGCCGCGCAAGGAGCGCCGGCTGCTGCGCTCGCTGCTCATGTTCGGCGTGCCGATCCTAATCGCCGCGATCGCCGGCTATGTCTATCTCACCTCGGGCCGCTACATCTCGACCGACAATGCCTATGTCCAGCAGGACATGATCTCGGTCAGCCCCGACGTCTCGGGGCGGATCGTTTCGGTCGAGGTGCGCGAGAACCAGCGGGTCAAGGCCGGCGACGTGCTGTTCCGCATCGACCCCGAGCCGTATCGCATCGCGCTGGCGCAGGCCGACGCCGATCTCGCCACCGCGCGGGTGCAGGTCTCCACAATGGCCACCGACACCGGCAGCGCCGCCGCCGATATCCAGAACGCCAGGGCCGAGCAGACGCTGGCGCAGGCAACCTACGCGCGTCAGGCCGCGCTGATGAAGCAGGGCTTCACCACCCGCGCCGCGTTCGACGCCGCGACGCAGGGGGTCGCTGCCGCCAATGCCAAGCTCGCGACCGCGCAGGCCGCAGCGGCGCGCGCGCGTCAGCAGCTCGGCTCGGGCGGCGGCACCGGCCAGCCCGCGGCGATCCAGGTCGCGCTCGCCAAGCGCGCGAAGGCCGCTTACGATCTGGAACGCAGCGTGGTGCGCGCGCCGAAGGACGGCATCGTCAGCCAGACCGGGCGATTGCAGGTCGGCAACATCACCCCCTCGGGGGTTCCGGCGCTCAGCCTGGTGGTCAGCCAGCAGGCGTGGGTCGAGGCCAATTTCAAGGAAACCGATCTCAATCACATGCGCGTCGGCCAGCCCGCCGAATTGACCTTCGACGCCTATCCGGGGCTCAAGGTGCGCGGCCACGTCCAGTCGATCGGTGCGGGCACCGGGAGCGAGTTTTCGGTGCTTCCGGCGCAGAATGCCAATGGCAATTGGGTCAAGGTGACACAGCGCGTGCCGGTGCGTGTCGCGATCGAGGGCAACCCGCCGCGCGCGATGATCGCCGGGCTTTCGACCGACGTGACGATCGACACGAAGGGCGACACCAAGGGCGACGCGAAAGCCAGATAATGGCTTCGCGCGCCGCCCCAGCCTCCGCCGCCGCGCCCGCTGTTCCGCAGCCGGGCCAGCCGCTGCTGCCCGTCAAACATCGCGGTATCCTGACGATCGGGGTCATGGGCGCGATGATCATGCAGATCCTCGACACCACGATCGCCAATGTCGCGCTGCCGCACATGCAGACCAGCCTCGGCGCGACCGCGGATACGATCACCTGGGTGCTGACCAGCTATATCGTTGCCACCGCGATCGCGCTGCCGGCGACCGGCTGGCTTTCCGATCGGATCGGCAGCCGCAACCTGTTCCTGATCGCGGTCGGCGGGTTCATCCTCGCCTCGATGGCATGCGGCACCGCCGTCAGCCTTGAGGAAATGGTGATATTCCGCGTCTTCCAGGGGATTTTCGCGGCGTTCATCAACCCGCTGTCGCAAACCTCGATGCTCGATATCAACCCGCCCGAACGCTCCGCCCAGGCGATGAGCGTGTGGGGCATGGGGGTGATGGTCGGCCCGATCATGGGGCCGGTGATCGGCGGGTGGCTCACCGAAAGCTATAACTGGCGCTGGGTGTTCTACGTCAACGTCCCGGTCGGCGCGCTGACCTTTGCGATCCTGTGGTTCCTGCTCCCGTCACGGCCAAGGGCGAAACGCTCGTTCGACGGCTTCGGCTTCCTGCTGATCGGGGTCGCGGTCGCGTCCTTCCAGCTGATGCTCGATCGCGGGCAAAACAAGGATTGGTTCGCGAGCTGGGAGATCGTGATCGAGGGGCTGATCGCCTTCGCCTTCGCCTGGATGGCGATCGTCCACCTCGCCACCGCGAAGAAACCGCTGTTCGATCGCCATCTGTTCGGCAACCGCAACCTCGTCAGCGGCATGTTCTTCATGGTCGTGATCGGCATCTCGACAATGGCGCCGATGGCGCTGCTGCCGCCGATGCTCCAGCAATTGTTCGGCTATCCGGTGATCGACACCGGGCTGATGATGGCGCCGCGCGGCGTGGGCGTGCTGATCACGATGTGGCTCGCCGGGTGGCTGATGGTCCGCGTCGACACGCGGCCGGTGATCATGATCGGGCTGGTGATCTTCGCGGTCTCGCTGCGCTGGATGGCGGCCTATAGCCTGCAGATGGATTATTGGCCGGTGATCACCGCCGGCTTCGTTCAGGGGCTGGGCATGGGGCTGGTGTTCATGCCGATGAACGCCCTAGCTTTCGCAACGCTCGACGGCCGCTACCGCACCGACGGTGCGAGCCTGCTCAACCTGACGCGCTCGATCGGCCAGTCGGCGGGGATCTCGATGGTCACGGTGCTGCTGGCGCGCAATATCCAGGTCAGCCACGCCGATCTGGCGCAGCATGTCACGCAGGATCGCGTACCCGCGATCAACCTGAGCTCGATCGATCAGCTCGGCATGTATGCCGACAGCGTGTTTTCCTATGCCGATGCGATGGTCAACCAGCAGGCGGCGATGATCGCCTATATCGACGATTTCTACATGATGAGCTGGATCGCGCTTGCCGCGGTGCCGCTGGTGCTCGTGCTCAAGAAGCCGAAGGGCAAGGTCGAGGTGGTGCATTCGGAGTGAGGCGCACGCGCGCTCTCTCCCGTTCGCCCTGAGCTTGTCGAACGGCTGTCCTTCCTCATCGGAAGAAAGTGCAGGGCTTCGACAGGCTCAGCCCGAACGGGGCTGGATCCGCGCTCGTTTCGCTATCGCGAGAGCGCCGCGAAAAACCCTTCGAGATCCGGCCCCTCGGGCCATTGCGGCACGTCCTCGTCGAGCACGATCCACGGCTGCTTGCTCCGCACCCAGATATGCGCGCGCGGCTCGAGCGATCGATTCTCGTCGAGCGTCCCCGCGCGGATGATCGCAAGATCGGGGCGCAGGCTGCTGACGTTCCACAATCGCGCGTGGCAGGTGCCGCAGGCATATTGATGCGATTGCCGGCCGCTCGGGGTGGCGAGCGTATAATCGATCACCGGCCCGGCGGCGGTGATCGCCCCCGCCGGCACCACCGCCTGCTCGCTGAATGCGCTGCCTGTCCACCGCTGGCAATCGGTGCAATGGCAGCAATAGACGGCCGTCACCGCGTCGAGCGCCACCTCGTAGCGACACGCGCCGCAGCGACAACCGCCGGAGACGGTCATGCCGCTTTCTTCAGATGCCGTCGGCCGAGCAATTCGGCGATCTGCACCGCGTTGAGCGCGGCGCCCTTGCGCAGATTGTCGCTGACGCACCACAAGGAAAGCCCGTTATCCACCGTCGAATCCTCCCGCACGCGGCTGATGAAGGTGGCGTAATCGCCGACGCATTCGATCGGGGTGACGTATCCCCCGTCTTCGCGCTTGTCGACCAGCATCACCCCCGGCGCCTCGCGCAGGATGCGCTGCGCCTGCGCGGCGGAGATTTCCTCCTCGAATTCGATGTTGATCGCCTCGGAATGGCCGACGAACACCGGGACGCGCACGCAGGTCGCGGTCACCTTGATCTTGGGATCGAGGATTTTCTTGGTCTCGACCACCATCTTCCATTCTTCCTTGGTCGAGCCGTCGTCGAGGAAGCTGTCGATATGCGGGATGACGTTGAACGCGATCTGCTTGGTGAATTTCTTCGGCTCGGCCGGGTCGCCGACGAAGATGTTGCGGCTCTGCTCGAACAGCTCGTCCATCCCGACCTTGCCCGCGCCCGAGACCGATTGATAGGTCGCGACCACCACGCGCTTGATCGTCGCCGCGTCGTGCAGCGGCTTCAATGCGACGACCATCTGCGCGGTCGAGCAATTCGGGTTGGCGATGATATTCTTCTTCTTATAGCCGTCGATCGCCTCGGGGTTCACCTCCGGGACGATCAGCGGCACGTCCGGGTCCATGCGGTAGAGCGACGAATTGTCGATCACCGTGCAGCCCGCGGCGGCGAATTTGGGGGCATAGACCTTGGTCGCCTCGCTGCCGATCGCGAACAGCGCGATATCCCAGCCGGTCGGATCGAAATGCTCGATATTCTTGACCGTGAGCATCTTGCCGGTCTCGCCATATTCGATCTGGTCGCCGGTCGAGCGCGAGCTTGCGACCAGCGCGATCTCGTCCGCAGGGAATTCGCGCTCGGCGAGGATGTTGACCATCTCGCGACCGACATTGCCCGTCGCGCCCGCGACCACCACCCGATAACCCATGTGTGAACTCCTGCTGTCGGCGCGGCCCGTACCGTCATTGCGGCGCGGGCAGCAACATCATTCTAATCGTGCGTCCGCGCCTGCCAGGTCGCATGGGTAATGCCATGCACCTCCGACAGATGTTCGACGATCGCGTCGAGCTCACGCGACGGAACATTGGTGCTGACGAGGGTCGCGACGATCTCGACGCGCTCCTCGCCGCGCTCCACCACGTCGAGCTCGGCCACCGGCAAAGATTGGGCTTCGAGATGATCGGTCAAGAGGTCGCCGAGCGGCCCGGCCTGATCGGTCGCGCCGGTGATCGTCACCGAATAGGTCGCTTCGAGGCTGCGGCCTTCGAGCGGGATGCGGTTGATCGCGTCGACCACCGGACGGAGCAAGGTATTGGCGACGATCACCAGCCCGGCAAGCAAGGTGGCCTCGGCCAGCATATCGCTCCCCGCGATCGCGCCGACCGCCGCCGAGCACCACAGGGTCGCCGCGGTGTTGAGCCCGCGGACGTTCATCCCCTCCTTCATGATCACGCCGGCGCCGAGGAAGCCGATCCCCGACACGACATAAGCGATCACCCGGATCGACTCGACGTCGCCGCCGAGCCGCTGCCCGAGATCGGTGAACGCCGCCGCGCCAATCGCCACCAAGGCGTTGGTGCGCAGCCCCGCGGTGCGCTGGCGATATTGCCGCTCCGCCCCGATCAGCGTGCCGAGCACGAACGCCGCGACATAGCTGACGATCGTGTCGAGGAACGGCATCAGGTGGAAGGTGGTGAGGAAGCGCATCGCCCGTGCTTACTTCGCCGGGATGTTCTTTACGTGACGGTCGAGGAAATCGAGCATCGTCGTCCAGGGATGCACGTCGCGCACCGCGCCGTGGGTCTTGCCGGGATAGAGCATCATTTCGAACTTGATGTCCGCCGCCTGCAACCGCGCGGCGATCGACGTGGTGTTGTCGAGGAAGACATTGTCGTCGGCCATGCCGTGCATGAGGAGCAACGGATCGCGAATCCTGGTCGCATCGGGGAGCGCGCTCGACGCGGTATAGGCCGCGGCATCGCGGGTCGGATCGCCCATATAGCGCTCGGTATAATGGGTATCGTAGAGCGACCAGTCGGTGACCGGCGCGCCCGAGACGCCCGCGGCATAGACGCCGGGGTTCTTCTCCAGCATCTTGAGCGTCATATAGCCGCCGTAGGACCAGCCATAGGTGGCGATTTTCGTGCCGTCGACGAACGGCAGCGACTTGAGATAGCGCGCGCCGGCGAGTTGATCCTCGACCTCGACGCTGCCCATCGCATGCCAGATCGCATCCTCGAACGCCTTGCCGCGATTGGCCGAGCCGCGATTGTCGATCTGGAAGAAGATCCACCCCTGCTGCACCAGATATTGCACCAGCGGATTGCTCCAGCCGCGGGTCACCTGCTGGCTGTGCGGGCCGCCGTAATGCTGGAAGAAGACGGGATATTTCTTGCCCGGTTCGAGCGGCGGGGTGATCATCTCCCACTGCAGCACCGTGCCGTCCGCGGCCTTCACCGTGCCGAATTCGGTCGGGCGGTGCGCGGCGCGATACGGGGCATAGGGATGCGCGCCGGTCACCGCATTTTCGTTGATCCACGACAGGCGCTTGCCCTCGGCATCGGCGAGATAGGTCTGCGGCGGCTGATCGGGGTTCGATCGCGTGATGATGAAGCGCGACGCGCGCGTATCGGCGCTCGCGCTGTTCCACCAGCCCGCCTCGGTCAGCCGCGTGATCACATGCGTCTTGGGATCGAGCGCGTAGAGATGCTGTTCGAGCACCCCGTCGCGATTGCCGGTGAAGAAGATCCGGCCCGAGGCGTCATCGACCCCGATCAGCCCGGTCACCACCCAGTCGCCCCTGGTCAGCTGGGTCCATTTGCCAGCTTTCCAGCGATAGAGATGCCCGAAGCCGTCGCGTTCGGAGCGCCAGATCAGGCCGCCGTCGGGCATCACGCGATAGGCGTTGGAGAGGTTGATCCAGCTCTTCGCCCCGGCCTTTTCGGTGAACATCACCGTCGCTTTGCCGGTGGCGGCATCGACGCGCAGCATGTCGAGCGTGCGCTGGTCGCGGCTCTCGCGCTGGACGAGCAACGCCGAACCGTCCGGCAGCCAATCGACGCGCGCGAGGTAGAAGTCGCTGTCGGTGCCGAGATCGGCCTTCACCCGGCCCGAACCGTCGGCGCGGATCACCCACAATTCGACCAAGGCATTGGGGGTGCCCGCGGCCGGATAGCGCTGCTGGTAGATATTGGTGCCCGACGCGCCGATCGCCGCGCGGGTGAAGATCTTGACCGGCGCCTCGTCGAACCGCTCGACCGCGATCCGGCTCTCGTCGGGCGACCACCAGTAACCGGTGCGGCGATCCATTTCCTCCTGCGCGACGAACTCCGCCTCGCCGAAATGGATCGTACCCCTTCCCTCCTTGGTCAGCGCTTGCGCCGCGCCCTCGCCCGCGAGCGGCTGGACCCACAGATTCTGGTCGCGCACGAAGCTGACGAAACCGCCGCGCGGCGAGATCGCCGGGTTGAGCGCGCCCTTGGTCCCCGCGATCCGCCGCGCATCGCCGTCGAGCCCGGCGAGGAACAATTCGCCGTCGATCGGCACGAGCAACGAGCGGCCGTCGGGCGCCCAGTCGTAATCGAGGATGCCGGTCTTGCCGGTCTTGGTGCGATCGCGCTCGCGCTGCATCTTCTCCGCCTCGGAAAGCGCCGCGCCGCTGCCGACCTTGCGCGAATCCACCAGCATCCGCTCGGCGCCGGTGCGCGTGTCGGTGGCCCACAGATCGTAGCGGGCGCGCTCGTCGGCACGGTTGCGCACCGAGGTCAGCAACGTGCCGTCGGGCGAGAGGCGCAACGATTGCGGCTGCGGGCCGGCGAGATCGGGGCTGGCGAAGATACGCTCGAGCGTCAGCCGCTGCGGCTGGGGCACGGGATCAGCCACGGCGGGCACCGGCGCCAGCAAGATCAAAGGGGCAAGTGCAGGCAACCATGCGCGCATATCTTTCTCCGTCAGGCGCAAGGGCAAAGCGCGGTGCGACGGAAAAGACAAGGCCCCCCGTCACGCCGGCTTGACCCGGCCTCCAGAGCGAAGGGCGGCACCGCTTGAGACTCTGGAGGCCGGGTCAAGCCGGCATGACGACAAGAGGAAAGCCAACGAAAAGAGGCGCCGGCAGTCTCCCCGCCGGCGCCTCCGATGCTTTTCAGCTCGTAGCGGCGATTATTCGGCCGCTTCCGCCGTCGGACGGTTGTCGCGACGCTCGGCGATACGCGCCGACTTGCCGGTGCGGCCACGCAGATAATAGAGCTTGGCACGACGCACCGCGCCCTTGCGCACCACGTCGATCGAATCGATGTTCGGCGAATAGAGCGGGAACACGCGCTCGACGCCCTCGCCGAACGAAATCTTGCGCACGGTGAAGCTCGAGCCCATGCCCTTGTTCGAACGCGCGATGCACACGCCTTCGTAATTCTGGACGCGGGTACGCTCGCCCTCGACCACCTTCACGCCGACCTTCAGCGTATCGCCGGGGCGGAAATCGGGGATCGCGCGGCGCGCGGTCAGCTTTTCGATCTGCTCGGCTTCGAGCTGCTGGATCAGGTTCATCTCAGACCTCTTCAATCCTCGCCGCGCGCCAGAGGGCGACCGACCCGAGCACCGGAATGGCGCTCCCACAGGTCCGGCCGCCTTAGCCGTGTATCATCCTCCGCCCGTTGTTTCCGCCAGGCGGCGATCTTCGCATGATCCCCCGATCGCAGCACTTCGGGGATCGTGCGCCCTTCCCATTCATAAGGTCGGGTATAATGCGGATATTCGAGGAGGCCGCTTTCGAAGCTTTCCTCGTCCCCGCTGGAAGCCGCGCCCATTACGCCGGGAAGCAGCCGAACGCAAGCGTCGAGCAGCACCAGCGCGCCCATCTCGCCCCCCGACAGCACATAATCGCCGATCGCGACCTCCTCGATCGCGCGCGCCTCGAACAACCGCTCGTCAAACCCCTCGAACCGGCCGCACAGAATGACCGCGCCGGGGCCCGCCGCAAGCGAGCGGACGCGCGCCTGGGTGAGCGGCGCGCCACGCGGGGTCATCGCCAGTACCGGGCGATCGTCGGCGACATGATCGATCGCGCGCGCCACGACATCGGCGCGCAACACCATCCCCGCGCCCCCGCCGGCCGGAGTATCGTCGACCGAGCGATGCTTGTCGGTCGCGAAATCGCGGATGTTGACCGCATCGAGCGACCACCGCCCCTCGCCCAGCGCGCGCCCGGCGAGCGACAGGCCGAGCGGGCCGGGGAACATCTCCGGATAGAGCGTCAGGACGGTTGCGGCGAAGGTCATCGGGTCCAGTTCTCGACGCGCAGGCCGGGGATATCGGCGAAATCGCGCTCGTTGTTCGTT
>NZ_MKRR01000018.1:34111-47201 GCF_001897045.1 Sphingomonas sp. 66-10
CGAAATCGCGTGCGCTGCGATCAGCCGATCAAGGTTACCGCGACGGAAAGGCAAGGACGCATAGGTTCGCGCAGCGGATTGATCGAACGGGACGGGCGGGATGATCGTAAACAGCGCGTCGGCAACCGAAAGCATATCGCGCCGATCCGCTCCGATCATCACCTCCGCCTGGACGATCGTGGACGTAACCAAGGTACCGCGAACCGCGGCTTCGATCCTCCGACGAACGATCTCCCCGCCCCGTCCTTCCAGCAAGTAGATGCAGATATTGGTGTCGAGCAGGAAGCGCGGATTAATCGGCATCCGGGAACGAACTCCAATCGCGCTCGGATTCGTCGAACGGCATCCGTTCTATCCCCGGACACGCCCCCCAAATGCCGGTCAAATCGATCTTTTCCGACTCGCTCGGCACGGGCTCGAATTCGAATTTGCCGCGCTCTTCGCGCACCAGCATCTCGGTGCCCTCGGTGATGCCAAGTGCTTTCGGTAAGCGCAGTGCCACCGAATTGCCCGACTTGAACACCTTGGCGCGATATTCCTTCGCCACGATCGCCTCCGTATATACGCAATGTATATACTATTCGACGAACGCGCTGTCCACCGTCAGCCGGCCGTCGCCCCATTCGGGCACGGCGTCGGCGCGCATCGGCACCATGAAGCGCTTGCCATTGTCGCGCTCGATCTCGATCACGTCGCCGGCGCCGAAATTCTCCACCGCCACGACGCGCCCGAGCGCCTCGCCCTCGGTCGAGACCGCGGCAAGGCCGATCAGGTCGCAATGATAATATTCGCCCTCGCCGAGCGCAGGCAGCGCCGAGCGCGGCACGGAAAGCTCCGTCCCGCGCAGCGCCTCGGCGCGATTGCGGTCGCCCACCTCGGCGAAGCGCGCGATCGCACCGTTCGGCCCGTCACGCAGCGCCTTGAGCGTCAGCGCGCCGCGATTGAACGACCGGTGGACGCCGAGATCGTCGGCGAACACCTTGAGCCGCACCTCCCCCGTCACACCGTGCGCGCCGATGATCACGGCGAGCACGACGTCGGGATCGGCGGATGTCGCGTTCATCCGCGCCGAACTTACTGCTCGGACGTCGCCTCGGCGACCTGCTCGGCCTCGGCAGTCGGCTCTTCGGTCGCCGCTTCGACTTCAGCCGCAACGACTTCCACCGCCTCGGCTTCGTTCGCCGCTTCCTCAGCCGCCTTCAGCTTCTCGGCCCGCTCCTCGGCACGCTCCTTGGCCTTCTCGCCCGGCTCGGCCTTCTTCGGGTTGTTGCGCGCGGCGCGCTCACGCACGCCGGCAGCGTCGAGGAAACGCGCGACGCGATCGGTCGGCTGCGCGCCAACGCCCAGCCAATGCTTGGCGCGATCGGTGTCGAGCACGACGCGCTTCTCGTCGTCCTTCTTGAGCAGCGGGTTGTAGTTGCCGATCTTCTCGATGAACTTGCCGTCGCGAGGGCTACGCGCATCGGCAACGACGATGCGGTAGTAAGGACGCTTCTTCGAGCCGCCACGCGACAGGCGAATGCTGAGTGCCATTGGTAATACTTCCTTTCAACTATCTCTAAATATTCAATTACTTCTTGAATTTCTTCGAAAACCCGGGCGGAAGCCCGCCACCGGGCAGCCCCGGCAAACCGCCGCCGGCCTTGCCGAGCATGTCGCCCAGATCCTGCCCGCCGATCGCATTGCCCAGCCCGCCAAGGCCGCCCTTGCCGAGCATCGCCATCATCCCCTTGATCCCGCCCATCTTCTTGATGCGCTTCATCGCGGTGGACATTTCCTGATGCATCTTGAGCAGCTTGTTGACGTCCTGCACGGTCGTCCCGCTGCCCTTGGCGATGCGGATCTTGCGCTTGGCGTTGATCAGCTCGGGCTTGGTGCGCTCCTTGGGCGTCATCGACGTGATCATCGCGTCCATGCGCAGCAGGATGCGTTCGTCGACCGCGCCATTGGCCATCGCCTGCTGCGCCTTCTTCATGCCGGGGATCATCCCGGCAAGCGCGCCGAGACCGCCCATCCGCCGCATCTGCGCGAGTTGGCCGCGCAGGTCGTTCATGTCGAAATGGCCCTTGGAGAGCCGCTCGGCCATCCGCTCGGCGTCTTCCTGCTGGATCGCCTCCGCCGCGCGCTCGACCAGCGACACCACGTCGCCCATGCCGAGGATGCGGCCGGCGACGCGCTCGGGGTGGAACGGCTCGATCGCGTCGAGCTTTTCCCCGGTGCCGGCGAATTTGATCGGCTTGCCGGTGACGGCGCGCATCGACAGCGCCGCGCCGCCGCGCGCATCGCCGTCCATCCGGGTCAGCACCACGCCGGTCAGCGGCACCTGCGCCGAGAAGCTCTGCGCGACATTGACCGCATCCTGACCGGTCAGCGAGTCGACGACGAGCAGGATTTCCTGCGGGCGGGCAATGTCCGCCACCGCCTGCATCTCGTCCATCAGCGCCTGATCGACGTGGAGCCGGCCCGCGGTATCGAGCATCAGCACGTCGAAGCCCTGCAGCTTCGCCGCCTGCAGCGCGCGCCGCGCGATATCGACCGGCTGCTGGCCGGCGACGATCGGCAGCGTCTGCACCTCGATCTGGGTGCCGAGCGTCGCGAGCTGTTCCTGCGCGGCCGGGCGGTTGACGTCGAGCGACGCCATCAGCACCTTCTTGCGCTCCTTGCCCGCGAGCCGCTTGGCGATCTTCGCGGTCGTCGTGGTCTTGCCCGAGCCCTGCAGGCCGACCATCATCACCACCGCCGGCGGCGAGACGTTGAGGTTCAGCTCCGCTTCGAGCGGCGCGCCCGCACCCGGCGTCCCGCCGAGCATCTCGACCAGCGCATCGTGGACGATCTTGACGACCTGCTGCCCCGGGGTGACCGAGCGCAACACATTCTGGCCGACCGCTTTCTCGGTCGCCTCCTCGACGAACTGCCGCGCGACCGGCAGCGCCACATCGGCTTCGAGCAGCGCGATGCGCACCTCGCGCATCGCCTGGCGCACGTCTGCCTCGGTCAGCGCGCCACGGCCGCGCAACCGGTCAAACACACCGCCAAGGCGATCACTGAGGCTGTCGAACATCAAACTTCCTTCTCATCCGGCCCCAAACGCAAAAGCGCCGGCGGGCGAAACCTCGCCGGCCAGCGTGCACCACATGGGCGCTTTTCTTCAGCGTTCAACGTCGGAACGTGGGCGGGCCTTTAACGCAAGGCGCTTGCCGGGGCAAGCCGGTCTCGCTTAACGGCTTCTACACCTCGATCTGCGACAAATATCTGGACCGACATTCAGGGGGACCGCACGGCAATGGAAATGCTCGTGATAATCATAGCGTTGAGCATTCTCCTGGTCGCCGCAGCCGGCGCTTTCATGCGATTCTCCCGTCGAGGCGGCAGCGGCATCTGGTCCCGCGCGCGCAAGGCCGCGGCGCGCGACGCCGCCACCGGGCTCGCCACGCGGCAGGGGTTGCTCGAGGCCGGAGCACAGCTTCGCCTGCGCGCGGGCGACCGGATGCTGGCGGCGATCGTGGTCGATGTCGGCCCCCACGCGACCGCCGGGGCGCTCGGCGATTTCGCGCCAAGCATCGCCGCGATGCTGCCGCTCGGCGCGATCGCCGGGATCATCGAACCCACCCGCCTCGCCTGCCTCACGACCTTCGACCGCTATGCCGTGGATGCACCCGAGCAGCTCGCGCGGCGGATCGCCGACGCGCTCGCCGGCTATTCGCAGGCCGATGCCCGCAGCGCGACGATCGGTCTCGCCAGCACCGACGATCCGCAAGCCCAGCCCGCCGAAGCGCTGGTCGAGGCCGCGGCAACCGCGGCGGCGGCGGCACGCGCCGAAGGGGTGCGCTCGCTGCGCTTCACCAAGGAAATGGCCGCCCGCGCGCGGGCGCGCGCGGTGATCGCGCGCAGCCTGCCCGATGCGATTTCGAGCGGCGCGATCGTGCCTTATTTCGAGCCGATCATCGATCTCGAAACCAACGAATTGCTCGGGCTGGAGGTGCTCGCACGCTGGGAACATCCGACCCATGGCGTCATCGCGCCGGCGCATTTCATCGACATCGCGCTCGAGCGCAATCTGATCGCGGACCTTACCCTGTCGGTGATGCGGCAGGCGCTCACCGCCGCGCGCGACTGGGATCCGCGGCTGATCCTCGCGGTCAATTTCTCGGTCACCCAGCTGCGCGATCCGTGGCTGGCGCAGAAGGTGATCCGGCTGCTCAGCGAACTCGGCTTTCCGCCCGCGCGGCTTGAGATCGAGCTGACCGAGGGCGTGCTGATGGATCCGCAAGGCGTCGTCTCGCCGACCGTCGAGAGCCTCAAGGCGCAGGGCGTGCGGATCGCGCTCGACGATTTCGGCACCGGCGTCTCCAGCCTGACGCACCTGCGCGCGCTGCCGTTCGACCGGATCAAGATCGATCATACGATCGTCACCGAAGTGTGCGAGGATCCGGCGCGCGCCGCGATCGCCGATGCGGTGATCCGGCTTGGCGAAAGCCTCAACCTGCCGGTGACCGCCGAAGGAGTGGAGAGCCGGCGCATCGCCGACCGGCTGCGCGCGATGGGCTGCGCGGTCGGCCAGGGCTATCTGTTCGGCCAGCCGATGAGCCTGATGCAGACCCGCCGGATGCTCGCCGAGCAACGGCTGATCCCCAATATGGTCACCAGCCAACGCCTGGCTGGCTGAGATAGTCCTTCTCCTCCGCGGTCGATTCCCGGCCGAGCGCCGCATTGCGCGTCGGAAAGCGCCCGAAGCGCGCGATCACATCGGCATGTTCGTGGGCGCAACGCAGCTGCTCGGGCTCGCCCAAAGCGACATATTTCTCGACGCTGAGCCGCTGGAGCGCGGCATCCTCGGCGTGCATCAGCGGCATATAGAGGAAGATGCGCCGATCGACCGGATAATGCTCGTCCCATTCGCGATCGATCGCCGAGACGGTGAGCGAAGCGGCGAGCGGATCGGCCTCGAAGGCGGCGGGCGTATCGCGATGGATATTCCGCGAGAATTGATCGAGCAGGATCACCGCCGCGAGCAGGCTGTCGTGATTGTCCTGCCAGTCGGCCGCCCCCGTCGCGAACACCGCCTGACGCGTCGCGCCGAACCGGTCGGCGATCTCGCGATCGAGCGCGGGATCGGGGATGAAATGCCATTTCGGCGCGAGCGAGAACCAGAAGTCGATCACCTCGCCGGCCTTTTCGTGGACTTGCACGTCTCGCATGACTAGATCGCCTCCATGCCTGCCCCGCCCGCGCCCGAGGTTATAACCCTTGGCTGCCGTCTCAACCTCGCGGAAAGCGAAACGATCCGCGGCCTGATCGGGCAGCGCGACACGATCGTCGTCAACACCTGCGGCGTCACCAACGAAGCGGTGAAGCAGAGCCGCGCCGCGATCCGCCGCGCGCATCGCGCGCGCCCGGAGGCGGAGATCGTCGCGACCGGCTGCGCCGCCGAAATCGACCGCGTCGGCTTCGGCGCACTGCCCGGCGTCGCGCGGGTGGTGGGCAATGCGGCCAAATTGCTCCCCGCGACCTGGGGCGGCTTTCCCAATCGCCTGCCGCCGCGCCGTCATGCGCGTGCCTTCGTCGGGGTGCAGAACGGCTGCGATCATGCCTGCACCTTCTGCGCCATCCCCGCCGGGCGTGGCCCGAGCCGCAGCGACCCCGCCGCGCAGGTCGTTGCGCGGATCGCTGCTCTGGTCGAGGAAGGCGCGCGGGAAGTCGTGCTGAGCGGGGTCGATCTCACCAGCTATGCCGACGGCGACACGACGCTCGGCGGGCTGGTCGAGCAAATCCTGCGCGACGTGCCCGCTTTGCCCCGCCTGCGGCTCTCGTCACTCGACACGATCGAGATCGACGAGCGGCTGTTCGCGCTGATCACCGAAGAACCCCGCGTCATGCCGCATCTCCATTTGTCGCTGCAGGCCGGCGACGATCTGACGCTCAAGCGGATGCGCCGCCGCCATCTGCGCGCCGACGCGGTGCGCATGGTCGAACAGCTCAAGGCGAAGCGCGACATCGCGATCGGCGCCGATCTGATCGCCGGCTTCCCCACCGAGAGCGACGCGATGTTCGCCAACACGCTCGCGCTGATCGACGATTGCGACATTGTCCACGCGCATGTCTTCCCTTATTCGCCGCGCGCCGGCACCCCGGCGGCGCGGATGCCGCAGGTCGCAGGCGACGTGGCGCGGGCGCGTGCCGCGCGGCTGCGCGAGCGGGCGGCGATGCGGCGGCGCGCGTGGCTCAACGGCATGATCGGCTCCGAACAGCCGATCGTGCTGGAAAAACCGGGCGATCGCGGCCATGCGCCGGGCTTCGCCGATGTGCGGCTGGCTGAAACCCAGCCTGCGTCGGCCATCGGCCGGATCTTCTCCGTCCGCGTCGCGCAGGCGACCGACAGCCATCTTATCGGGCATCTCATCGGAACGATTGAATGAACTCCAACCCTTCCTGGCACGAAAAGCTGCTCGGCGGCTTCCGCCGCACCTCCGATCGGTTGATCGGCAACCTCACCGGGCTCGGCACCGCGCCGCTCGACGATAATACGCTCGACGAGATCGAGGAGGCGCTGATCGCGTCCGATCTCGGCCCGGAGACCGCGGGCAAGATCCGCGCGCGGCTCTCGGCGGGCAGTTTCGAGCGCAATATGGAGGATCTCGGCATCCGCCTCGTCGTCGCCGAGGAGGTTGAAAAGGCGCTGGCCGAGGTCGCGCGCCCGCTCGAAATCGATGCCTTTCCGCGGCCGCAGGTGATCCTCGTCATCGGGGTCAACGGATCGGGCAAGACGACGACGATCGCCAAGCTCGCGCATCTGTTCCTCGAACAGGATTATGGCGTGATGCTCGCAGCGGGCGACACCTTCCGCGCCGCCGCGATCGGCCAGCTTGCCACCTGGGCCGAGCGCGTCGGGGTGCCGATCGTTACCGGGCCGGAAGGCGGCGATGCTGCCGGGGTGGTGTGGGATGCGGTGAAACAGGCCACCGCGACCGGGATCGACGTGCTGATCGTCGATACCGCCGGGCGATTGCAGAACAAGCGCGAACTGATGGACGAGCTCGCCAAGATCCGCCGCGTGCTCGGCCGGCTCAACCCCGCGGCGCCGCATGACGTGGTGCTGGTGCTCGATGCCACCACCGGGCAGAATGCGCTGTCGCAGATCGAGGTGTTCAAGGAAGTCGCCGGGGTGACGGGGCTGGTGATGACCAAGCTCGACGGCACCGCGCGCGGCGGCGTGCTCGTCGCGGCGGCGGAGCGTTACGGGCTGCCGATCCATGCGATCGGGGTCGGCGAAGGAATGACCGATCTTCGCCCGTTCGACGCCAATGAGGTCAGCCGGATCATCGCCGGCGTGGACGATACGCGGAAGTGACGAGAGGCGCCGCCTTCGCTTTCCCTCGTCCCCGGCGTTTCATTTCCCTTACCACCCCGGCGGAGGCCGGGGTCCAGCAACGGAACGCTCGCAACTGGACCCCGGCCTCCGCCGGGGTGGTTGGAAAGAGCGGGAACCGCGAAACAATGCTAATGGAGTTGACGTGACGACGAGCAAAACCGCCTCCCCGGGCTTCCGCCTCGCGCTCGATTACGGGCCGTTGCTGGTCTTCTTCGCGGTCAATTTCCTGACCCCGGGCGCGGCGATCTTCCGCATCATCGCCGCCACCGGCGCCTTCATGGCGGCGATGGTCGTCGCGCTGATCCTGTCGTGGTTCAAGACCGGGCGGGTCTCGCCGATGCTGCTGATCTCGGCGGTGCTGGTGCTCGTGTTCGGCGGGCTGACGATCTATTTCCACGACGAGCGCTTCATCAAGATGAAGCCGACCTTCGTCTACGCGATCTTCGCCGCCGTCCTCGGCTTCGGGCTCGCGACCGGCCGCCCGCTGCTCCAGTCGCTGCTCGAAACCGCCTATCCCGGGCTCGACCAGGCCGGTTGGCGCAAGCTCACGCGCAACTGGACGATTTTCTTCGTGGTCATGGCGGTGCTCAACGAGGCGGTGTGGCGCAACAGCTCGACCGATTTCTGGGTCGGGTTCAAATTATGGGGCGCGATCCCGCTGACCCTGGTCTTCGCCTTCGCCAATGTGCCGATGTTGTTGAAGCACGGCCTGCAGGCCGAAAGCGCGCCGGACACGATCCCGCCGGAGGGTTGAGAAATAAAGTGTCCCCGCGAAAGCGGGGACCCAGAGCCAAACAACACGACGCCGGTTGCTACCGCCTCTGGGTCCCCGCCTTCGCGGGGACACATGAGCGCGATTACGCGACCGCGGCGTCGTAGCGGCGGCCGGCCTCGTCCCAGTTCACCACGTCCCACCACGCCTTGAGATAGCCGGGGCGGTCGTTCTTGTAGGTGAGGTAATAAGCGTGTTCCCACACGTCGTTGCCGAGGATCGGCGTGCCCGGTTCCTTGGCATCGTCCATCAGCGGGTTGTCCTGGTTCGGGGTCGACGTCACCTTGAGCGCGCCGGAATTGTCGACGATCACCCACGCCCAGCCCGAGCCGAACTGGCCCGCGCCCTTGGTGTTGAATTCTTCCTTGAGCTTGTCGAGCCCGCCAAACGCCTCGATCGCCGCGGCGAGCTTGCCCGACGGCTGGGTCGAGCCCTTGGGCGCCATGATCTTCCAGAAGAAATCGTGGTTCCAATAGCCACCGCCATTGTTGCGGACGAGCGGCGGCTGGCTCGACATCATGCCCATGATCTCTTCGATCGACTTGCCCGCCAGCTTCGGATCGGCCGCGACGCCCTCGTTGAGCTTGGCGGTATAGGCCGCGTGGTGCTTGTCGTGGTGGAAAGTCATCGTCTCCTTCGAGATGACCGGCTCCAGCGCGTCATAGGCATAAGGCAGCGGCGGGAGTTCGAAAGCCATTGTGTCCTCCTTGGGTCTTCGCGCAGGCAAACGCGACGCAGCCCAAATGGCTCCACAAACCTCGTTACGCAACCGCTCCGATCAGATCGTGGCGACGTAAAGCGTGGCGCAACTGATCGTAGCTGAGCCCGAGCGCATCGGCGGTCGCCCGCTGATTGAAGCGGTTTTCGGACAAGGCGCGGGTCAGCAGCTCCTTTTCGAACCGCGCCACCCGCGTCTTGAAATCGGACGAAGCGTCGCCGTCGTCCGGCGCGGCGTCGTTGACCGCCTCGGGGGGAGCGGCGACGGCCGGCGCGGGCTGGTTCGCCGACGCAGTCGAGCCGGGGCGATAGGGCGAGGCGAAGGGATCGAATTCGATCACGTCGATCGGATCGGTCAGATCCCAGCGATAGACCGCGCGCTCGACCACGTTGCGCAGCTCGCGCACATTCCCCGGCCAGCGATATTCGAGCATCGCATCGAGCGCCGCCGGGCCGAAGCCCGACCAGCTTTCCCAACCCAGCTCGGCCGCCATCCGCCGCCCGAAGAAATCGGCCAGCACCGGGATATCGCTGCGCCGCGCACGCAACGGCGGCAGCGTCACCACCTCGAACGACAGCCGGTCGAGCAGATCGGCGCGGAATTCATTGCGCTCCACTTTCTCGGGAAGATGCTCGTTGGTCGCCGCGACGATCCGCACGTCGACCTGCAGCGGGCGCGAGGAGCCGATCCGCGTCACCTCGCCATATTCGACCGCGCGGAGCAATCGCTCCTGCGCGCCCATCGACAACGTGCCGAGTTCGTCGAGGAACAATGTCCCGCGATCCGCCTCCTCGAAGCGCCCCGCGCGTGCCTTGGTCGCGCCGGTGAAGGCGCCCGCCTCATGCCCGAACAACTCGGCCTCGATCAGCGTTTCGGGCAGCGCCGCGCAATTCATGATGACGAGCGGCTGGTCCCAGCGCGGGCTCAGGCGGTGGAGACGTTCGGCGACCAGCTCCTTGCCGGTGCCGCGCTCGCCGATCACCAGCACCGGACGATCGAGCGCAGCCGCGCGGCTCGCGCGTTCGAGTGCGTCGAGAAACGAGCTCGATTGCCCAATGACCTGCGTCGTCCGTTCCATCGCCAATATCTGGCGCGATTTGCCGACATTTGGCAAGTGCGCCATGCCAACTTTTCTTTCGCCCACGGCAAAACACACGGAAATCAGCCAAAAACGAAATTGGCACGCCTCCTGCAATGCTTTGGGCAACCGCCGCAGGGCGGAAATGACGGATCGAATTTCAGGAGGCAGACATGACCAAGCTCGACACTCTCGGCCGCAACTTCGTCGCCGCCGCGCTCACGCTTCTCGCCAGCGCGACGATGCTGATCGCAGCGGTCGGACCGGCCAATCAGGGGAATATCGTTCAGGCGACCGCGGTCACGCACACGATCGCGTAATCGCCGCCGCCGGGGCAATGCGCCGCCCCTCGCCCGACCCCGGCGGAAGGTTTATAGCACAGGGGCAATCTTCGGAGTTTCGTGAATGGGCATCTTTTCCCGCACCCGCGACATCGTCGCCGCGAACATGGCCGAGCTACTCGATAAAGCGGAAGACCCCGCGAAGATGATCCGCATGATCATCCTCGAAATGGAGGAAACGCTGGTCGAGGTTCGGGCATCGGCCGCGCGGACGATCGCCGACAGCAAGGAAATGCGGCGACATATCGCGAAGCTGGAATCGCTCGAGGCGAACTGGACCGAAAAAGCCGAGCTGGCTTTGTCCAAGGATCGCGAGGATCTCGCCAAGGCGGCCTTGGTCGAACGCCAGAAGGCGACCGATATGGTCGACCAGCTTCGCGCCGAAGTGAAGGTGCTCGACGATGCGCTACGCTCCTCCGAAGAGGATATCGCCAAGTTGCAGAGCAAGCTGCGCGAGGCGCGGGCGAAGCAGAACAATATCGCGACCCGGCTGGAAAGCGCCAACAATCGTACCCGGCTGCGCGAGATGTGGAACGGCCCGCGGACGCACGACGCGTTCAGCCGCTTCGACATGCTCGAACGCCGCGTCGACGAGGCGGAGGGCCGCGCCGATGCGATGGGGCTCGGCGCCCAGCCCAAGACGCTCGAAGAAGAAATCGCGGAGCTGAAATCCGCGGACAAGATCGACGCCGAGCTGGCCGCGCTGAAGGCCCGGCTCAATAAGGGGAATTGAGATGGAGGACATTCTTGTCCCGGTCACGGTGTTCGGCACGCTGTTCGTCGCGCTGCCGTGGCTGATCCTACACTATGTCACCAAGTGGAAGCAGGCGCCGCGCATCACGATCGAAGACGAACAGTTGCTCGACGAACTGCACACGCTCGCGCGTCGGCTGGAGGATCGCGTGACGACCGTTGAACGGATCGTCGCCGCCGACAATCCCGATTTCCGCCCCGGCGTCGCCGATTACCGCCGCGAGCCCGATTATCGGCTGGAAAACCAGACCCAGAGGAGGAACTGATGGCCGACGAAAGCTCCACCAAATTCTACCTCGACAAGCAGAATGCGAAGTGGAAGGGCGTGTGCGCCGGGATCGCCGATTATACCGGGATCGATCCGCTTTGGGTTCGCCTCGGCACCGCCGCGATGATCGTCATCGCGCAGCAATGGTGGATCATCATCGCTTATCTGGTGATCGCCTGGGTGACGCCGAACAAGCCGATCGGGCTCTATCGGCAATCCGCCGACGAGGAGAAATTCTGGCAGGGCGTGCGCGCCAATCCCAAGCGCAGCACCGCCGAAGTCCGCTCCAAGTTTCGCGAACTCGATCGCCGGCTGGCCGATATCGAGCTGCACTATACGAGCCGCAACACGCAGCTCGCCGACGAGATCGAACGCCTGCGCTGAGCCACGCGCGGCCCACGGAGAGAGACAGAGACCATGCACGACTTCGGTTTCCTGGTGCCGATTGCAATCGTCGCGATCGTGTTCGGCAGCCGCGCCTTCCGGACGTGGGTCCGGGCGAAGCACGGTTATCCGCTTGAGGAAGTGCGCCGCGGGCGGCGTCATAGCAATGCGACCAGCCTCGACGATCAGCGCCAGATCATGTTGCTGTCGAACGAGAATGAGAAGCTGACCGGTCAGGTCAGCCGGCTTGAGGAGCGGATCGCGGTGCTCGAACGGATCGCCACCGATCCGGCCACCCGCACCGCCGTCGAAATCGAGGCGTTGCGCGACCGCTGAGCTGCAAGTAATTAAGGAAGAACAAAAAAATGACGCACGGGGACTTGCTTGATTTGGTTGCCACCGCCGGCCCGGTGATCGGGGTCATCGGCTTCGCCGGGGTGGTCGGATGGGTGCTGACGACGTGGATGCGCGTCAAGAACGGCTACCCGCTCGATGGGCAATGGGGTCAGGCGCTTTATCCGAAGCGCGACGATGAGACGGTCGAACGAGTGAAGTTGTTGACGCAGGAAAACGGCCAGCTCCGCGCCGAGCTGGGTGCGATCAAGGATCGGCTCGCCAATGTCGAGCGGATCGTGACCGACAGCGGCAACATGCTGAGCCACGAAATCGAACGCTTGCGCGATCGCGCCAACTGAACTGAAGGACAAGGGAACCGCCACGATGGGTCCGTTTTCGATGGTCGTCGCGATCGTGCTGATCGTGACTTTGGGAAAGGTGCTTTCCGATCGCCACAAGGCGCTCGGCCGCGCGCAGGACGGGCAGCAGCAACTGCCCCCCGCCGACCTGATCGCCGCACGCGACGAAATCCGCCAGCTCAAGGAGCGGGTCGCCGTTCTTGAGCGTGTCATCACCGACAATCACGGCAGCCACGATCTGAGCCGTCAGATCGACGAGCTGCGCGATCACTGAACCAAGGAGCAGTCAGGCCATGTCCGACCCGAGCTTCTACCTCACCATGGCATCCGCGGCGCTCGCCGGGCTCGCGATGCTGATCTACGCCGGGCTGACCGGCTGGCGCGGCTGGCTGCAGCTCAAGCAGCAGCAGCTCGCCGCCGATCACGAGCTGCGCGCGCCCACCGCGCCGAGCGCCAGCGCGCGGATCGAGATCGCCGACCTCAAGGAACGCATCCGCAAGCTGGAAGCGATCGCCGCTGGGGTGGATCTGTAAGAAACATACCCGCCCCTCTTGCTCCTCTCCCTCGTGAAGGGAGGGGCTGGGGGTGGGTGGGTATGAGGCGCGCGGAGCGATGCCCCTCGGGCCAACCCACCCCCGCCCCCTTGTATGTTGAAGGTTGCCCGATCTGATTGGAGGATGGGGTGATCGCCGGGGGTGGCCACCCCCGGCGA
>NZ_MKRR01000019.1:0-17805 GCF_001897045.1 Sphingomonas sp. 66-10
TCCTCGGTGACGATATTGCCGCTCGCCCCCGGCGCGAACGGGCAGCCGCCGATCCCGCCCAGCGAGGCGTCCACCGTCGTCAGCCCCATATCGAGCCCCGCCAGCACATTGGCGAGGCCGAGCCCGCGGGTATTGTGCAGATGGATGCCGGTCAGCGCCGCATCCCCCACCGCGCCGCGCACCGCGCGGACCATGTCCTTCACCGCTTTCGGATCGGCGTAGCCGGTCGTGTCGGACAGCCCGACCTCGTCGCAGCCTGCGGTCATCAGCGCCTCGGCGAGACGCAGGATCTGCGCCAGCGGGATCGCGCCTTCGAGCGTGCAGCCGAACACGGTCGACAGGCTGCCCTCGAAATGCGGCCGGCGGTCTTCGGGCTGCGCGGCGACCAGTTTGGCGATCGCGCGGGCCTCGTCGATCACCTGTTCGTGGGTGCGGCGCAGATTGGCGAGGCTGTGCGTCTCGGAAACCGACAGCGGCAGGGTGAGTTTGTCCGCGCCGGCGGCGATCGCCGCCTCGGCGCCGCGCAGGTTAGGCACCAGCACCGCCACCGTCAGACCGGGAATCGTCTTGGCAAAGGCGACGATTTCGGCAGTATCGGCGAGTTGCGGCAACAGCTTCGCCGGAACGAAACTGCCGACCTCGATCTCGCGCACCCCCGCCGCCGCTTCGGCCGCGATCCACGCCTTTTTGACGTCGGTCGGCAGGATGTTCTTGATGCTCTGCAGCCCGTCGCGCGGGCCGACCTCGCTGACCAATATCTCGGGCGCCATCAAACCTCCGCTTGCCTTATTGTCCTATTTCTATATCAAATGACGACAGGTTGTCGAGGCATGTCGACGTGTAAGCCGGGAAACAGGGATGATGGAAGCGTTGCCGCTGGCCGGCCTGAAAGTAGTTGAATTCACTCATATGGTCATGGGCCCGTCGATCGGGCTGATTCTCGGCGATCTCGGCGCCGACGTCGTCAAGGTGGAGCCCGAAGGCGGGGATCATACGCGCCGGCTGCTCGGATCGGGCGCGGGCTATTTCCCGATGTTCAACCGCAACAAGCGCAGCATCTGCCTCGATCTCAAATCGGACGAGGGCAAGGCCGCGGCGCGCCGGCTGATCGACGATGCCGATGTGATGATCGAGAATTTCCGACCCGGCGCGCTCGACAAGCTCGGGCTCGGGCCGGAGACCTTCCGCGAGAGCAACCCGCGGCTGATCTATTGCACCGCCAAGGGGTTTCTGACCGGCCCCTACGGGCATCGCACCGCGCTCGACGAAGTGGTGCAGATGATGGGCGGGCTCGCCTATATGACCGGGCCGCCCGGGCGCCCGCTGCGTGCGGGCGCGTCGGTGATCGATATCGCGGGGGGGATGTTCGGAGTGATCGGCATCCTCGCCGCGCTCGAGCGGCGGCACCGCACCGGCGCGGGCGGCGAGGTGAAATGCTCCTTGTTCGAGACGACCGCCTTCTTCGTCGGCCAGCATATGGCGCAGGCCGCGGTGACCGGCACCCCGGCGCCGCCGATGCCGGCGCGGATTTCGGCCTGGGCGGTCTACGACGTATTCGAGACTGCCGATCCCGACGAGCAATTGTTCGTCGGCGTGGTGAGCGACGCGCAATGGCAGGCGTTCTGCGGCGAATTCGACCTGGCCGACTTCGCCGCCGACGCGGGACTCGCCGCCAATAACGATCGCGTGTGCCAGCGCGATCGCGTGCTGCCGCCGCTGCGCGCGATGTTCGCCGGGATGCCGCGCGACGCGATCGTCGCGAAGCTGGAGGCGATCGGACTGCCGTTCGCGCCGATCACCCGGCCGCAGGATCTGTTCGACGATCCGCATCTCACCGCGGCGGGCGGGCTGCTCGACGTGACGCTGGAAAACGGGCGGAAGGTGTCGCTTCCGGCGCTGCCGCTCGAAATCGACGGCCGCAAGCCGGGGCTGCAGCGTGACCTGCCGCTGCCGGGGCAGCATAATGGCGAGGTGTTGGGCGAGGGCGTGGCGCGTTGAGCCGGACGATTTTCGACAAGATCTGGGATGCGCATCGCGTCACCCGGACGCCGGGCGGGCTCGACCTGATCCTGATCGACCGGATCCTGCTCCACGAGCGCACCGGCGGCGTCGCGCTGCGCGGTCTGGAGGAGCGGGGGTTGCCGGTAGCGGCGCCCGATCAGGCGTTCGCGGTGATGGACCATATCATCGACACGCGCCCCGGCCGCACCGACCGGACCTTGATGCCGACCGGCACCGACTTCATCCTTGCGACGCGCGAGGCGGCGGGGAAGGCGGGGATCCGGCTGTTCGATCTCGACGATCCGCAGCAGGGCATCGTCCATGTGATGTCGCCCGAACTCGGCATCGTGCTGCCGGGCGCGACCCTGATCTGCCCGGATAGCCATACCTGCTCGCAGGGCGCGTTGGGCGCGCTCGCCTGGGGGATCGGCTCGACCGAGGCGGAACATGCGCTGGCGACGTCGACGTTGCGGGTGCGCCGTCCGCCGCGGATGCGAATCCGGATCGACGGCGAACTCGCGCCGGGGGTGACGGCCAAGGATCTAGCGCTGGCGCTGCTCGGCCGCTTCGGGGTCGGTGGCGGCGCGGGGCATGTCGTCGAATATGCCGGCAGCGCGGTCCGCGCGCTCGATGTCGAGGGGCGGCTGACCTTGTGCAACATGGCGACCGAATTCGCCGCCTTCACCGCGATCATCGCGCCCGACGAAAAGGTGATCGATTTCCTCGAGGGGCGCCGCTTTGCCCCGACCGGCGCGGATTGGGCGGCCGCGGCCGGGCATTGGCTGTCGCTTGCCAGCGACGATGACGCCCGCTTCGATGTCGAGCGCATATTCGATGCGCGGGACGTCGCGCCGATGATCACCTGGGGCACGAGCCCGCAGCAGGTGGTGGCGATCGACGGCGCGGTGCCGGCGCCGGGCGCGGGGCAGGGCACCACCGAGGGACAGGCGCGCGCGCTCGATTATATGGGGCTGGCGCCGGGGATGCGGCTCGCCGAACTGCCGATCGACGCCGCCTTCATCGGATCGTGCACCAACAGCCGCATCGGCGATCTGCGCCGCGCCGCCGCCTTGCTCCGCGGCCGGCACGTCGCGCCGGGGGTGAAGGCGATCTGCGTCCCCGGGTCGACGCAGGTCAAACGCGCCGCGGAGGCGGAGGGGCTGGACGAGATTTTTCGCGCCGCCGGCTTCGAGTGGCGCGAATCCGGCTGCTCGATGTGCTTCTTTGCCGGCGGCGAGAGCTTCGGCCCGCAGGAGCGCGTCGTCTCCTCGACCAATCGCAATTTCGAAAGCCGGCAGGGCCCCGGCACGCGCACGCATCTCGCGTCGCCGGAAACGGTCGCCGCTTCGGCGATCGCCGGCCATATCGCCGATCCGCGTCGGGTGGCCGCCCGATGAAACCCTTTACCACGCTCACCGCGATCGCCGCGCCGCTGCTCCGCGACAATGTCGATACCGATGCGATCATCCCCTCGCGTGAGATGCGCAGCGTGTCGAAAAAGGGGCTGGCCGACGGCCTGTTCGCCGGTTGGCGCTATGTCGCGATCGGCTCGCGCGAGCCGCAGCGCGATTTCGTGCTCAACCGGCCGCGCTATGCCGGCGCGCGGATCCTCGTCAGCGGGGCGAATTTCGGCTGCGGGTCGAGCCGCGAGCATGCCGTCTGGGCGCTGGCGGAATTCGGCATCCGTGCGGTGGTGGCACCGTCGTTCAACCCGATCTTCCAGGCCAATTGCATCGCCAATGGCGTGGTTCCCGTGCTGCTCGATCGCGATGTGGTGGCGACGATCGCCGCGGCGCTCGAAGAATCGGCATCACCGCATCTCACCGTCGATCTGGATACGCAGGCCGTCTCGCTGGATCATGCGAGGGCCTGGCATTTCGAGATCGATCCCGATGCGCGCGAAGCCTTGCTGGCCGGACGCGATTCGATCGCGCAGACGCTCCAGCTCGCCGATCAAATCGCCGCGTTCCGCGCGCGCGATGCCGTCGCGCGCGCGTGGATCTATACCTCCGTCGAGCGAACCGGCCAGGCGATCACCGGCGATCCCTCGTCATGAGCCGCTCGAGATAGGCGCACAGCATATCGGCGAGCGCTGCGGCATAGCTTTCGATCTCGGCGGGGGTACGCGATACCGAGGAGAAACTCCCGCCGACCTCGCTGAGCGTCGTCT
The DNA here is from genome assembly GCF_001897045.1 of Sphingomonas sp. 66-10. NCBI lineage: Bacteria > Pseudomonadati > Pseudomonadota > Alphaproteobacteria > Sphingomonadales > Sphingomonadaceae > Sphingomonas > Sphingomonas sp. 66-10. The sequence goes on from NZ_MKRR01000019.1 coordinate 4,172, forward strand.
TGACGAGATCGCTGGTGCGCGATCGCGCTTCGTCGGCAAGGTCGGGGAGGACCTCGCGCGTGAAGGCCCTGAAGATGTCCGCGCTCGCGGCGTGGACTTCGATCGCCTCGGGGGCGTCGCGATAGAGCGGCGCCGCGTCGTTGAGCGCGCCGCGGATTTGCGCCTCCTCGCATTCGGATCGGACGAAGGCATGCACCAGCGTCCGCAACCGATCGAGCGGCGGGACGCGCCTGTCCTCGAGGATTCCCCGCAACAGATCGGTCGTGCGTCGCCACTCGTCGCTCTGCAGCCGGAACAGGATCGACGCCTTGTTGGGGAAATATTGATAGAGCGATCCCACGCTGACCCCCGCGCGCTCGGCCACCCGCGCGGTGGTGAAACGCGCCGCGCCTTCGGCCGCCAAAACCTGAACAGCTGCGTCGAGCACCGCCGAAACCAGCTCGGTCGATCGCGCCTGCCGCGGCTGTTTTCGCGAGGAAACGCGGGTGGTTGGGCGAGGCATCGTTGCGGCTCCGGCCAATGCGAATAGGAAATGCGACGAACTATTCGTATTTTCCGGTTCGGGCAAATGCGGATTTGCCCGCTTATCGGAGATAATCAATGTCCACCTTTGTCGGCGCGCCCGTCGCGCCTCTTCTCGATCGTCTGTTCGCCGAGGCGGAAGCGGCCTCGCCCTTTGCCAGCCCGGCCTTCGCCTCACTCTCCGCCGAGGAGCGCCGCCGGCTGATGCGGAGCAAGGATGACTATCGCGCGCTTTACGCCGAGCTGAAGGATTTTGCGCTGCCGGTCTCGCGCGAAACCGGCCGGCTGCTCTACATGCTGGCGCGCGCGACACGCGCCACCGCGATCGTCGAATTCGGGACGTCGTTCGGCCTGTCGACGCTGCATCTCGCGGCGGCGCTGCGCGACAATGGCGGCGGCCGGTTGATCACCAGCGAGTTCGAACCGTCGAAGATCGCGCGGGCCAAGGCCAATCTGGCGGCCGGCGGGCTGGCCGATCTGGTCGAGTTCCGGGAGGGCGATGCGCTCGCGACGCTGGCGACCGATCTCCCGGAACATGTCGATCTGTTGCTGCTCGACGGCGCCAAATCGCTCTATGGCGATATTCTGCAGCTGGTCGAAAGCCGGCTCCGTCCCGGTGCGGTGATCGTCGCCGACAATGCCGATTATTGCCCCGATTATCTCGCGCATGTCGGCGCGGTCGCGAACGGCTATATCACCATGCCGTTCACCGACGATGTCGAACTGTCGATCCGGCTCGGCTGAGCCCGGCTTTCGGTGGTGCAGCCGAGGCTCGCCAGCGTCGCGCGCACGGCTTGGTCGAGCGGCGTATGCGGTTCCTCGCCAAGCTGCGCCAGCAACCGTGCATTGGTCATCCGCACCGGCTGGTGCCACAGATAGCGCATTTCCATGAGCTCGCGCGGCGTCGTCGCGACCAGCGCGGCGAGGCGGAGCTGCCACCACGGCAGCGGCCGGATCGGCACGTTCGGCGATCCCAGCGCGCGCGCAATGGCGTCGACCATCTGCGTGCCGCTGGCATCCCAATGACCCGCCATATGGAAATTGGCGAAATCGGGGAGCGACGGGCCGGCCAGCAGCCGCGTCATGGTTTCCGCGACATCGGGCAAATAGGCCCATTGATGCCCGATGCCGCGCCGGCCCGGGTTGCGGATCACCCCCGGCCGCCGACCGGGTGCGATCAGCCCCTGGCCGAACCAATTGTTCGCCGCGCCCGGCCCGAAATAATCGCCGGCGCGCAGGATCAGCGCGGTGACCTCGCGATTGTCCGACGCGGCGCGGAGCCGCCGTTCCATTTCGACGCGGATCGCGCCCTTGCGGGTGACCGGCCGCTGCGGCGCATCCTCGTCGAACTGGGGAAAGACATCCGGGCCGTAATTATAGACCGTCCCCGGCAGCACGATCCGCGCGCCGCTCGCCCGCGCCGCGCCGATCGTATTGTCGAGCATCGGCAGCACCAGCTTTTCCCAGTCGCGATAGCCCGGCGGGTTCACCGCATGAACGATGACATCGGCGCCGCGCGCGGCCGACGCCACTGCCGCCGGATCGAGCGCGTCGCCGACGATCGGCTCGCATCCCGCCGCCAGTCTCGCCGACGCACCGCGGGTGAGCGCCTTCACCTGCCAGCCGCTCGCCAGCATCCGCCGCATCATTGCGCCGCCGATCCCGCCGGTTGCGCCGAGAATGAGTGCTGTCTGTCTGGTCATCACCGTCTCCTTGTCTTGACGCGGCAAGGATGACGCGCGGCGAGCTTTACGAAAATTGATGAAAGTCGAAGATCTGCTATACGAAAATAGATGAACGGCGAACCGAGTTGGGATGTCTATCGCAGCTTCGCGGCGGTGCTACGCGAGGGCTCCTTGTCCGGCGCCGCGCGCGTCCTGGGCATGACCCAGCCGAGCATCGCGCGGCATATCAGCGCGCTGGAAGATGCGATCGGCGGCGAGCTGTTCGTCCGCTCGCAGCGCGGCCTGTCACCCACCGACCGCGCGCTGGTGCTCCAGCCGCATGCCGAGGCGCTGGTGACCGCGGCGGCCGCGTTGCGTCGGACCGGAACCGGCCAGGTGGATGCGATCGAGGGCAATGTGCGCGTCAGCGCCAGTCAGGCGGTCGGGGTGATGCATCTGCCGTCGATCCTCGCCCGCCTCCGCCGCGCCCACCCGGCGCTGGCGATCGAGCTGGCGCTGTCCGACAAGGTCGACGACCTGCTTCAGCGTCGGGCCGATATCGCGGTGCGCATGGTCGAGCCCACCCAGCAGGCGCTGGTGGCGCGCAGGATCGGTTCGGTCCGGCTCGGCTTTCATGCGCATCGCGACTATCTCGCGCTGCGCGGCATACCCGCCAGCGCGGCCGAGCTGAAGCATCACGACCTCATCGGTTTCGATACCGAGACCGCCTATATCCGCGCGTCGATGCGGCATGTGCCGGGGATCGACCGCGCGATGTTCGCGCTCCGCGTCGACAATGATGCGGCGCAGTTCGCCGCGATCCAGGCCGGGTTCGGCATCGGCATCTGCCAGACCGCCGTCGCGCGGCGCGATCCCGCATTGGTGCGCATCCTGCCCGACGCGCTCGATCTGCCGCTGCCGATCTGGATCGTCATGCACGAGGATTTGCGACGCGGCGGACGCTATCGGGCGGTGTTCGACGCGCTGGCGGCAGGATTGTCGGCGGTTACCGAGCGCGAGGGATAGACGCGCCCGGGCGGGCGTGTCACGCGGCGATCAGCCTGTCACCGGATTCGAGCACCTGCGTCGCCTTGCGCCACCGTTCGCGTGCGGCGGCTCGATAGCCGGCAAGGATCGTCGCATCATTGTCATCGCCCGCTGCGGCCAGCCGATGGGCGAGGTCCGCCGCATCTTGCAGCGCAAGCCGCAGGCCGAGGCCGCTGGACGGCTGCGGCGCGTCGATCGGGGCGCCGAGCTGCGTCATGCGGCCCGACGTGTCGATCGTCGCTGATGGCGGGGTTGCTGCGGTCCGGATCCGCCAGTCGCGCGGATCGCTGCGCGCGAATATCGCCTGCAAGGGCGGCGCCCAATAGCGGGTCAGCGAGGCGATCGCGCGGGCCATCGCGCCGGTCGACCCGTTCAGTTCTTCGCGCAGGCGAGGGCCGTATACTTCCCAATAGATATGGTCCGCGACCGGGGGCAGCAGGCAGTCGCCCGAAATCTCGCTAGCCATCGATCCGAAAGATCGGCGGAAGGTCATGATGTCGATCAGCGCGGCGACGCCGTCGTCGATAACGATCGTCGTGCCCGCGCAGAGCAGCCGCCCGAATGCCTGGCAATTCTCGGCGGTCGCCGGCGCTTTGCCGCAGATGTAGCGGGTATCGGTATGCGCGGGCGCCGCCGGATCGCCGATCGCGGAAAGCGCGCCCTCCGCACCGACCAGCAAGCGACCGGTCGCGCGCTCATTATTGTCGAAGAGCGCGACGATGCCCTCCGGGGTTTCTTCATATGCGCGGAGCCCGTAGCCGGGACGGACGTGAGGGGTGATGCCGCAAAGCAGGATCCGGCGCAGCGTCTCGGGGTAAACGCACAGGTCGGAGAGCCCTTTTGCCATGCCGTCCGGCTTCTCCGGCGCGCGGGCGGACAGCGATTTCAGGTTCGGATCGACGGACCACGGGTCCGAATCCGCGATCGACGCGGTTTGATAGAGCAAATAGAGCAGGTCGATCGGCAGGCATCGCGCGAGCGCCTCCTGCCCGGCTGCGTCGATACGCAGCCGATATCCGGTGTCGTGTACGTGCGGAGCATCGGCCGGCTGATAGACCGCGAACGGCAGCCCCGCGCGCTTCAGGCCATGCGCGAGGCACAGGCTGGCCAATCCACCGCCGGCGATCAGAATCGGTTGGTTTCGCATAATCGTCCTTTCGGCGCCGGCTATCACGATCTACAAATGAGAATCAATCGCAAATTGAGGTGGTTGTCGGCTATGATGCGCATCGCCGCTGGACTCGCGGGGATCGGCTAGCTGCCCAGCACCTTGCGCAGCGAAGCCTCGATCTGGCCGCCGCAATAAGCGTCGCCATAATCCTCGCGCGCTTTGGCGGCGAGGCGGGCGAGCGGCGGCAGCGTGGCCACCCGCCGGGTCAGCGCGGCGGTCATCGGCGCGGTCTGCTCGAGGATCGCGCCGATCGCCTCGAAACGGTCGGTCATGGTCGACCATAAGGTGGCCGTGACGACATCGGCGACGCCCGGCAGCTCGCCGCCGAGCAGAAAGCCCGATTCCGCCTGCAAGCCATGCCGGCGGCCGGTTTCCTCCCACAGCGACATCCATTTCTCCAGGCGAGGGACGAACTCGCGCCAGCGTTCGCGCGTCCACATCAGGCGACCGCCGTCGAGGGTGATGTCGTCGATCACGTCGTTGGCGTCGTTGACGATCTTCATCGTGAGCGCGCGCAGCGCCGGGGTGGCGGGCATGAGATCGAGCGTTTCACCGAGATAGAGAATGATCGCCGGCATCTCGGCGATGGCGAAATCCGCCTTCGTGTCGACGAGCAGCGGCGGCCCCATGAAGGGGACCGGCATTTGCGCCGGCGTTCCTTCCATCAACCGCGCGATCGCGTCGTCGCCGTGCTCGGTCCAGGTCTTTCCGGCATGAGCGAGAACCGCGCGGACGAATTGACCGCGAAACGGCACCGACCAGTAATAGAGTTCGTAATCGGGCATAGCGGGGCTCCCAATCGGTTCGATCGTGGTCGAAACGCACCGGCGGGACATCCGAGCCGTCGTTCCGCTCTTGTCAGGTCGGCGGGGCGCGACGAGACATTCCGCATTGCTAGCACGATTGCACTTTACATGATGATGTTACGTAGATTATCTGCAAATAATCTACGCAAATAGCGACGTGGAGCGCCGTAGGACGATGATTCAGGGTTTCGACGGCAAGGTCGCGCTGGTGACGGGAGCGGCGACCGGGATCGGCCGGCAGACCGCGCTGGCACTGGCGGCGGCCGGCGCGCGCGTCGTGCTCGGCGATATCGTCAGGCAGGCGGGCGAGGAGAGTGCGCATGCGGTCGAAGCGGCGGGTGGACGCGCGATGTTCGTTCCGGGCGACATCGCCTCGGGCGACGATGTCGCACGGATCGTCAGGGCGGCGGTCGACGCTTATGGCCGGCTCGACTGCGCCTTCAACAACGCCGGCATCGCCCCGCGCGGCGCCGCGATCGTCGATATGGCGGAGGCCGATTGGGACCGCACGATCGCGATCAACCTCAAGGGCGTGTGGTGGTGCATGAAGCACGAATGCGCGCAGATGCTGGCGCAGGGCGGCGGCGGCACGATCGTCAATACCGCGTCGATCATGGGGGTGGTCAGCGGGCCGGGGCTGGCCGCCTATTCGGCGTCGAAGGCGGGGGTGGTCGGGCTGACCAGATCGGTCGCGCTCGATTATGCGCGGCAGGGCATCAGGGTGAATGCGGTCTGCCCCGGCGGGATCGGCAATACCGCGATCACCGACGATCCCGCCAATCGCGCCGACATGGAACAGCTCGCGCAGATGACCCCGATGGGGCGGCTCGGCCGGCCGCAGGACATCGCCGATACCGTGCTGTGGCTGCTGTCGCCGCAATCGGGGTTCGTCACCGGCCAGTCGATCGTCGTCGACGGTGGCTTCACCGCCTGGTGAACGGCTCTAGCGGTGCAACGCCGTGTGCAGTGCCGCGGTGCCGACCGCCAGCGCCGCGTCGGCGATCGGGATCATCCCGAACAGGCTGACGAAGCCGTGAATCCCGCCGGCGGCATCGTGGAGCGTCACCGGCACCCCCGCCGCGTTCAGCGCCTCGGCATAAGCCACGCCTTCGTCATGCAGCGGATCGTTGCCGGCGACGACGATCGTCGCGGGGGCGAGCGATGCCGCGACCGGCGCCAGCGCGGGCGAGGCTCGGTGATCGAGCCGCGCGTCGCCCGGCGCATATTGGTCCCAATACCAGCGCATCTGCGCCGGCGAGAGGAAGCCGGGCGTCTCGACCGCAAAGGACGCGCTCGCGCAGCGCCCGTCGAGCACCGGATAGAAGAGCAATTGATGCGCCGGCGCGTCCGCGGTGCCGGCCAGGATCTGCGCCACCGCGGCGGCCAGATTGCCCCCGGCGCTGTCCCCGGCCACCGCATAATGCGCGGGATCGACGCCGAGCGCGTCGGCATTGCCGCGCGCCCAGCGCGCCGCCGCCACCGCATCGTCGATCGCCGCGGGAAAGCGATGCTCGGGGGCGAGCCGATAGTCCACCGAGAGCACGGCGCAATCGGCGTCACGCGCGATTCCGCGCGCCAGCCGGTCGTGGGTGTCGAGCGTGCCATGCACCCAGCCGCCGCCGTGGAACAGGATCACCAGCGGCGATCGTCCCTCGCCGGGGCGGTACAGCCTGGCGCGCATCGCCCCCGCCGGCCCGGGGATCGTGATGTCGCGCACCGCGGCGATCTCGACCGGGGGCGCGGGGAGGGGGGAATCGAGCGTCGCCCGCATCGCCCCCGCCTCGAACGGGTCCGGCAGGTGGAAGCCGCTTTCGGCCATTGCCCGCATCAGGCCTTCGATATGCGGATCGAGCATGCGTCTTCCTTGCGACATCGGTGAGTGATTTCGCTGCAATTCGTGCCGAACGATACGCAAATAGTCAATTAGCTCTGTAAAGGTCAGCTATTTGCATATGTCGCCGATGTCTTTCCGCCGTAATCGACCGTCTATCTGTTGGCGTCCGGCGCAAGCTGCGCGGCGGCAGCGCTGATCTCCGTCGCGCGCGCCGGCCGTTTGACCGACGTGTTGCCCTTGCCGGTCACCCCGCGGGCGAGCTTGATCGAGCCGGCATAATTATTGCGGACGACGCCGCCGCCGTCACCGACCATGATCCAGTTGTCGGTCACCCCATCGTTGGAGCGGCGGATCAGCAGCCGGTTGCCCTCGATCGTCAGGCCGGGGCCGTGCGGGCCGACGGTGATGCCGTGCCAGCCGGTGCCGATCAGGACGTTGTTGCGCACGGTGATGTTCGCATAACCCCGCCCGCTCGCGTAAAGCTTCGCCTCGTCGCCGATGAAGATGCCTTGCACATGCGCGTTCGGCCCCGGATCGATGAAATTGCCCTCGATCAGCACGTCGTGCGCGGCGCGATCGTCGGGGCGCGTCAGGCCGGCGGTGAAAAACTGCACCGCGTCGGGGTGATCGCCCTTTGCGGGCCTGAACGGCCCCATGCGATTGTGCGCGATCGTTGCCTTGCTCGCGCCGACGAGCCGCACGCCTTCGCGCACGGTATCGAATCTGTTGCGGGTGAAGACCACCCCCACGGTGCGCATGAAGGTCGCGACGGTGCCGAGTTCGCGGAAAGTACAGCCGGTCACGGTGATATCCGCGCCGCCGCGCCCGTTGATCCCGCCGGTGGTGAGATTGCCGGCGTCGTCGACATAGCCGACGAACGTCGCGTTCCTGAACGTCAACCGCTCGGAGGAATAAGCGTCGACATAGGGCGCGGCGAAACCGTGCATCACCCGCTCCGCGGGCGGCGTTTCGAACCGCGTGCCATCAAACGTCACATTGCGCCATTGATCGAGGACCACCGGTCCGAACACCCCGCCCTTGATCGTCACGTCGTGGAGCCCCTTCACGCGCGCGAAGGTGACGCGACGCTCCCCGAGGTCGATTATCCCGCCCGGCCTGGCGGCTGCGGCGAGCGCAGCCCATTCCTTGCCGCTCAGCGGCCCGGTCGTGGGCTGGGCGTTGCAGGCCGCCACAGTGCTGAGCGCCAGCGCAGCGACGAACGACGCACGGATCATAACGGTCTCCAGACTGGGGCGACGGATCATGCGCGCATAGTGTCGCGTTCGGGCGCTCGACGCCAGCTTCGTGCCGTGGCCGGTGATCAGGCTGCTATGGGGCGAAGTGCGCCGCGGCGCGCAAACCGCCGCCGTCGCGGTCGCGCAGCAACAGCCGGCCGCCGTAGAAACGCAGCAGATCGGCGGCGGCGGCCAGGCCCAGCCCGGTGCCGGGCGTATCCGGATCCAGCCTTTTGCCCACCGCCAGGACCGCCTCGCGCTGATCGGCCGGGATGCCCGGGCCGTCGTCGCCGATCTCGATGCCGTCGGGCGCGCCGGTGATGGTGATGCGCCGGTTCGCCCATTTGAAGGCATTGTCGATCAGGTTGGAAAGGATCTCGGCGAGATCGCCGGGATCGCACGGAAGGCGCAGTCCGGCGGGCACCGCGATCTCCACCGCGATCTTGCGATCGGCATGGAGGCGTTGCAGCGCCTCGACGATTTGCGCGAGCAACGGGCGGACCTCGGTGAGCGTGCCCGCGCCGCGCGTCCCGGCGGCGGCGGCGCGCGCGAGATGATAGTCGATCTGGCGCTGCATCACCGCGCAGCGCTTGAGCAGGAATTCGCTGGCGCCGGCGTTCCCCGTCAGGCGGAGCTGCTCGGCCTCGTCGATGATCAGCGCGAGCGGGGTGCGCAGGTTGTGCGCCAGATTGCCGGATTCGGTGCGCGCGCGGGTGATGAGCTGCGCCTGTCCGTCGAGCAAGGCGTTGAACCGCCCGACGATCGGCATGAATTCGCTGGGGACGTGCGGATCGAGCCGCTCGGTCTCGCCATTGCGCAGGCGCTCGACATCCTCGCCGAGCCGCCGCACCGGTGTCAGCCCGAAACGGACCAGCGCCGCCGCCCCCGCGAGCAAAAGCAGCCCGACTGCGGTCATCGACAGGATGAGATCCTTGTGGAAACGCGCGACCTGTTCGTCGAGCAATTGCTGGCTCGAGGCGATGCTGAGGGTAAGCGGGCGCCCCGCGATGCGCGTGTGCATGCTGCGCATCCGCACCGCCTCGCGCGCGACGCGGCCGCTTTTCCAGCCGTCGTCGGTCGCGGGGACGATCGAGAGATCCCCGGCCAGCGACGGGGAGCGCAGCCGCGCGCCGCTGCCGTCGATCTGCCAGTAGAGCCCGGAGCGTGCGAGGTTGAACTGCGGATCGGACAAGGGCTGCGTGACGCGCGGTCGGCCCTGCGCGTCGATCGCGATCAGCGCGCGCAATTCCCCGAGGTGGTGATCCAGCTCGCTCTGAAAGCGATCGGTGGTGTGGACGCGGTAGAGATTGCCGATGAACAAGCCGGCGAGCAGCACCGCCAGGATCACCCCCACCGCCGATCCGACGATCAGCCGGAAACGCAGGCTGTTGCGCAACCCCTCGCTCATGCCGCGAACCGATAGCCGAGCCCGCGCACCGTGACGACATGCTCGCGCCCGATCTTGCGGCGCAGCCGGCCGACGAGCACTTCGATCGCATTTTCGTCGCGCTCGCTGTGGAGTTGGTAGAGATTGTCGAGGATGCTCTGCCGCGTCAGCGTCCGCCCGGCGCTGTAGAGCAGCAGTTGGAGCAGGCGGAATTCGGTGGCGGTCAGCGCGAGCGGCGTATCGTCGAGCCACGCCTCGCTGGTGGCGGTGTCGATCGCGACGCGGCCGGCGGCGACGCGCGTTGCGCTATGCCCCGCCGCGCGGCGCGCGAGCGCGTGGAGCCGCGCGACCAGTTCCTCGGTGCGCACCGGCTTGACGATGAAGTCGTCGGCGCCCGCGTTGAGCCCCTCGACCTTTTCCTTCCAGCTGCTGCGCGCGGTGAGGATCAGGATCGGGGTGGCGATTGCGCGCGCGCGCAACGCCCGCACCAGCTCGATCCCCGACATCCCCGGCAATCCGACGTCGATCACCAGCACGCTGAACCCGTCGCTCGCGAAATCGAGCGCATCCTCGCCGTTGTCGAGCGATTCGCACGTCATGCCGTGACGCGTCAGATTGGCCGTCACGCGCGCCGCCAGTTCGGCCTCGTCTTCCACCAGCAGGATTCGCATTGGCGGTTTTCTGACAGGATTCTGACAGTTTGCGAAGCTAGTCGGCGCCCCGAGGACACGAAATCCGGGGGAAACGGTCATGGCTCGCAACCGGCATCTGGCGTTGCTGGCGCTGCTCGGCAGCCTCTCCGCCTGTTCGGGCGGCGAAAGCGGCGCGGGGAATGCGGCGGCGCCCGCGCCGGCGGGGCTGTCGGCGCTGTCGGCGGCGGAGATGACGCGGCTCGGCATCCGCTTCGCCAATGCGCGCGTCGCGGTCGCCGCGGTGATCCCCGGCGTCGTCACCCGGACCCTGGTGGTGGAGGGCGATAGCGTCCGTCAGGGCCAGCCGCTCGCGGTGATCGCCGCGCGCGAGATGATCACGCTGGCGGCGGGGATCGAGCAGGCGTCGGCGCGCGTCGCGGTGGCGCGCGCCAACGATCGCCGGCTCGGGCAGCTTGCGCGCGAAGGCGTGATCGCGGGCGCGCGCGCCGACGAGGCGCGCGCCGCATTGCGCGAGGCGGAGGCCGAGTTGAGCGAGCGGCGGCGCACCGTGCGGCTGGTCAACGGCGCGCCGGCGAGCGGCAGCTATACGCTGACCGCGCCGATCGCGGGCAAGGTGACCAAGGCGACGATCCAGACCGGCAGCCCGGTGAGCGAGGCGACCTCGGCCTATGTGATCGACGCGACCAGCCGCTACGAACTGACCGCGCAGCTTCCCGAACGGCTGCTGGGGCAGGTTCGCCCGGGGATGACCGTGCGGCTGCCCGGCGACGTGCGCGGCGAGGTGACCAGCGTCGGCCACGCGCTCGATCCCGAGACGCGCTCGGCGACGCTGCGCGCGCGGGTGCCGGCCGCCGCCGGGGTGGTGTCGGGGCGGGCGCTGCCCGCGACGCTCTTCGCCCCCGCGCCGGCGGGCGCGATCGCGGTGCCGGCGGGCGCGGTGGTCGAGGTGAAGGGCAAGCCGAGCGTCTTCGTCCGCACCGGCAAAAGCGTCGCGGTGCGCGCGGTGCAGACCGGCGACCGCGCCGACGGCCGGATCGTGATCCGCGACGGGCTGCGCGCGGGCGAGCAGATCGCGGTCACCGGGATGAGCGAGCTCAAGTCGATCGCGGGGCACGACTGATGTTCCGCGCGCTGGTCGCCTGGTCGCTGTCCTACCGGCTGTTCGTGCTGGCGCTGACGCTGGTCGTCGCGGGGCTCGGCGCCTGGGCCTATGCGACATTGCCGGTCGACGCCTATCCCAATATCGCGCAGACCCAGGTCAAGATCATCCTCAAGGCCCCGGGCATGACCCCGGAGGAGGTCGAGACGCGGGTGATCGCGCCGCTCGAGCAGGAGATGCTCGGGCTGCCCAATCAGGCGATGCTCCGCTCGACCGCCAAATATGCGATCGCCGACATCACGATCGACTTCACCGACGGCACCGACATCTATTGGGCGCGCCAGCAGGTCGGCGAGCGCCTCTCCGGGGTGATGGCGGAGATGCCGCGCGGGGTGGAGGGCGGAATGGCGCCGATCTCGACCCCCCTGTCCGAGGTCTTCATGTTCACGATCGACGGGCCGCTGTCGCTCGCCGAGAAGCGCGAATTGCTCGACTGGACGATCCGCCCGGCGCTGCGCACCGTCCCCGGCGTCGCCGACGTCAACGCATTGGGCGGGCATGTCCGCACCTATGAGGTGCGCCCCGATGCCGTCGCGCTCGCCGCCGCGCGGCTGTCGGTCGACGATCTCAAGACCGCGATCGAGCGCGGCAACCGCAACGACGGGGCGGGGCGGATCGCGGCGGGCGAGGAGGCGCTGATCGTCCGCGCGGTCGGCGCGATCCGCGACGCGCGCGATATCGAGCAGATGGCGATCGTCGCGCGCGAAGGGCGGATCGTGCGGGTCGGCGACGTCGCCAGCGTCGGGGCGGGGTCGCTCACCCGTTACGGCGGGGTGACCGCGCACGGCAAGGGCGAGGCGGTGCAGGGGCTGGTCATCGCGCTGCGCGGCGCCGACGCGCGGCTGGTGGTCGACGGCATCCAGGCGCGCGTCGCCGAATTGCAGAAGGCGATGCCGCGGGGGACGACGCTCACCGTCTTCTACGATCGCTCCGATCTGATCGGCCGCGCGGTGCATACGGTGCAGAAGGCGCTGATCGAGGCGACATTGCTCGTCGTCGTCCTGCTCATCCTGTTCCTCGGCGATTGGCGCGCGGCGGCGATCGTCGCCGCGACCTTGCCGATGGCGGCGCTCACCACCTTTCTGTTCATGCGCGCGATGGGGCTGTCGGCCAATCTGATGAGCCTCGGCGGGCTGGCGATCGCGATCGGCATGCTGGTCGATGGCGCGGTGGTGGTGGTCGAGAATGTCGTCGACCGGCTCAATCATGCGAAGGACGAGGCCGCGCCGCGGCTCAACATCGTGTTCCGCGCCACCGCCGAGGTGATCGTGCCGGTGTCGGCCGGGCTGGTCATCATCGCACTGGTCTTCCTGCCGTTGCTGTCGCTGCAGGGGTTGGAAGGCAAGATGTTCGCCCCCGTCGCGCTGACGATCATGTTCGCGCTCGCCGGATCGCTGCTGCTCGCGCTGACCCTTGTGCCGGTGCTCGCCTCGTTCGGGCTCAGGAGCGGGCATCATGCCGAGCCGTGGATCATGCGCCAGCTCGGCCCACGCTATGCCGCGCTGCTCGAAGGCGCCTTCGCGCGCAAGAAACTGGTCTACGGACTGGCAGGCGCGGCGCTGGTGCTGGCGGGGCTCGCTTACGGCGCGGTCGGCAAGACCTTCATGCCGACGATGGACGAGGGCGCGGTGGTGATCCAGATCGCCAAGCTGCCCAGCGTCGGGCTCGATCGTTCGCAGGCGCTCACCACCCGCGTCGAGCAGGAGCTGATGAGGCAGGTGCCCGAAGTCACCGGGGTGATCTCGCGCACCGGCACCGACGAGATCGGTCTCGATCCCATGGGGCTCAACGAGACCGACCTGTTCGTCACGCTCAAACCTTCGGCCGAATGGCGCGGCGACCGCGCGTTCGTCGTCGCTGAAATGCGCAAGGTGCTGGACGGGATGCCGGGGTTCGATCCCAGCTTCACCCAGCCGATCGAGATGCGCGTCGCCGAGATGCTGACCGGCGCGCGCGGCGATCTGGCGGTCAAGATCTTCGGCCCCGATCTCGCCACGCTCGCCGATCTCGCCGGCAAGGTGCAGCGCATGCTGCAATCGACCCGCGGTGCGGCCGAGGTGCTGACCGTCGCCAACGAGACGATCGACTATCTCCAGCTCGATATCGACCGCGCCGCCGCCGGGCGCGCGGGAATGCCGGTCGACCAGTTCGAGGAT
>NZ_MKRR01000019.1:17848-22390 GCF_001897045.1 Sphingomonas sp. 66-10
TTCGCCGATCTCCAGCTCACCACCCCGACGGGCGAGCTGGCACGGGTCAGCGATCTCGCGCGGATCGAAAAGACCGCCGGGCCGATCCGGCTCGATCACGAAAGCGGCTCGCGTTATGCCTTGGTGCAGGCGTTCGTCTCGGGGCGCGATCTCGTCGGCTATGTCGACGATGCCAGAGCCAAGGTCGCGGCACAGATCGCGCTGCCGCCGGGCTATCGGCTCGAATGGGGCGGGCAGTTCGAGAACCAGCAGCGCGCCGCGGCGCGGCTGATGCTGGTGATCCCGGTGGCGCTGCTGCTGATCTTCCTCGTGCTCTATCTCACGCTCAAGTCGCTGCGCGGGTCGCTGCTGATCCTCGCCAATATTCCGTTTGCCGCGGTGGGCGGGATCGTCGCCTTGTGGCTGACGGGGGAATATCTGTCGGTGCCCGCATCGGTCGGGTTCATTGCCTTGCTCGGCATCGCGGTGCTCAACGGGCTGGTGCTGGTCGCCTATTTTCGCCAGCTCCGCGAAGATGGGCTGCCGATGGCCGAGGCGGTGCGCAGCGGGGCCGAGCGACGGCTACGCCCGGTGATGATGACCGCGTGCATCACCGCCTTCGGGCTGGTGCCGCTGCTGTTCGCGACCGGGCCGGGCTCCGAGATCCAGAAGCCGCTCGCGATCGTGGTGATCGGCGGACTCGTCACCTCGACCTTGCTGACGCTGGTGCTGCTCCCGATCCTCTATGAGCGTTTCGGCGAAAGGTCCGCCGCATGAGCCGCGTGGTGCTGACCCTGTTCTGCGGCGCGCATGACGGCGAGGCGATCGCCGCGGCGTTGCGCGATTGCCTGCACCTGCCAGTCCACCAGCGGCGCGAGGCCGTGCTCGGCCGCGATTTCGACGATGCGGCGACCGGCGAGCGCGTCGCCGGGACGCTCGCGCGCGTCGCGGTGGAGGTGGAGCTCGCCGCCGCGCGGGTCGAGGAAGCGCTGGCGGCGGCGACGCAGGTGCGGCGGCGGCTGCCGTTTCGCTGGCGGACGGTCGCGATCACGGACGGGGGGCGGGTGGCATGAAATGGGCGTGGCTGCTGGTGGCGGGCGCCGCCGTCCCCGCGCAAGCGCAAACCGGCGATCTGCCGCCGCACGATCTGGTGATGCGCGCGCTCGATGCGCATCCGGGGGTCGAGGCGGCGACCGCGCGGGTCGATGCGGCGCGGGCGGACAGCGAGGCGTTGCGCCGCGGGCCGCACGAGATCACCGCGCAGGGCACGGTTTCGCGTCGCACGGTCGATCGCGAGGGGCGCTATGCCGAATATGACGCAACGGTCAGCCGCGCGTTCCGCCTGCCGGGCAAGGCGGCGCTCGATCGCCGCGCCGGGGCGCTCGGGGTCGATATCGCGCAAAACCGGATGGAGGATGCGCGGCATCAGGCGGCGCTGACGCTCGCGACCTTGTGGTACGATTGGGTGCTGGCCAGCGAATTGCACCGCAATGCGGCGGCGCTGGTCGCCAACCAGCAGGCGCTGGTCGCGGCGACGCGGCGCCGCGCCGCGCTGCGCGACGCGGCCGAGCTCGACGTGCAACAGGCGGCGGCGAGCCTCGCGCTGGCGCAGGCACAGGCGGGCGACGCCGCGGCGTCGCGCGATCGCGCGCGGTCGCTGCTCGCAACGCGCTTTCCCGACCTGCCGTTGCCGGCCGAGGCGCCCGCGCTGCGCGAACCCTCGGCGTCGAACGAGGATCTGTTGCAATTGCAGCGGCTGATCGTCGAGCGGAGCCACGAGATCGCCGCGGCGGCGGGCACCGCCGAGCGCCAGTCGGTGGTCGCTCGTCGTGCGCGCGCCGATCGCATCGCCGATCCGTCGCTCGGGGTGCGGCTGTTCAGCGAGCGCAGCGGGCAGGAGCAGGGCGCCGGCCTGTTCGTCGCGTTGCCGCTCGGCGGCGGGCATCGCCGCGCTCTGGCCGATCGCGCGGCGGCGGAGGCAAGCGCGGCGCGTGCCGAACAGGTGATCGTCGAGCGCGACGTTGCGGGCAATGCCGCTGCCGATGTCGCGGAGTTTCGCGCGCGCCACGTCGCGTGGCTGGCGAGCCGCGAGTCGGTACGTCATGCCGAGGCAAGCGCGGCGCTGGCGGGGCTCGGCCAGCGGCGCGGGGCGATCGACCTTGCCGATCGTCTCTATGCCGATCGCCAGGCCAATGAAGCGCGCGCGCAGGAACTCGCGATGCGTGCCGCCGCGGCGCGGCTGATCCTCAAGCTGCGGATCGACGCGCATAGTTTGTGGATCGAGTAGCGCGCGGGGATCCGGGTTACGGTTCGGCCGCGACGAGCGCGCGCAGCGTCTCGATCCGGTCCGCCTCGCGCGGGAGCTTGTCGGCGCGGATGCGGTGGATGCGCGGGAAACGCATCGCGAGGCCGGATTTGTGCCGCTTGCTCGCGTGGATCGAATCGAACGCGATCTCCAGCACGAGGCTGCGATCGGTTTCGCGCACCGGGCCGAAGCGATTCACCGTATGCGTGCGGACGTGGTGATCGAGCCATTTCAGCTCGGCGTCGGTAAAGCCCGAATAGGATTTCCCCACCGGCAGCAATTCCGCCCCGGCATCGGGGTCTCCGTTCCAGCAGCCGAAGGTGAAATCGGAATAATAGGATGACCGGCGGCCGTTGCCGCGCTGCGCATACATCAACACGCAATCGACCAGCAGCGGATCGCGCTTCCACTTGTACCACAGCCCCATCGGCCGGCCCGCGAGATAGGGGCTGTCGCGGCGCTTCAGCATCACCCCCTCGATCGCCTGATCGCGCGCTTGATCGCGGATCGCGGCGAGCGCCTCCATCGAGGTCGCGGGAACGATCGCGCTGAGATCGAACCGCGCGGGGTCGAGCCCGGCGGCGAATTGCTCCAGCCGCGCGCGCCGTGCGTGCCACGGCAGCGGGCGCAGGTCCTCGTCGCCGATCAGCAGCAGATCGAACAGGCGCACGAAGGCGGAGGATTCCTCCAGCATCTTGCGTGACACCGTCTTGCGGTTGAGCCGCTGCTGCAGCGCGTTGAAGCTCGCCGCGCCGCCCTCCTCGCCGCCTTGGAAGGCGCCGCGCACGAGCAATTCGCCGTCGAGCACCACCGGCGTATCGAGCGCGCCGAGCAGCTCGGGAAAGCTGTGCGAGATATCGTCGCCCGATCGCGAATAGATCCGCGTTTCGTCGCCATGGACGATCTGCGCGCGGATCCCGTCCCATTTCCACTCGACCGCGTAGAGATCGAGATCGACCGCGGTGTCGCCGATCGGATGGGCGAGCATGAACGGCCGGAACTGCGGCGCGCCGGCGGCATGCGGCGGCGGCGCACGGCCGGTCGCCCAGTCGAAGAGCGCGGCATAGGGCGGGTGCTGGCCGTGCCAATATTCCTCGACGTCGGTGACCGGCACGTCGAACGCCTGCGCGAACGCGATCTTCGCCAGCCGCGTCGATACGCCGTTGCGCATCGCGCCGGTGGCGAGCTTGAGCAGCGCGTAGCGGCCGTTGGCGTCGAGCCGATCGAGCAATGCCGGCAGCGCGCCATAGACCGTCGCGCGCGTCATCGCCGAAAGCAGCGCGACCGCCTCCGCAACGGTCGGGGGCGTGCCGGGGAGCGGCGGGGCGGGCCACAACAGGCTCACCGTTTCGGCGGTGTCGCCGACATAATCGCGCGACAGCGCGAACAGCCCCGGATCGACGCGCTCGACCGCCAATTGGCGGATGACCGCCGACTTCACCGCCGGAAAGTCGAGCGAATTGGTCAGCCCCGCCAGCGCCCAGCCGCGATCGGGGTCGGGGGTGCGCTGAAGATAGGCGGCGATCAGCGCCAGCTTGCCGTTGCGCGACCGTGTATAGGTGAGCGCGTCGAGCAACTCGGCGAACGCCTCCACCTCAATCATCCTCGTCGAACATGCCGGCCAGCGCCAGCGCGCGCGCCGGCCGCTGCTGCAGTTCGCACCAGCGCAACAGCCCGTCCTCGCGGCCGTGGGTGATCCAGGTTTCGGCGGGATCGACCTCGGCGATCGTCTGCGTCAGCTCGGTCCAGTCGGCATGATCGGAGATGACCAGCGGCAGCTCGACGTTGCGCTGGCGCGCGCGCTGTCGCACCCGCATCCAGCCCGAGGCGAGCGCGGTGATCGGATCGGGCAGCCGCCGCGCCCAGCGATCGTTGAGCGCGGCGGGCGGGCACAGCACGATCTGGCCCTTGAGCGCTTCCTTCGTCGTATCCATCACCAGCGCGATCGGCCCGAGCGGCACGCCCTGTTCCTCGTACAACCGGCACATTTGCACCAATGCACCGTGGAGATAGATCGCCTCGCCATATCCCGCCCGGCGCAGCTCGGCGATGAGGCGCTGCGCCTTGCCGAGCGCATAGGCGCCGACGAGGACGCAGCGATCGGGGTTGCGCGCGCGCGTTTCGAGCAGCCGCGCGATTTCCTCTTCGATCGGCGGGTGGATGAACACCGGCAGGCCGAACGTCGCCTCGGTGATCAGCACATCGCACGCGGCGGGCACGAACGGCGCGCAGGTGGGGTCGGCGCGGCGCTTGTAATC
>NZ_MKRR01000019.1:22414-33220 GCF_001897045.1 Sphingomonas sp. 66-10
CGCCGGGAGGAAGGTCGCGCTGACCCCGCCCGCCAGCTCGACCGTGTCGCCGTAACGCACTGCGACAGTGTCGCGCGCCGCGCCATAGCGCAGCGCCATGATCGCCAGCGTCTCGGGGGTGGCGAACACCTGCTGGTGGCCGCCGCGCGCGTGATCGCCGTGCCCGTGGGTGACGAGCGCGCGCTCGACCGGATCGTGCGGATCGATCCAGCAATCGGCGGGCGCCACCCACAGCCCCGATGCGCCGGGCCGAACCCAGGAACAGTCGCGCGGACCGCTCACCAAAGCGGCCTGCGAGCCTTTGTCACGCACGGCACGTCCAGCACTCCCTCAGGTGACCGACCTAAGGAACAGACGTGACATGGCGCGGTTCCCTGACGTGAATCGGGGCAGCGATCCGGTGCTGGTGAAACCTCCCGACGACCGGATCGTCGGGAGGCGGAGATCATCGAACGGTCGGACGATGATCAGGCGAAGCGAACCTTGGCCTGCCCGCGGCGTTTGTAGCGCATCGCGCCCGCGACCGCGCCAAAGCCGAGGATCATCAGCCCCCAGGTCGCCGGTTCGGGAACCCCGGCGGCGATCGGGGTGAAGGAAATCACCCCGCCGTAGCTCGAAAAGAGCTGCGCATTTTTATAGCCGATCGACAGCGTGTGCGATCCCGCGCCGATCGATTGCGCGATCGTCTGCAGTTCGAAGATACCGCTGCTGATCTTGTCGAACGAAATGCCGTCGAGCGTCACCGAGGTGAAGTCGAGGTTGGTCAACGTGATCTTGAGCCCGAGCGACCCGACGAAGCCGTAGAGATCGCCGCTCGTCGGCACGGTGAAATTGTAGAGATCGGTGCCCGAACGCGCGGGATTGGCGTTGCCGAAAGCCCCCGTCAGCGTGCCCGCGATCGGAACGAGGTTGATCGTCGTCGCGGCCGAGGCCGGCGCGGCGGTGACAAGCGCGGCGGCGGCCGCAGCAGTAGCGAAAGCGATTGTGCGCACTCTGTATTTCTCCCGGTGTCGGCGCGATTTGGCTATATTTTTCAGTTAATTGAAGATTCATTTTTTGGCGCCCGATCCCGAAAAGAGACAGTCGGTCCCCGCCGGCTGGTCGTGCCGGTGGGGCTGTTTTCGCCGCATGTCGGGGGCTTCGTGCCCCGCCCGTCGCAACGGGCGCCCGCGCGCCGCGTTCTAGGAACCCGGATCGATGAAAGGCGAGGCCATGCGGTTGTACCTGCGCATCCTTGGGTGGATCGTCGCCCTGCTCGGACTGTTCTTTGCCGTCGCCGGCGCCGAACTCGCGTGGCTCGGCGGCTCGCTTTATTATCTGCTCGCCGGACTGGCGATGATCGCGGCGGGGATCCTGCTCAGCCGGAGCGATCGGCGCGGGGCGTTGATCTATGCGCTGGTCTGGCTCGCCACCTGGCTTTGGGCGGTGTGGGAAGTCGGGTTCGACGGGCTCCAGCTTATCCCGCGCGTCGTCGCGCCGACCGTGCTGATGATCCTCGTCGCATGGCCCTGGCTGTGGCGAAGCGCGACCCGGCCCCCTGCGAGGCGAATGGCGGCGACGGCGGTGATTGCGGGACTGGTTCTTGCCGGCGCTTATGCCGCATTCGCGCCCAGAACGCTTAGTGCGCAGGCCGCCGTATCCGCCGCGACACCGAAGCCGTCGACCGGCGACTGGACGCATTATGGCGGGACGCTCGCCGGGGATCGTTACTCGTCGCTCGCGCAAATCACCCCGGCCAATGTCGGGCAGCTCCAGCTCGCCTGGACCCACCGCACCGGCGATCTGGTGATGCCCGACGAGGCGGTGAAGCATCTGCGTGAATATCATTCGGAGGCGACCCCGATCCACATCGGCGACACGCTCTATACCTGCACCCCGCACAGCTATGTCGAAGCGATCGACGCGACGACCGGGGCGGCGAAATGGCGCTGGCACACCGATGCCGACATCACCGGCAACAGCTATCTCGTCTGCCGCGGCGTCTCTTATTACGAGGCGCCGGCGGGCACGGCATGCGCGCGCCGCATCTTCGCGCCGACCTTCGATGCCAAAATGTACGCGCTCGATGCCGATACCGGCAAGCCGTGCGCCGGCTTCGGCAAAGGCGGTTATATCGATCTGCGTGACCAGATGGGCGTATCGCCCGCCGCGTTCCAGATCAGCACCTCGCCGCCGGTCGTCGCCAACGGCCGGCTGATTATCGGCGAGCGGATCATCGACAATGTCGGCGTCGACGAGCCCGCCGGGGTGGTGCGCGCTTATGATCCGATCTCCGGCGCGCCGGTCTGGGCGTGGGACATGGGACGCGGCGACGATGCGATCAAACCGCTGACCGGCGACGCAATCTATACCCGCGGGACGCCCAATGTCTGGGGCGCGATGACCGCCGACGCGGCGAACGGCATCGTCTACCTCGGCACCGGCAATGCGACCCCCGATTACTGGATCGGCCGGCGGCGCCCGTTCGACGACAAATATGGCACGTCGATCGTCGCGCTCGATATCGCGACGGGAAAGATGCGCTGGCACCGCCAGCTCGTCCACCGCGACATGTGGGATATGGACGTCCCCGTCGGGCCGTCGCTGGTCGATCTGCCGCTGCCCGGCGGCGGCATCGTGCCGGCGCTGGTCCAGACCACCAAGATGGGGCAGGTCTATCTGCTCAACCGCCTGACCGGGGCGCCGCTCGCCGCGATCGTGGAGAAGCCGGTGTCGACGCGCGGCGGGATCGGCGACGAGGCGATGTCGCCGACCCAGCCGTTCTCGGTCGGCATGCCCTCATTCACCCCGCCCGCGCCGAGCGAGACGACGACCTGGGGCGCGACCCCGATCGACCAGCTGATCTGCCGCATCCAATTCCGCAAGGCGCATGCGGCGGGCATTTATGCACCGATCGGCACGACCGACATCATCGGCCACCCCGCGTTCGACGGCGTGACCGATTGGGGCGGCGGGGCGGTCGATCCCGAACGCGCGATCTTCACCGTCAACACGATGGAAATGCCGTTCCGCATCCGGCTGGTGCGCGCAGACAGTGCGCAAGGCCAGAAGATGATCGCGGCGGCCGCGAAGGGCGGCGAGAATGCCAAGGCGCCGATCTATTACCAGCAATTCGGCACGCCCTATGTCGCGGTCGTCCAGGCGTGGATCGGGCCGTTCGGTGCGCCGTGCAGCGCCCCGCCGTGGGGCAAGCTCACCGCGGTCGATCTCAAGACGCGGCAGGTGATGTGGACCAGGGTGTTGGGCACCGCGCGGGATACCGGGCTGTTCGGCAGCCACCTGGGGTTTCCGCTCAAGACCGGGGTTCCCAATCTCGCCGGGTCGATCATCACGCGCGGCGGGCTGGTGTTCATCGGCGCGACGACCGACCAATATCTGCGCGCCTTCGATCTTCGGACCGGCGCGGAACTGTGGAAGGCGCGGCTACCCGCCGGCGCGCAAGCGACCCCGATGAGCTATCAGGGGCGCGACGGGCGGCAATATGTCGTGATCACCGCCGGCGGGCACGGCGCGCTGGGCACGCGATATGGGGATTATACGCTGGCCTTCGCGCTGCCCAAGACCACGTAGCGCGGCTCAATCCGCGTCGTCGTCGGCAAGCCAGGCCGCGAAAGCGCGATCGTCGAAGCGCGTCGTGCGGGCGCCCATCCGCGCGTTCATGATCGCCAGCGCCGCCGCGCCGTGCGCGCTGTCGAGGGCGACGACGCCATTTTCGGGCACCCACAAACTATAATCCCGCATATGCGCGTCGGCGGCGGTAAACAGGACGCAGATTTCGGTCGCGATACCGGTCAGGATCAGCCGCCGCACCCCCAGCTTAGGGAGGAGCACCGCGAGGTTGGTCGAATAGAAGCCCGAGAATTGCGGTTTGATGATGAAGAAATCGCGCTCGCGCGGCTCGATCGCGCCGCCCGCGAGCGCGGGGCGCGCGGCGGCGATCAAGCGATCGCGGTCCGAATGCCACTGCCCGAAATTGTCGTTGACGTAGATCGTGGGGACGTCGTGGGCATCGGCCTTCGCCCGCAACCGGGCGATGACCGCGGCTGCGGTTTCGGCGGCGGGGCGGACGCGATCGGCCTCCTCGAAATCGAACGGATTGATCATATCGATCACGAGCAACGCCGCGCGGTCGCCCGGCTGATCGCGATGCGGCGCGGACGGGGCGCTTTCCGGCTGCGCGTTCATTCGGTGGCGACTTTCCCGGGGTGCAGTCGCTTGCGGTGTGCGCGAGCCGGCCCGCTGGCGCTCGGCGATTCGCGATCAACATCGGGGATCTGTTTCATCGGCTGGCCTTTTCGGTGGGCGATTGGGGTCCGCCGGGGGGCGGCCCGAAATCAAACCGGCCGGCGCGACGCTGGTTCCGGCTGCCGTGCGCCATCACGTGATCGCAAATTCCTTTCGTTTTTAATCCCTAACCCGCATCATGCCGGCGGAGGGGTCGGCGTGCCGCCCTGCCGTTGCGCCGGCTCGGGCGAGACCGCCGGCCCGGCCGAGTGCCGGACCGGAGAATCGGGAGCGAAACGTGCAAGGCTGGTTGCTTTTCCAACATGCGCTCGATCCCTCGCTCCCCGAGGTTCCCGAGGTGCTGCGCTTCCAGGAAGGCGCGATCGCGCAGCACATCGATCTCGAGGTGTTGCAGCCGCAGCGGTTCGATCTCGTCGTCGGCGCCGCGGACGATTGGGCGGTTACCTATAAGGGGCGGCCCGTCGAGCGCCCCGATTTCGTCATCTGCCGCACCGGGGCCGAGACCGATTATACGACGCTGGCGCTGCTGCGCCATCTCGAGCGCCGCGGGGTCCGGCTGGTCAACGGCCCGGCCGCGATCGAGCGCGTGGCGGACAAATTGCACAGCCTGCAGAGCCTGTCGCGTGCCGGGCTGCCGATCCCGCGCACGATCCTCGGCAAATTCCCGCTCGATGCGGCGCTGGTCGAGCGCGAGCTGGGCTTTCCGGTGATCGTCAAGACGCTGAAGGGCACGCGCGGCGCCGGCGTGCTCAAGTGCGAGAACCGCAGCCAGTTCGAGGATCTCGCCGGGCTGCTCGAAAGCGCGCATGCCCAGGCCGATTTCGTGCTCCAGCATTATATCCGCGCGAGCCACGGCCGCGACGTGCGCGTGCTGGTGGTCGGCGGTCGGGTGGTCGCGGCGATGGAGCGCCGCTCGCTGACGGGCAATTTCAAATCGAACGTCTCGCTCGGCGGCGCGGCGGTGGCGTATAATCCGCCGCACGATATGGCGGAGCTCGCCATCCGCGCCGCCGAGACGCTCGATCTCGACGTCACCGGCATCGACATCCTGTTCGACGAAGACGGCTATCGCATCTGCGAGGCGAATTCGGCGCCGGGTTTCCAGGGGTTGGAGCGGGCGACCGGGCTCGACGTGCCGGGCGCGATCCTGCAGTGGATCGTCGCGACGCAGGATTATGTGCCGCCGGTTCCCGCGCTGCCCGAGGGGGATGCGCTGATGGATCTGGTGTTCGGCGGCCGTGGCGGGCTGCGCGCGATCGGCGATCGCAATACCGACGCCCGCGGGTTCGCCAGCGCGGTCGGGCTGCGGCTGATCGCCGCCGGGGCCAATTGTCTCGCGCGCGCGGCGCTCCCCGCGGTTCTGGTCGACCGGCGGGGGAGGACAGAGCTTGGGCTGAAGGCGCTGTTCGACGGCACCGCGACGAGAATTCCGCTGGGGTTCGACGATGTTGAGGCGGAACGTATCCTGATCGTCCTCCTGGCGGTGTCGATCTGGGCGGCGATCATCCCGTGGCTGGCGGGGGCCGATGCGGCGATCAGCGGGATTCTGTCGGTCATCGCGCTGCTTTTCCCGATCGCCTATCTGCTGACCGCGCCCGCCGGCCGGGTCCGCAATATCGTCGCGCGGCTCCGGCGATGATGGGATTGGAGACGATCCCCTGGGCGGATCTCGCGCCGTTCATCGTGGTGGGGTTTTTCGCGCAGCTCGTCGACGGGACGCTGGGGCTGGGGTTCGGCGTCCTTTCCAACACGCTGCTGATCGCGCTCGGCGTGCCGCCGCCGGCCGCCTCGGCGGCGGTGCGCACGTCGGAGAGTTTCGCGAGCGGTTTTTCCGGCCTCGCGCATATCGCGCAGCGCAACGTCGACTGGCGGCTCTTCGCGCGGCTCGCCGTCCCCGGGGTCGCGGGGGGCGTGATCGGGGTGTGGATCTTCGCGCTCGTCCACCAGCCGGTGCTGCGCCCGGTGATGTTCGCCTATCTCGCCGCGGTCGGCACCTATCTGCTGTGGCGCGGCCCGCGGCGGCCGCATACCTATCGGCGGCTGCGGCTTGTCGGGCCGGTCGGGCTGATCGGTGGTTTTCTCGATGCATCGGGCGGCGGCGGGTGGGGGCCGGTGGTCACCGGGCATCTGCTCGCGCAGGGCGCGACCCCGCGCGTGGCGATCGGGACGGCGAATGCGGCGGAATTCTTCGTGACCGTCACGGTGCTCGCGGCATTCATCAGGACATTGGGGTTCGAGGCGTTCACGATCGCCGCGGCCGGGCTGTTGATCGGCGGCGTCGCCGCGGCGCCGCTGGGGGCGCTTCTCGTCCGGCAGGTGCCGCCGCGACTGCTCGTCATGCTGGTCGGCGGGCTGCTGATCACCACCGCGCTCTACGGCCTGCTCGCGCTCGTCTTCGGCCCGATTCCGGCCTTTCCGCGATATTGACGCGTTCAATCTCCACCGATGCGGGGGAGATGGAGCTACGCCGGGTGAAAGAGGAACTTGCTTATCGCGCGGGCGCGGGCCGGTTTATCACCGCTTCCACCGTCGGCGATCCGTGACCTGGATCAGCCCTCGCCCATCTCGCCACGAGGCTGCCGATGATTCTCGCCGCGATCGATCCGCTCTATTCGCTGGCCGGCGTGGCGGTCGGCATGCTTGTCGGGATGACCGGCGTGGGCGGCGGTTCGCTGATGACGCCGCTGCTGGTGCTCGCATTCGGTTTCCACCCGGCGACCGCGGTCGGCACCGACCTGCTTTACGCCGCCGCCACCAAATCGGCCGGCACGGCGGTCCACGGCGCCGGCGGGACGGTCGACTGGAAGGTCGTGCGCCGGCTCGCGCTGGGCAGCGTGCCGGCGACGATCGTCACGCTCGCGATCCTCTCCACCGCGGGCGCGCGGTTCGACGGCACCGGCCGGATCATCACCACGACGCTCGGCGCGGCCTTGCTGGCGACCGCGGTCGCGATCCTGTTTCGCGGCACGATCGTCGGCTATTTCAAGCGCCGGTTTCCGCCGCGGCCGGAGCCGCAGGTCATGTCGCTGACCGTCCTGCTCGGCGCGATCCTCGGGATCCTCGTCTCGCTTTCCTCGGTCGGCGCGGGCGCGCTCGGCATGACCGTGCTGCTGATTCTCTATCCCAACCTGCCGACCAATCGGCTCGTCGGATCGGATATCGCCCACGCTGTACCGCTCACGCTGATCGCCGGCGCGGGGCATTGGATGATCGGATCGGTCGATTTCGCGCTGCTCGGCGCGCTCCTGATCGGCTCGGTGCCGGGGATCATCCTCGGCAGCCTCGTCGCCACGCGCGTCTCGGATCGGGTGTTGCGCCCGATCCTCGCCGGCACGCTTGCGCTCGTCGGGGGAAAGCTGGTCTTCTGACCCGTCGCCCGCGTCAGCCCGCGACGCGGGCCGATCGCAGCGCGTCGAGCGGCCGGCGATCGATCCAGCCGCCGACATCGAAGCTTTGCGGGATGAACCCCCAGCGATGCAGGAAATCGGTGAAATCCTGGATCGCCTCGACCGATTGCTGCGCGAGATCGGTCTTGAGCCGGGTCTGCGCATCCTCGCCATAAGCGACCGACACCCAATATTCGCTCGCATTGGTCTCGCGCGCGAGATAGCGGCGCACCTCCGACGGGTGATCCTGTGCCCAGGTTTCGGCGCGCAGCACCTGATCGAGGATCGTCACCGCCGCGTCGAAATGATGATCGAGCAGATGGCCGTCGACCGCCAGCGTTCGCGGCGTGCCGTTGTTCGATCGGATCAGCGGCTCGGGATGCGCGCCGGTGTCGATCACCGTGGTGAGCCCGAATTGATGCGCGACCTGCGCGCCATGCGCGCCCTTGAGGAAGATCGCATCGACCTCGCCGCGCAGCAGCGCGATCACTTCGAGATTGTTGGCGCGCGCACGGCTTCCGCCGACGCGTCGCGCCAGCGTCCCGCCGACATTCTCGGCGCGCTCGTCGCTGTAATGGCTCTCGATATCCTGATCGACCAGTTCGACGTCGGAAACCTCCAGTCCCTCGAGGCGTAGCGCATTTTCGAGCCCGCGGATCGCCTGCGCGCGGGTGAAGTCGATTTCGACATTCTTCCAATTGGGGAGGCCGAAGCGCCTGCCCTTGAGATCGCGGACGGTGGCGATCCCCGATTCCGGGCTGGCGAGGATGAGCTGGGTCTCGTCGGCCCAGGACAGCCCGATCACGCGCGTGTCGCGGCCGCGCGCCTTGGCGCTGATCGCCGGGATATTGCCGCCGTGCCGGACCGAATTCTGGAGCGTGTGGCTGAAATGCGATTCACGCGTCGCGAAATCGTTCGATTCGAGTAGCGACGAAACCTTGGTGCCCTGCGCACGGAACGCCGTCTCCAGCCAGCCTTGCTGGATCGCGATGCCGAGCCCGGTGGGGACCGGGCAACGCGTGTACCACAAAGTGTCGAGCCTGTCGGTCATGATCGGTCCTTTCTTCAGGAAACGGCAGCAAGGACCCCCGCCTCGGCGGCGGGTCGGTCCACGCCGACGGCGATGCGCGGGCGCGGCAGGCCGAGGTGGTCGCGCAATGTCGTGCCGTCATATTCGGTGCGGAACAACCCGCGACGCTGGAGCTCGGGCACGACGAGATCGACGAATTCGGTGAGCGAGCTCGGGAGAAGCGGCGGGATCAGGTTGAAACCGTCGGCAGCATCGCGCTCGAACCAGTCCTGGATCTGGTCGGCGATATCGACCGGGGTTCCGATCACCACGCGATGCCCGCGCACTGCGTTGAAACGCAGGAACAACTGCCGGATCGTGAGATTCTCGCGCCGCGCCAGCGCGGTGAGCTGTTTCCAGCGCCCCTTTCCGTTTTCCGGCTCGGGCAGATCGGGGAGCGGCCCGTCGAGCGGATAAGCGCTGACGTCCTGCCCCATCAGGTTCAACTCGCCGGAAAAGTCGACGGCATCCTCGAGCGCGGAAAATTTGTCCTGCGCTTCCTGCCGGCTCGAACCGATCGCAAAGGACAGGCCCGGCATCACCTTCAGCGTGTCCGGATCGCGGCCGTATTTCGCCATGCGGCCCTTCACGTCGGCGTAGAAACGTTGCGCTTCCTCCAGGAATTGCGCGGCGGCGTAGATCATCTCGGCATATTTGGCGGCGAAGTCGCGCCCGACCTCCGAATTGCCCGCCTGCGCGAACACCGGATGGCCCTGGATCGGGCGGCTCGCATCGAGGATCGTGTCGAGGTGGAAGTATTTGCCGTCGTGGTGGACGGGGTGGACGGCACTGGCATCGAGATACCGACCGCTGTCGCGATCGGCGTGGTCGAATGCATCGTCGTCCCAGCTATCCCACAGGTCGCGCGCGACATCGACGAATTCGGACGCGCGCTCATATCGTTCACTATGCGTCAGCGGCTGTTCGACCCCGAAGCTGCTCGCCGCGCCGTCCGCCAGCGACGAGACGATGTTCCAGCCGATCCGGCCTCCGCTGATATGATCGAGCGCGGCGAAGCGGCGCGCGAGCGAATAGGGATGATCGAAATTGGTGTTCACCGTCGCCACCAGCCCGATCCGGTCGGTGACGGCGGCGAGCGCGGCGGTCAGCGTCAGCGGCTCGAAATCGAGAAAGGCGTGCCGCCGCTCGATCCCCTTGGTGCTGTCGCCCGCGATGCCGACGAAATCGGCGAAGAAGGCGGTATCGAGCTTGCCGCGTTCCGCCGTCTTCACCAGTTCCGCCCAATAGCGGAAGTCGGGCCGGCCGCTGCTCGCCGATCCCGGCTGCCGCCACGCGCCGGGGTGATGGCCGTGGCGCGTGAGGAACACGCCGAGCGCGAGCTTGCGCTGTTTCGCCGCCATCGGAATTACTCGGCGGCCTGCGCATAATGGATGACGCCGTCGTCATCGACATGCGCGTCGGGGGGGACGAGCTTGCCCATCTTCCATTGCTGTTCGAGCACGCCGGGGCCGAACGGCTTCGATCCGCCGAGCGCGGCGCCGAGGATCTGGAATTGCGCGCCTTCTTCGAGCAGCACGATATTGTTGACCAGATCGCGCAGCCCCTTCCAGCTCCAGATCGTCGCGCCGCCATTGGCTTCGACGATCCCCGGGACCTCGCGGTCCTGCTCGATCGCATCGAGGATGAAATCGACCTCGGCCTGGCGGCGGTTGATATAGACCGGAAGCTCGGCCGAGAAACGAAAGCGCCGGTTGGGGACGTAGAGCAGCGGCAGCGCGGCATGCGCCTGCGAATAGGCGCCGAGATGCGGGGTGTGGACGTGGCTGATCGCCTGGACGTCGGCATGGGTCTTGAACAGCTTGAGGTAACGCGCCGCGCCGCCGGGCTTGTTGCTCCAATAGCTGTTGCCGTCGAAGTCGATCACCGCGGTCTGCGCCTGATCGGGATCGTCCTCCCACAATCCGACGTAATTGAGCGTGATGATCTTGTCCTCGCCGGGAATGCGCACCGCGAAGAACAGGGTGCCGCTCGGCGAGATGGTGCGCGTCTCGCGCAGCAGGCGGAACGCGCGGCGCGCGTCCTGCTCGGTCTTGGTGACGAAGGCGATGGCTTCGGGCGACAGGCCGGGTTGTTCGGACATGACGA
>NZ_MKRR01000020.1:0-6815 GCF_001897045.1 Sphingomonas sp. 66-10
TATTCGATCGACACCGCGCCCAGCCCCTGCGCGATCGGGATCGGGATCTCGCCGCCGGCGAGGAAGGTGCCGGTCTCGCCCGACAGAGCGGTCAAATTCGGGTTGGCGAGGCTGGTCACCTGCCCGATCCGTTCGCCGAGATCGAGCGCCTGAAGCACATCGAGGCCAAACAGCTTGCCCGCGAATCCCAGGGTCGTACGGTCGCTGCCCTGCTTGACGGTGGTTTGCGTGCCGGTGATGAACTGTTTGGTGGCCGGATTGAACGGCAGCGACAGCGTCCCCGTCGGCAGGCCGTAGAGCGCCGATGCGTCGGCCATCGGCAGGCCGGTGGTGTTATTGTTGGAAATGGTGCCGAAATTCGGACGCCCGGATGCGATGCCGAAGTTGAAGCCGGACGTCATATCGCGCGTCATGATGTTCGAGCCGATGTTCTTGACGAAGCTGCGGCTCACCTCGGCGAAGCGCACCTGCAGGTTGACCTGCAGCGGGGTCGCGGTGCGCAACCGGCTGACCACCTTGGTCCCTTCGCCGACGAAAGCGGTGACAAGCCGTTCGGCTTCGGCGCCGTCGTCGGGCTGCGCGACCGTGCCGGTGAGCAGCACGACCCCGTTCATCGTCGTCGCGGTGATCGCCGCCTCGGGCATCGCGAGCTTGAGCATCTGCCCGAGCGAATCGAAATTGTTGCCGACGCGGACCGTGGCCGCATAGACTACCTGTCCGCCGCGCGAGGTCGCCGAAACGGTCGTCTCGCCCGGCTTCTTGCCGAAGATATAGAGCTGGGTCGGCGAGCGGACCTGCACGTCGGCGATGTCCGAATTGGCGACGAACAAGTCGGTCATCGGCCGCGCCAGCGTGATCAACCGGCCGCGGCTGGTGGCGAGCTGCACCACCGCCGTGCCGGTCATGCCGGGCTGGGCCGGGGCGGCGGCCGGCGTCGCGGCGACCGCGACGGCGGTCAGCGCGACCGCGATCGGCAGGCCGATCGGCTTCGAACGAATACGCATGTCAGTTCTTCCCCCCCACCGGAACGGCGGTCACAGCAGTCCCCCGGGCAACACGGACGATCGGGCCGATCGGCGGCGCGGCACCGGCGGCGCCCCCCGCCGCGCTGTTATCCTGCGCCTTGCCCGGCACGGTGCTGCGCTGGAACCGCGAGACGTCAGCGCCGACCGAATAGGTCGAATCGCCCGTCTGCGGCAGGCTGGCGAATTGCGTCATCAACGCCTTTTCGGCCTTGGGATCGCCATTGGTCGGCAGCTTCACCGCGCCCGAGGCGATCGCGCGATCGAATTCCCCCTGATTGTCGGCGATCGAACGCAGCGAGAGCGACAGCGTGCCGAGCGTCTGCG
The DNA here is from genome assembly GCF_001897045.1 of Sphingomonas sp. 66-10. Taxonomy (NCBI): domain Bacteria; kingdom Pseudomonadati; phylum Pseudomonadota; class Alphaproteobacteria; order Sphingomonadales; family Sphingomonadaceae; genus Sphingomonas; species Sphingomonas sp. 66-10. Next base: position 1,350 of record NZ_MKRR01000020.1, read on the forward strand.
CCACCGCAATCTCCTCCGCGATCTTGGGAGTTGCCTCGATCGTGACGGTGGAGAAGGTGTGAACGATCGTATTGCCCTTTTCGTCCTTCTCGTCCGAGGTGCGCTGATCGGTGGCGAGCACGCGCAGGTTGCGCATGATCGTCTCGGACGCCTTGAGCGGCGGGCCTTCGCCGCCGCCGGCGACCGACTGGGTCAGCAGCAGATCGACGCGGTCGCCGGGAAAGATAAAGCCGGCGACCGACGATTGCGTCGAAACCGGCACCGTCACCGCGCGCATCCCCGGGCCGAGCGCGGCGGCGAGGAAGCCGCGGTCACCCGGCTTGACCAGCGCGCCTTGCGTGATCGGCTGTCCGGCGGTCATCGCGGTGCGCACCACCGTGCCGACGACATTCTTCATGTCGAAGCCGGCGCCCTCCTGGAAATAGGCGCCCTCGACCAGCTCCTTCGGCCACGGCTGAAACTTCACCGACGCCGGATCGATGATCGTTCCGACCGGCAGCGCACGCGTCGCGACCAGCACCTTGGGCCCCTCCGCCGGGGGCGCGACGGCGGCCACCGCCTGCGCTTGCGGCGCGGCGTTTCCTGCGATCAGGGTTCGCGCGAAGAATGCCGTAACAGCCGCGACGAACAGCGCCCCGACCAGCAATACGACCTTGCGAGTATCCATGACAAAACGTGCCTTTCAAGCGTCCGCCCGGCCGGATTTCGCGCCGGCTATGATTACGCAAACTGGTTAAGAAGGGGTTCGCGAAGCGCGGCGAGGCCGGCTATCGCGATCGCAACACCGTAGGGAATCTCCAGAGTCCGCTGGCTTTTCCGAAAATGGTGGTCGGCCAGCATCACCAGCGTCAGCACCCCGCCGGCCAGCGACATGAGGACGAGCATCTGCAGCACCGCGATCGGCTGCAGCCACAAGGCGAGCGCGCCGATCAGCTTGACGTCGCCGCCGCCCATCTGCCCGAAGTGAAACGCGACGCAGAATAATGCGAACACCGCCAGCGCCACGCCGATGCGCAGCGCGACGCCGGGCCACAGCGGCAGCCCGATCGCCAGCCACCACAAGGGCGCGAGCAACGCGATCGCGGCATTCTTCCAATTAGCGATCTCACGCGTGCGCACGTCCTCGATTCCCGCCGACAACAGCAGAAGCAGAAGCGCCACAGGCAGCGCGCCGGAAAGAAGAACCCACCCCATTGATGCAACTGACTAGACGGAATGGCTTTCCAAACCGTAACCATCCCCGATGACCATCGCAGCGCCCCTCCGCCGCGCGATTCCGGCCGGCGCGACGATCACCCAATGGTCGGCGCCCGACGGCTGGACGATCCGCCGTTTCGACTGGCCGGCGGAAGGCACCCCGCGCGGCGCGATCCTGTTTCAGGGCGGGCGCGGCGACGTGTTCGAGAAATATTTCGAAGCCTTCGGGCATTGGCACGCCGCGGGGTGGACGATCGCGTCGTTCGACTGGCGCGGGCAGGGCGGATCGGGGCGGCTGTCGCCCGATCCGCATGTCGGCCATGTGGACGATTTCGCACCGTGGATCGCCGATATCGCGGCTTTCTGGCACGCCTGGGATGCGCCCGGCCCGCGAGTCGTGATGGGGCATTCGATGGGGGGCTATCTCGTGCTCCGTGCGCTGCTCGATCGCGCGGTGACCCCGGCGGCGGCGGTGCTTGTCGCGCCGATGCTCGGGCTGCGCGCGCCGGTCGGGCCGTGGCTCGGCGCGACGGTCGCCCGGCTGATGACCCACATCGGCAACCCCGCGCGCGCGGCGTGGAAGGGCCATGAGCGTCCCGGCGCGCGACTCGAACGCCGCGCGCTGCTGACGCATGACGCGTCGCGCTACGACGACGAGCAATATTGGTATCGCGAAAAGCCCGAGATCCAGCTCGGCCCGCCGAGCTGGGCGTGGCTCGCGCACGCCTTCGCCGGGACGCGCGCGCTCCAGGCGGACCGGCGGATCGAATCGCTCGCGGTGCCGATCATGCTGCTGGTGGCGGAGGCCGATGCGCTGGTCGATCCGGCGGCGGCGCTGCGCGTCGCCGATCGGCTGCCCGATGCGACGGTCGTCCGCTTCGGCGCGGAGGCCGCGCATGAATTGTTGCGCGAGGCGGATCCGGTGCGCGATCGCGCGCTTGCGGCGATCGACCAATTCCTCGAAACGCGCGCGCGATGACCTACGATATCGCGATCGTCGGCGCGGGCATTGCCGGCGCCACCCTTGCTGCCGCGATCGGCGACCGCGCCCGCGTGGTGATGCTCGAGGCGGAGGATATCGCGGGTTATCACGCCACCGGGCGCTCGGCGGCTTTCTGGTCCGAAACCTATGGCGGGCCGGGCGTCCAGCCGCTCACCACTTTATCGGGGCCGGCGCTGCAGGCGGGCGGGTTCCTCGATCCGCTTGGGTCGCTGCATATCGGGCAGGCGGAGGATGCGGCGCGCGCCGAGGCGTTTCTCGCCGCGTTCGAGGAATCCGGGGTGACGCTCGAACGCGTCGACCCCGCGGCCTATATTCCCGGGCTGCGCCCCGGCTGGACGATCGGAATATGGGAGCCGAGCTGCACCTATATCGACGTCGCCGCGCTCCACGCCGATGCACTGGCGCGCGCGCGCAAGGCGGGGGCGGAGCTCGCATTGCGCAGCGCGGTGACCAGCGCGGCGCGCGTCGACGGCCGCTGGCGGATCGAGACCGACTCGGGCCGCTATGAGGCGACGGTGCTGGTCAACGCCGCCGGGGCGTGGGTCGATCTGGTGGCGCGGCAGGCGGGGGCGGCGCCGATCGGCATCCAGCCCTATCGCCGGACGCTGGCGCAACTGCGCGTCGATCCGCCGGTGGCGGCGGGGGTCCCGCATGTCGTCCATCTCGGCGGCGCTTTCTATTTCAAGCCCGAAGCGGGCGGGCGGTTGTGGCTTTCGCCGCACGACGAGACCCCGGTCGCGCCGGGCGATGTCCAGCCCGAGGAACTCGACGTCGCGATCGCGATCGACCGGATGGAGCAGGCGGTCGACTGGCGGGTGATGCAGGTCGAGCGCAAATGGGCCGGGCTGCGCAGCTTCACGCCGGATCGGTTGCCGGTCTACGGCTTCGCGCCCGATAGGCCGGGGTTCTTCTGGTTCGCGGGGCAGGGCGGGTTCGGCATCCAGACCGCGCCTGCCGCCGCGGCGATCGGCGCGGCGCTGCTGCTGGGCGAGGCACCGCCGTCGGGGATCGACATCGCGATGTATCTGCCCGATCGGTTTGCCGAATAAGGGAAGGCGCGCGCAAATAAAGCCGTTCGCCCTGAGCTTGTGAGGGCGCCCATGAAAGTAATACTTTCATGGGACCCGCCGGAGGGCTGCTTTCTTCTTCGCGAGGAAGAAAAGTGCAGGGCTTCGACAAGCTCAGCCCGAACGGGGAGGGGTGATTGCGGCGCAATCGGCCTGGCTAATTAAACCCGCCCGGCTCGCCCCGCCGCGATCGCGGCATCGCTTGCCAATTTATCGGCACGCTCGTTTTCCGGGTGGCCGGCGTGGCCCTTCACCCATTGCCATTCGATCCGGTGACGCTTCGCCGCGGCGAGCAATGCCTGCCACAATTCGGCATTCTTGACCGGCTTCTTGTCCGCGGTCTTCCAGCCGTTGCGCTGCCAGCCGTGGATCCATTTGGTCAGCCCGTCCATCACATAGCGGCTGTCGGTATACAGTCGGACGCGGCACGGCCGGCTCAGCGCGTTGAGCGCCTCGATCGCCGCGGTCAGTTCCATGCGATTGTTGGTGGTGGAAGGATCGCCCCCCGACAATTCCTTCTCATGCACCCCCATGCGCAGCACGACCCCCCAGCCGCCGGGGCCGGGATTGCCCTTGCACGCACCGTCGGTGAACGCCTCGACCTCGGACAATTCGTTCATGCGACGCGCATCGCCAGCGCGGGATGATAATGGCCGAGGCGGCGCATATAGGCGAGCGGGTCCTTGCGCATCACGAGCGCATCGGGCGGCGTATTGAGCCAGTCCCACGCGCGCGACAGCGCGAAGCGGATGCACGCGCCGCTGGCGAGCGTGGCGAACAGGCCGCGCTCCTCGGCGCTCAGCGGGAAATGCCGCTCATAGCCGCGGATCAGCGCCTCGCCGACCGCGGCGTCGTAATTCCGCCCGGCGCCGTCGAACGCCCAGGCGCCGTGCATCACCGCCAGATCGTAGACTCGGATATCGGTGCAGGCGAAATAGAAGTCGATCAGGCTGGTCACCGTGTCGCCGAGCATCAGCACATTGTCGGGGAACAGATCGGCGTGGATCGCAACGCGGTCGAGCGTGTCGCGCGGCCAGCGCGCCTCGACATGATCGAGCGCGGCGGCGAGATCGTCGTACAGCCCCGGCGCGATCTGATCGAGGCTGCGCCCGCAGCGATCGAGCAGCGGGCGCCATGTGTCGACCCCCATCGAATTTTCGCGGGTCGGCGCGAAATCGGCGACCGCGCGGTGCATCTCGCCCATCGCACTGCCCGCGGCGAGCGCCTGCGCCGGGGTGGGGTGCGACAGCGAGACGCCGGGCATGAAGCGGATCAGGCACGCCGGGCGCCCCTCCAGCTCCTGAATCTCGATGCCGTCGCGATCCTTGATCGCAGGCGGCACCGGCAGGCCCTTGGCGTCGAGATGATCGAGCAACGCCATGAAGAACGGCAGGTCCGCCGCCGCGACACGCTTTTCGTAGAGCGTCAGGATGAAGCGATCGCGCGTCGTCTCGACGAGGAAGTTCGAATTCTCGACCCCCTCGGCGATCCCCTTGGCCGAGACGAGTTCGCCCACGTCATAGCGCGTCAGAAACGCTGCCAGCACCTCAGCCGACACCTGCGTATAGACCGCCATTCTAACCCCTTGATTATATTTGCGGTGCTGGCCCGCTACCCACCCGCCGTCATGCCGGGCTCGACCCGGCACCCAGAGCCACAAAGGCTTTCGCTCGTTGCTCTGGATGCCGGATCAAGTCCGGCATGACGATGGAAAAGGCAAGATTGAAAACCGCCTCAGGCGACGGCTTCGAGCCCGCGCGGCAGCTTGAACGCGATCGATTCGCGCGTCGTTTCCACTTCGCGTTCGTTGATCGCGTAGCGGGTGGCGAGCAGGTCGATCAGCTCGCGCACCAGCAATTCGGGCGCCGATGCTCCCGCGGTCAGCCCGAGCGTGCGCACCCCGTCGAGGAACGACCAGTCGAGCTCGGCGGCGCGCTGGATCAGCCGCGCGCGCGTACCCTCGCGCTCGGCGACCTCCACCAGCCGCAGCGAGTTGGAGGAATTGGGCGCACCGATCACCAGCATCGCGTCGCACGAGGCGGCGATCGCCTTGACCGCGCTCTGCCGGTTCGAGGTGGCGTAGCAAATATCCTCGCCGCGCGGCCCCTGGATCGTCGGGAAGCGCCGCTGGAGCGCATCCACCACCTCCGAGGTATCGTCGACCGACAATGTGGTCTGGGTGAGGAAGGCGAGATTGTC
>NZ_MKRR01000020.1:6828-11590 GCF_001897045.1 Sphingomonas sp. 66-10
GTCAGTGCCTCGACGTCGGCCAGGTCCTGCACCAAAGTCATCGCCCCCGCGGGCACCTGGCCGAAGGTGCCGATCACCTCGGGGTGGCCGGCATGGCCGATGAAAACGATATGGCGCCCGGCGGCGACCAGCCGCTCCGCCTGGCGATGCACCTTGCTGACCAGCGGGCAGGTCGCGTCGAGATAGTCGAGCCCGCGCGCATCGGCATCGGCCGGCACCGATTTGGGCACGCCATGCGCCGAAAAGACCACCGGGGCGCCATCGGGCACTTCGTCCAATTCCTCGACGAAGATCGCGCCGCGTTTCCGAAGGCTGTCGACGACGAATTTGTTGTGGACGATCTCGTGGCGGACATAGACCGGAGCGCCGTGCTTCTCGATCGCCAGCTCGACGATGCGGATCGCGCGGTCGACCCCGGCGCAAAAGCCCCGCGGGGCGGCGATCAGCAGGTCGAGCGCTGGCTTGTCGGTCGGCTTGTCGGGCATGGCGCGCCTTTACGGGCTGGGAGGACGGTGGGCAACCTCACGCAGGCCGGAAAGCGAGCGCGAGGCCGTTCATGCAATAACGCTTGCCGGTCTGTCTCGGTCCATCGTCGAAAACATGGCCGAGATGCCCGCCGCAGCGCCGGCATAGTACCTCGGTGCGGATCATCCCCAACGTCTTGTCGGTGCGCGTCCGCACCGCATCGGGCAAGGGCGCCCAGAAGCTCGGCCACCCCGTCCCGCTGTCGAATTTGGTGCGCGAGGCGAACAGCGGCAACGCGCAGCCGGCGCAGACGAAGGTGCCCGTGCGATGCTCGCTGTTGAGCGGGCTGCTGAACGGCCGCTCGGTCGCGGCCTGGCGCAGCACGCGATAGGCCGCGGGGGAGAGCCGGGCGCGCCATTGCGCGTCGGTGAGGGAGACTTCGAACCGTTCCGGCGCCGCCAGCGCCGCGCTGGCGATTCCGCCGGCGAGCATGCCGAGCAGAAAATTGCGTCGGTTGGCGTTGGTCATGCCGTTAATCTAGCGCATCGCGTGCCAAATATGAACCGTTCGCCCTGAGCCTGTCGAAGGGCGGCCCCACCCCTCGGATGGCAGGACGCCCTTCGACAGGCGCAGGGCGAACGGTAGAGGCGACAATCGTGATTGATGCGTGCCGCCATTCCCACTCGCACCCCGGCATGATAGGCGCAGGCCCGATGCTCGACAGCCAGTCCCCTTCCGCCCTGATCGCGACGATGGCCGGCGAGGCGCGCGCCGCCGCGCAGGCGCTCGCGCTTCTTTCCACCGAGCAGCGCCGCGCCGGGCTGCGCGCCGCCGCCGAAGCGCTGCGTGCCGCGCGCGCCGAGATCATCGCCGCCAATGCGCTGGATATGGAACGCGGCGCGGCGAACGGCCTCTCGCCGGCGATGCTCGATCGGCTGCGGCTCGACGACGCGCGCGTCGCGGCGATGGCCGACGGGGTGGCGACGGTGGCGACGCTCGACGATCCGGTCGGCGCGACGATCGACGAGGTGACGCGCCCCAACAGCCTCGTGCTGCGCCGCGTCCGCGTGCCGATCGGGGTGATCGGGATCATCTACGAAAGCCGCCCCAACGTTACCGCCGATGCCGCTGCGTTATGCGTGATGTCGGGCAATGCGGCGGTGCTGCGCGGCGGATCGGAGGCGGTGGAGAGCAATGCCGCGATCCACCGCGCCTTCGTCGCCGGGCTGGCGCAGGCCGGCGTGCCCGCGGGGGCGGTGCAGCGCGTCGCGACCACCGATCGCGCCGCGGTCGGCGCGATGCTCACCGCCGACGGGCTGATCGACCTCATCGTGCCGCGCGGCGGCAAGAGCCTCGTCGCCCGCGTGCAGGCCGAGGCGCGGGTGCCGGTGCTGGCGCATCTCGACGGGATCAATCACGTCTTCGTCCACGCCGCCGCCGATCGCGCGATGGCCGAGCGGATCGTGGTCGATGCGAAGATGCGGCGCACCGGGATCTGCGGGGCGATGGAAACCCTGTTGATCGATATCGCCTATCCCGATCCGGCGGCGCTGATCGCCGCGCTGGTAGCGACCGGCTGCGAGGTGCGCGGCGACGGCCGCGCGCGTGCGGTGGCGCCCGGGATCGCGGCGGCGGACGATGCCGATTGGGACACCGAATATCTCGACGCGATCGCCTCGGTCGCGCTGGTCGACGGGCTGGAGGGCGCGCTGGCGCATATCGCGCGGCACGCCTCGCACCATACCGACGCGATCGTCACCGCCGATGAAGGCGTGGCGCAGCGCTTCCTCGCGCAGGTCGATTCGGCGATCGTGCTGTGGAACGCCTCGACGCAATTCGCCGACGGCGGCGAATTCGGGCTGGGCGCGGAGATCGGCATCGCCACCGGGCGGCTCCACGCGCGCGGGCCGGTCGCGCTGGAGGGGCTGACGACGTACAAATGGCTCGGGCTGGGGACGGGGCAGGTGCGGGGGTGATCGGCGCAAGTTGACCCGCCGCCCGGACAATGCCGGGTGGGGCAGCCGTCCGCGGTTTCGCCGGGGCGATCGTCTTGGTCAGGCGAAAATGTCACCCAGCCGATCGGTGTCCGGTCCGTCCTTCCATTCGCGCAACTCGACGAACAGCGCCGTGAACATCGTTGTCGTCCAGGTCAGGACGATCGTGTTGAGCAGCGACATGACGATCTGTGCAGGTAGGGCGGCCGGTTGCGTTTCCGGTCGAAGCCCGGCGGTGAGGACGACGAATCCCCCGAGCAAATTGACGATCAGGGCGATCGCGACGGTCAGCAGGAGTATCCCCAATATCTTCCACCGCGCGCCATTGGTCAGCGCGGCGCTGCGCTTGAACGCACCAAATACGCCGGGTTCTTCTGCGACCATCGCGACCATCGCCATCGACCAGATCACCGCAAGAAAGATGCCCGGCACCAACAACAGCGTGAAGCCGATCCCGGTCGCTATCGCGTAGAGCAGGTAGACCGCCAGCATCGGCAGGCTGCGCATTCCGCCAGTGTATAGAATTTCGCCGAGGTCGGGCCGCCGTCCCTCGACATAGGCCAGCCCCGCCTGAATCACCGCCGCGACCGCGACGGCCCAGAAAAACAACTGGACCACCCAGCCCATCATCATCTTGAGAAAGAAACTGTCGGTCAGCGCGCCATAATAAGCGCCGGTTATTGCCTCGCTCAGGCTCGTTTCACTGAACAGCAGGCTGGGGATCATCGTCATCGCGAATGTCGTGCCGATGGTCAGCAATGGATGAGCACGGATTATCGCAAAAGCCCGTGCGAACGCCCTGCCCACCGACATTCTATGATGATCATCGCCAAGAGCATATGCGACCATCGTGCTTTCCTCCCCCGTTGTTATTCACTCAGATCTGCATCTGCCCTCAAACTGCAATCGCCCCGGGCGTCATTCGCTTCGGTAGTTCGCGGGATTTTCCAGGCCTTAGCATCGAGTGCGCGGTTCGCTAAGTAAATAGCATTGTGTTTTCGTATATCCGTAGAATGTGGGGATAGCTTTATCGAACAAGACGCGGGTGGCCGGATCGATAGGTGTCTAATCCGCGCCAGCCCTCGGCATCATCGCTCCGGCGCGCGCTTTTCCGCTCAGCGCCGATGCACGGCGCGCTCGGTTCTCGCCCTCCAGCACCTTGCGCTCCCCCCGCTTGCCCCAATGATATCCGTGCCTTATCCTCCCGTTATTACGTGGGAGAATGAAGAACGATCGTCACAAAGTCGCAAAGGAGGACAAGGGGATATGGTGCCAATACACAAGCGTTGTGCCGCCGAAGCATTCGGCACCTTCTGGCTGGTCTTGGGGGGATGCGGCAGCGCCGTGCTCTCCGCGGCTTTTCCGGGCGTCGGGATCGGGCTCCTCGGGGTCGCGCTCGCCTTCGGGCTGACCGTGCTGACGATGGCCTATTCGATCGGCCATATCTCCGGCTGCCACCTCAACCCCGCGGTCACCTTCGGGCTGTGGGCGGGCAAACGCTTTCCGGCGAAGGACATCATTCCCTATGTCGTCGCGCAGGTGGTCGGCGCGATCGTTGCGGCGGCGCTCCTGTGGTGCATCGCCAGCGGCAAGCCGGGGTTCGAACTCGCGCCCAACGGGCTGGCGGTCAATGGCTTCGGTTCGCAATCGCCGGGCGGCTACGGCCTCCATTCGGCGTTGATCATCGAGGTGGTGATGACCTTCGCCTTCCTCGCGATCATCATGGGATCGACCGATACCCGCGCGCCCTCCGGCTTCGCGCCGATCGCGATCGGGCTGGGGCTGACGCTGATCCACCTCATCAGCATCCCGGTGACCAACACCTCGGTCAATCCGGCGCGCAGCACCGGGCCGGCGCTGATGGTCGGAGGGCTCGCGCTCCAGCAGCTCTGGCTGTTCTGGGTCGCGCCGATCGTCGGCGGGATCCTCGCGGGCTTCGGCTATCGCGCGCTGGTCGGCGATCCGCCGTCGGCACCCCCGGTGGTCGGCGAACCGATCTGATGACACGAGGCCGGTCGCGGTGCGGAATCTGACCCGCACCGGTCTCCTTGGCGGGTCGTTCAACCCGGCGCATCGTGGTCACCGCGGGGTCAGCCTCGCGGCGATCCGCGCGCTGGGGCTGGACGACATGTGGTGGCTCGTATCGCCGGGCAACCCGCTCAAGCCCAAAGCAGGGATGGCCCCGCTGCCGCAACGGCTCGCCTCGGCGCGGGCGATGGCGCGCCGCGCGCCGATCCGCGCAAGCGATATCGAGACGCGGCTCGGCACGCGCTACACCGCCGATACGCTGGCGAAACTCGTCC
>NZ_MKRR01000020.1:11607-14018 GCF_001897045.1 Sphingomonas sp. 66-10
CGCTTCATCTGGGTGATGGGGGCGGACAATCTCGTCCAGTTCCACCGCTGGCGCGACTGGCGGCGGATTGCGCGGACGGTTCCGATTGCGGTGATCGCGCGGCCGGGATATGATGGCCCGGCCCACGCGGCCCACGCGATGGGCTGGCTGCGGCGCTTCCAGAGGCCCGCATGTCAGGCGAGGAACTGGACCGAGTGGAGTGTGCCGGCGCTGGTGCTGTTGCGTTTCCGCCCCGATCCGACGTCCGCGACGCAGCTTCGTGCTGCCGACCCGTCCTGGCATCGCCGCTTCCGCGGCGCCCCCGCCAAACCTTTTGCCCAGGAGTAACCTTGCCCGCATCCGCCAACGCCTATCGATCGCCCGACGCCAACGGTGTCGCGGTGCTCCATAAGCTCGTGCTCGACAGCCTGGACGATGATCAGGCCGCCGATATGATCTCGATCCCGCTCGCCGGGAAATCGTCGATCGCCGATCATATGGTGATCGCGTCGGGGCGCTCGACGCGACAGGTCGCCTCGATGGCGTCCAAGCTCGCCGAGAAGATCAAGGCCGAAACCGGCCGCTCTCCCCGGATCGAGGGGCTGCCGACCGCCGATTGGGTGCTGATCGACGCCGGCGACGTGATCGTCCATCTGTTCCGCCCCGAGGTGCGCTCTTTCTACAATCTCGAGCGGATGTGGTCGTTCGGGGACGCGCCGCCGGCCGGGAACGCCTGAGCTGCTGCTGCATATCGTGGCGCGCGGCCGGATCGGCCGCTCGCCGGAGGCCGAGCTGGTCGATCGCTACATGAAGCGAATCGGCTGGCCGACGAAGATCACCGAACTGCCCGACACCGGTGGCCGCATCCCCGATGCGCCGCCGCAGACGCGCCGCGTGCTGCTCGACGAGCGTGGCGAGGTGATGGCGTCGCTCGCCTTCGCGCAATTGCTCGGGCGGTGGCGCGACGACGGGGTGCGCGAGGCGCGCTTCATGATCGGCGCGGCCGACGGGTTCGACGATGCCGCGCGCGGCGAGGCGGATCTGCTGATCTCGTTCGGGCGCGCGACCTGGCCGCATCTGCTCGCGCGGGCGATGCTGGCGGAGCAATTGTTCCGCGCTACCTCGATCCTTGCCAACCACCCCTATCATCGCGAAGGCTGAGGCGATGCGGAACGGGGAAGGATTGCACGCGGAGCATTGTACCCAAGATATGATCCACCCCGGCGCAGGCCCGGATCCAGCATCGGGTCGGTCGCAACTGGACCCTGGCCTGCGCCGGGGTGGAAAGGGATCGGCGCGTGATGCTTTGGAGGCTGGTACGCCTTCCCTTGTGCTCCCGCGAAGGCGGGGACCCAGTCTGGGGTCCCGCCTTCGCGGGAGCACAAGGGTATTTGCGGTAACAGCCACCGTGCTGGCCGGAACGCTGCTCGCCGCGTCGGCGCCGGCGCAGGATGCGCTGGCGATCGCACGGGCGCGGCTGGCGCAGGCCAAGGCCGCCGCCGCCGAGGCGACCCGCCGCGCCGCCGCCTTCGATCGCCAGGCCGCCGCCGAGCGCGACACCGCGGCGCGTTTCCACGTTCAGGAACAGGGAATGGCGGCGCGCATCACCCGGGCCGAGGCCGATCTGGCGGCGGCCGAGGCGCGCGTCGCGATCGTCGAACGGCTGCAGGAACAGCAGCGCGCGGAATTCGCGCGGAAGCGCGAGCCGGTCGCGCGGTTGCTCGCCGCGCTCGCTTCGCTTGCCGGGCGGCCGGCGGTGGTTGCGGTGGCGCAGCCGGGGTCGATCAGCGATATGGTGCATGTCCGCGCCGCGCTCGCGGCGACCACGCCGGTGATCGACGCGCGCGCGGCCGATGTCCGCGCGGCGCTGGCCGAATCGCGCCGGCTCGAGCGTGCCGCGGCGTCGGCGGCCAAGGGGCTGCGCGACGGGCGCGCCGATCTCGTCGTCCAGCGCCAGCGGCTCGCGGCGTTGCGCGCCAGCCACGATCAGGCCGCGATGCGGTTTGACCGCGATGCGCGCGCCGCCGCCGACCGCGCGATCGCGATGGGTGAGGAGGCGCGCGACCTGCTCGATCGGATGACCGCGATCGGCGACGATCGCCAGACGCTTGCTGCGCTGGAACGCTTGCCGGGGCCGCCGCGGGTCGACCGAACGCCCGGCGCGATCCCGGCGGCGTATCGCCTGCCGGTCGCGGGGCGGCTGGTGACCGGGCTGGGCGAGGTTTCCGACAATGGCGTGCGCGCGCGCGGGCTGACCTTCGCGGTCGCGTCGGGCGCGCCGGTGGTCGCGCCGGCGGCGGGGAAGGTGATCTTCGCGCGGGTTTTCCGCGATTACGGCGGCACGGTGATCATCGATCACGGTGCGGGGTGGAGCACGCTCGTCACCGGGCTCGGCGCGATCGCGGTGACGCGCGGGGAGGCGATCGCGGCGG
>NZ_MKRR01000020.1:14035-28452 GCF_001897045.1 Sphingomonas sp. 66-10
CGGTCGATATCACCGCGCTGATCGGGTGAAGCGGGCGACGCCCTTCTTTTTCCTTTCCCTTCACCAGGGAGGGGAGAAGAAGGGGAGCGAAAGGTCGCTCATCCCCCATTCAGTCGCGCTGGCGCTTTGCTCGCCCGGCGATATGGGGCTAGGGTGAAAACGCCCCCTCTCGTCAGGACGCCCAGATGAAGTTCAAGCTGTTTCAGGCCACCGCTCTTGTCGCGACGATCGCGCTGGTCCCGGTCGCGACCGGGGCGATGGCGGCGGTCGATACCGACACCTACAAGCAGATGGACAAGTTCCTCGACGTCTATAACCGCGTGAAGGCGGATTATGTCGACAAGGTCACCGACGAGCAGCTGATCCGCGGCGCGATCGACGGGATGCTGTCCGCGCTCGATCCGCATTCGAGCTATGTCGACGGGCGCGATTTCGACAATCTGCGCATCCAGACCGAGGGCAATTATGGCGGGCTCGGCCTCTCGGTCACGATGGAGGACGGCGCGGTCAAGGTGATCGCTCCGCAGGAGGATACGCCGGCGGCCAAGGCGGGGCTCAAGCCGGGCGACTATATCACGCATATCGACGGCAAATTGCTCTACGGCAGCACGCTCGACGAGGCGGTGGCGCAGATGCGCGGCAAGCCGGGCACCAAGATCGCGCTGACCATCGTCCGCCCCGGCCGCGACAAGCCGATCGACGTGACGCTGACCCGCGAGGTGATCGTCCAGCGTCCGGTGAAATGGCAGATCAAGGGCGATGTCGGCTATATCGACATCAATACCTTCTCCGAGACGACCGGCGCCGACACGCGCGCCGCGCTGCTCGCGATCGACAAGGCGCTGGGGCACCGCCCGCTGGGCTATGTCATCGATCTGCGCTCGAACGGCGGCGGGCTGCTGACGCAGGCGATCGACGTGTCCGACGCCTTCCTCGATCACGGCGAAATCGTCTCGCAGCGCGGGCGCGATCCGCGCGAGAACCAGCGCTATTTCGCCAAGCCGGGTGACGACGCGCACGGGCTGCCGGTGATCATCCTGACCGATTCGGGCACCGCCAGCGCGAGCGAGATCGTCGCCGGCGCATTGCAGGATCATCACCGCGCGCTGGTGATGGGCGAGCGGACCTTCGGCAAGGGATCGGTGCAGACGTTGCTCCCGCTCGGCCCGACCACCGCGCTGCGGCTCACCACCGCGCGTTATTACACCCCCTCGGGGCGCTCGGTGCAGGAGGGCGGGATCGAGCCCGATATCGCCGTGCCGCAGCTGTCCGACCCCGATTACAAGGCGCGCCCGGTGTTTCGCGAGGCCGATCTGCGCCGGCACCTGATCAATGAGGTCAAGACCGACAACAAGGTGCTCGAGGAAGACACCAAGGAGGATCCGCGCTTCTCGATGACGGTGGATCAGCTCAAGAAGGAAAAGATCACCGACTTCCAGCTGTGGTACGCGCTCAAGGCGATCGCCCGGCTCGGCGGCCCGACGCAGGTGGCGGCCGTCACCGCGGCGGTGCAGAAGGACTGGAAAGACCCGAAGGACATTGCCGCCAAGTGACCCGCCAGATGAGCTATTCGCAGATGACCCCGTCGCAGACCAAGGCCCGCGCGCTCGCGCTGCTGCTGCCCGCCGCCTTGCTCGCCGGCGCCTGGGGATCGCAGCTGATCGGCGGGCTCGTGCCGTGCGAGATGTGCCATTGGCAGCGCTGGCCGCATTATGCCGCGGTGGTTGCCGCCGCGCTGGCGCTCGTCGTGCCGGGGCGCGCGGTGCGGCTGACGCTGATCGCGGGTGCGGCCGCGTTGATCGCGGTCTCGGGGCTGATCGGCATCTTCCACGCCGGGGTCGAATATCATTGGTGGCAGGGGATCACTGCCTGCTCGACCAGCGTGAGCGGCGCCGGGATCAGCACCGACGAGATGCTGCGCCGGATCCTCGCCGCGCCGGTGGTGCGATGCGACGCGGCGCAGTGGAAGATGTTCGGCATCTCGCTCGCGGGCTATAATGCGATCTTCTCATTGGGCGGCGCGGCGGTGATCGCGTGGCTCATCAGGAGGCGCGCGTGAGCTGGAAGCCGGGAGATCGTCGCCGCACGACCGCATCGATGATCCGCGTCGATCAGGCGGGCGAATATGGCGCGACGCGGATTTATGCCGGGCAGCTCGCGATCATGGGGCATCGTTCGCCCGCCGCGCGCAAGATCAGCGGGATGGCGCTGCAGGAAGAGCGGCATCGCGCCTTTTTCGATCGGCTGATCGTCGAGCGCGGGGTGCGGCCGACCTTGCTCCAGCCGTTCTGGAACGTCGCGGGCTTCGCGCTCGGCGCGGTGACCGCGGCGATCGGGCCGGAGGCGGCGATGGCCTGCACCGCCGCGGTCGAGACCGAGATCGACAAACATTATGAGGAGCAGCTCGGGGTTCTGGGGGACGACGATCCCGAGCTTTCCGATGCAGTCCGCACCTTCCGGGCCGAGGAGGTCGAGCATCGCGAGACCGCGCTCGCCAGCGGGGCGGAGGACGCGCCGGCCTATCCATTGTTGTCCGCCGCGATCCGGTTGGGGTGCCGCTTCGCGATCGCGACCGCCAAGCGTATCTGACGGGAGAAAAAGATGTTGCCCCGCACGATGATCATCGCCGCCCTGCTGCTGACCCCGGCCGCGCTTTCCGCGCAACAGGCCGAGACCGGCGCGGCCAAGCCGGCGCCGCCGCCGCTGATCATCCCGCCGCCCTCGTCGCGCGAGGTCGCGCTGCCCGGCGCGCCGCGCGTCAGCCCGCAGACCGTTCAGTCCGATGTGTCGCATGCGGCGCCGGTCAACGGCGTCATCACGCTCTACGGCAACCAGCGCTGCCCGACCAACAAGGACGGCGCCGAGGTCGCGGTGTGCGTCCGGCGCTCGGCCGAGGAGCAATTCCGCATCCCGAAGGAATTGCGCAATTTCGAGGTGACCCCCGAGAACGCCGCCTGGGCGGCGCGCATCAAGGGGCAGGACGATCTCAGCGGCACCGGGGTGGGTAGCTGCTCGACGGTCGGCCCGGGCGGCGCGACTGGCTGTTTCGTCCAGAACGCCAATCGCGCCAGGGCGGAATCGCGCGCGCGCGCCAAGGAAGCCAATCCGGATCTGTCGAACTAAGGACCGGCTCCCTGACCAACTGCACACCGTCACCCCTGCCTTGAGCCGGGGTCCATTGTGCCGCACGCTCTATCGTCAGAACCTCTTGCCCCGCGCTTGCCTCCGATGGACCCCGGCTAAAGGCCGGGGTGACAGGTGTGATGAGGCGCTGGCCCGCGCCCCCGTTTCCCGCTAACCTCGGCCCTGTCGCGTGACTGGCGCAGTCGTGGAGCACCACGAGGGAGCGCGATGCCTTCTCCCGCCGCGCGCCTGGGCGATCTTCGCAGGACGAGAGGAGCCGAGACCCGATGCGCATCGCCTTTCTGCTATTCCCCAACGTTACCCAGCTTGATCTCACCGGCCCGGCGCAGGTCCTGTCGCGGATGGGGGAGGGGACGCATGTCGATCTCGTCGCCGCGACGCTGGAGGCTGTGCCGACCGATGCGGGTTTCGCGATCCTCCCCACCGCGACCTTCGACGAGGTGCCCACGGCGGATATCCTGTGCGTTCCTGGCGGGTTCGGGATCAACGGCGCGATCGCCGACGATGCCACGATCGATTGGGTGCGCCATGTCGGCACGCACGCGCAATGGGTGACGAGCGTCTGCACCGGCTCGCTGGTGCTCGGCGCGGCGGGGTTGCTCGAGGGCTATCGTGCCGCCTGCCATTGGGGGCAGCGCCATATGCTGCCGCTGTTCGGCGCGACCGCAGTGACGGAGCGCGTGGTGGTCGATCGCAACCGCGTCACCGGAGGCGGGGTGACCGCCGGGATCGACTTCGCTTTTCGGCTAATGGCGCTGATCCGCGGCGAAGCACACGCGCGGATGGTGCAGCTCGCGCTCGAATATGATCCCGACCCGCCGTTCGATTCGGGCTCGCCCGAACATGCCGATGCGGCATTGGTCGCGGCCTATCAGCGCCGCGTCGAGCGGCTGGCGCCGGGGCGCGACGAGGAATTGCGCCGGCTCGCCGCGCGGCGCGGTTATTCCTGAGGGTTCTTCTTCAACCCGCGCAGCCGATGCCACAGATAGAGCCCGCCGGCGATCACGATCACCGCGCCGATCGCGAGATCGGCCTGATGGAAGAACGCCTTGAGCCGCGGGTCGCTGTTCCACGCGGTGCCGAGCTTCATCCCGATCCAGGCGAGCGCGAGGCAGAACGGCCATGAGCCGACGAACGTATAGATGTGAAACGGGATCAGCGGCATCCGCGCGACCCCGGCGGGGAAGGCGATGAAGGTGCGGATGATCGGCAGCATCCGCCCGACGAGGATCGCGATCGGCCCCCAGCGGTTGAAGAAGCGATCGGCCATGTCGAGCTCACCCGGCCCGATCAGCAGATAGCGACCCCAGCGCTCGACCAGCGGGCGCCCGCCGCGCTTGCCCGCCTCATAAGCGACGATCGAGCCGAGGTTGCACCCGATCGCGCCGGCGGTCGCGGCGAGATACAGATCGAACCGCCCGGTCGAGACGAGATAGCCCGCGAAGGGCATGATGATCTCCGACGGCAGCGGGATGCAGGCGCTTTCGATCGCCATGAGCAGCGCAATGCCGCCATAGCCCCCCGCCGAAATGACGGTGACGGCGAAGGTCGCGAGCGCGGCGAGTATCTTCTCGATCATAGCGGCCGCGCATGCGCGAGGCGGGTGCGCGGGTCAACCTGCGCCGATCGCCATGCAACGATCTGTTACATGGTTCATGCGCATTAAACATAATGATGCTACGTCGCGGTCATGGGGGCGATTCGCAAAGCCTTGCGATGGGCGGCATTTTCTCTCGGCGTCACCCTGGTGCCGATGTATTTGCTGTCGCGCTGGACCGGTCTGGAGGTCCCGGCGGTCTATTGGGCCTTTGCGACCTGCTGTTCGGGCGGCGTCTCGTTTCTCGTTTCGCTGCGGCTTGCCTGGCAGGGCGAGCAATTGCGCCGGCTCAATGCCGAGCTCGAGGCGGTGCATGTCCAGCTCAAGCATGCCGCCGAAACCGATCCGCTGACCGGGGTGCTCAACCGCACCGCCTTTCTCGAACGGCTCGAACCGCAGCACCGCAGCGTCGGTGGCTGGATATTGGTGCTCGACGTCGATCACTTCAAATCGATCAACGATCGTTACGGGCATGAGGTCGGCGATCGCGCCTTGTGCAAAGTGGCGGGGGTGCTGCGCCGCTCGGCGCGTACCGGCGACCTGATCGGGCGATTGGGCGGCGAGGAATTCGGCATCTACCTCCCCGGGGTGGGACGCGGGATCGCGATGCAGGTCGCCGAGCGGATGCGATCCGACATGGAAACCGCCTCGCTGAGCGATCCGGTCGCGCCGGGGATGACGATCACCGTCAGCATCGGGCTGGCCGCGGCCGATCGCGACGTCGCGATCGCCGAAAGCCTGCGCCGCGCGGATTTTGCGATGTATGGGGCGAAGCGCGACGGGCGGAACAGGGTGCGGGTGACGGTTTAGGAACTACCCCGGGCCGCCTTCCTTTTGCTCCCCTCCCTGGTGAAGGGAGGGGAGAAGAAGGGGAAGGTAGAGGCTATTCCGCCGCCAGCAATGTCTCCGCCCCCTGCAGGTCGACCGAGACCAGCCGGCTGACCCCGCGCTCGATCATCGTCACCCCGAACAGGCGGTGCATCCGGCTCATCGTCACCGCATTGTGGGTGACGATCAGATAGCGCGTCTGCGTCTCGCGGGTCATGCGGTCGAGCAGGTCGCAGAAGCGCTCGATATTGGCGTCGTCGAGCGGGGCGTCGACCTCGTCGAGCACGCAGATCGGCGCCGGATTGGTGAGGAACAGCCCGAAGATCAGCGCAACGGCGGTCAGCGCCTGCTCGCCGCCCGACAGCAGGGTGAGCGACTGGAGGCGCTTGCCCGGCGGCTGCGCCATGATCTCCAGCCCGGCTTCGAGCGGATCATCCGAATCGACCAGTTCGAGATGCGCCTGCCCGCCGTTGAACAACGTGGTGAACAGCCGCTGGAAATGCCCGTTGACCGCCGCGAACGCGGCGAGCAGCCGCTGCCGCCCCTCGCGGTTGAGCGTGCCGATCGACCCGCGCAGCTGGTTGACCGCCAGCCCCAGTTCCTCGCGCTCGGCGGCATTGCCGACCGCGCCCGCTTCGAGCTCGGCGAGTTCCTGTTCGGCGACGAGATTGACCGGGCCGAGCCGTTCGCGATCGAGCGTCAATTTGTCGTGCGCCGCGCTTTCCTCCTGCGGCGCACGCACCGTCGCGCTGTCGAATCCGGCCTTGGTCGGCAGCACGGGCGCGGGGCATTCGAAGCGTTCGCCCGAAAGCTGGCCCAGCTCCACCCGGCGCTGCTCCTGATTTTCCGCGCGCGCCAGCGCCCCGGCGCGCGCCTCGCGGGTCGCGGCGAGCGCTTCGCCAGCGATACGCGCCGCCTCCTCGCAGCGGCGCAGCGCGGCCTCGGCTTCGCGCTCGGTCGCGGCGAGCGCGTCAGCGGCGCTGCGTTCGCTGTCGTGCCGGGCGGCGAGAGCGGCGATATCGGCTTCCAGCGCGGCGGGACGACCGGCGAGCGCTTCGCGGTCGCGGGCGATCTCGCTTTCGCGCTTCGCCATGTCGGCGATGCGGCGTGCGGCATCGCCGGCACGGCTTTTCCAGCTCTTGGTCTCGGCCTGCGACGCGGCCAGCCGTTCGCGCGCGGCGGCGCCGGCACGCTCGCGGCTCGCGCGGTCCGCACGCGCTTGCACTACCGCGGCGCGGCGCGCCTCGGCCTCGCGCTGGAGCGTGGCGACTTCGCCCGCGGTGGCGCTGGTATCGGGCAGAGCGACAATCGCCGCCTCGGCGGTCGCGACTTCGGTGGCGGCGGCGTCACGTTCGGTTGCGGTGTGCGTGGCGCGCGCGGTGAGATCGGTGCGCTGCCCGGCGAGGCGCTCGATCTGGGTCACCGCGCGGTCGATATTCTGGCGTGCTTCGCGCGCGGCTGCTTCCGCACGGGTGAGGGCGGTGCGCGCGGTGCCGGCGGCGGTGCGCGCGGCGGCGATCCGCGTCTCGATTTCGGCAAGCGCGTTGTCGGCGGCTTCCACCCCAGCGCGCGCATCGGGCAGCGCGGCCTCGATCGCGGCGAGCCGGTTGAGCCGTTCGAGCCGCTCCGCCGCCGCCGCGCCGCCGCTCTTCGCAACGAAGCCGTCCCAGCGGCGGAGTTGGCCGGTTCGCGTCACCAGTCGCTGCCCGACCGCGAGGGGGCGCCCGTCGTCCTCGGGGACGACGACGACCTGCGCCAGCCGCCGCGCAAGCTGCACCGGCGCGGTGACATGGAGCGCCAAGGCTACCCCCTCCGTTCGCCCCGAGCTTGTCGAAGGGCTGTCTTTCTTGGCGGAAGAAGGCAGCGCTTCGACAGGCTCAGCACGAACGGAGGAGAGCGCGGGGTCGTCTGGCAAGATATCCGCGCCAGCCCAATGCGCCTCCGCGCCGGCATCCAGCCCGATCTCCAGATCGTCGCCCAGCGCCGCCGCCAGCGCGCGCTCGTAACCCGGCGCGGCGCGGACATGATCGAGCAACCGATCGCGTCCCGAGCGCTGCGTTGCGCGCGCCAGCGTCGCGGCCTCGCTCTCCAGCGCGGCAAGCTCGGCGCGCGCGGCGGCGCGGCGGCCCTGCGCCTCGTCGCGGGCGGCGAGCGCGGCCTTTTCGTCACTCTCGGCGCGCGCGAGATCGCCGCGCGCCTGCTCGGCCTCGGCCTCCGACGCCGCGAGCGTCTGTTCCGCGCCGCTCCGTGTCGCTTCCAGCGGCGCCGCATCGGGGAGCGCGGCGAGCGCATCGGCGGCGTTGCGCGCCTCGCGCTCGGCGCGATCCGCGCGCGTCCGGGCGGCAGCGAGCGCGGCGTGCGCGACGCGCGCCTCGGCCGCCTCGCTCGCCTGCCGCGCGAGCGCCTGCGCCAGCGCCACCTCGGCGTCGCGCGCGAGCCGTTCGGCCTCGCCCTGCGCCTGACCGAGCGCGGGCAGTTCGGCGGCGACCGCGGCGATCTCCGCCTCCAGCGCCTTGCCCTCGTCGGCGAGCCGGGTCAGCGCCTCGGCGGCGTCATTGGCGAGCTGCCCCTCGCGGTCGCGGTCGGCGACGATCCGCTCTGCCGCTTCGGCCAGTTCGGCGAGCCGGCGTTCGACCCCGGCCTTCTCGGTGTTGAGCGTCGCGAGCTTGTGCGCCGCCTCGGTCGCGCGATCACGCGCGGTGAGTGCCGCGGCGCGTGCCTCGGCCAGCGCCTCGGTCGCCTGCGTCTGATAGGCGCCCGCCGCACGCTGCGCCTCGGCGGCGGCGTTGACGCGGGTTTCGGCCGCCGCGGCCTCGGCCTTGGCCGCATCCGCCGCCTCGGCGGCCTCGCGCCAGCGGCTGAAGATCAATCGCGCTTCGGCGACGCGGATCTGCGTGGAAAGCGCGCGATAGCGCTCGGCCTGGCGTGCCTGTCGGCGCAGCGCGGCAGCGCGCGCCTCTTGATCGGCGATCACTTCGTCGAGCCGTTCGAGATTGGCCTCGGTCGCGCGCAATTTCTGCTCGGCGTCTTTGCGGCGGACGTGCAAGCCCGCGATCCCGGCGGCTTCCTCCAGCATCGCGCGGCGCTCGGCCGGCTTGGCGGCGATCACCGCGCTGATCCGCCCCTGGCTGACGAGGGCGGGCGAATGCGCGCCGGTCGCCGCATCGGCGAACAGCAAGGCGACATCCTTGGCGCGCACGTCGCGCCCGTCGATGCGATAGGCGGAGCCGGCGCCGCGCTCGATGCGGCGAACGACCTCCTTCTCCTCGCCGTCAAGCTCGGCGAGGATCGAGACTTCGGCGAAATCGCGCGCCGGCCGCGTCGCGGTGCCGGCGAAGATCACGTCTTCCATCCCCGCGCCGCGCATCGATTTGGGCGAGTTCTCGCCCATCGTCCAGCGCAGCGCTTCGAGCAAATTGGATTTGCCGCAGCCGTTGGGGCCGACCACCCCGGTCAGCCCCGGCTCGATGCGCAGATCGGCCGCGTCGACGAAGCTCTTGAAGCCCGACAGCCTCAGTCGCTTGATCTGCATCGCGCGCGGCCCCCTTCGCGCTCGTCAGGCGCCGGCGTTCTTGAGCGCGGCCTCGATCTGCGGCCAGGTGACCGAACCGTCGAGCTGCTTGCCGTTGAGGAAGAAAGTCGGGGTGCCGGTGACGTTCTTCTCCTGCATCGCGGTTTCGGTGATCTTGCCGATCGCCTCCAGCTTCTTGGCGTCGGCGAGGCAGGCGCGCGCCTGCTGCTCGGTCACGCCGCGCTGCTTCACGAAATCGATATAGCCGAGATACTCGACCCAGGCGGTCGCCTGCTGCGCCGGGCTCATCGACTGGAGCTTCTGCTGGAAGTCGGCCGGCACCTTTTCAAGTTTTTCGAGGAAGGCGGGCTGCTCGACATACATTTGTTCGAGCAGCGGGAAGAACGGCGCCTCGCCGACGCATTCCCCCAAGGCAGCAACGCCAAGATCGGGCGCGTGGACGAGGAAGTCGCGGAATTCATACGAGACCTTGCCGGACTTCACATATTTTTCCTCGAGCGGCTTCATCCCGGTCTGGCCGAAGGCGCCGCAGGTCGGGCAGGTGCGCGAGCCGTATTCGACCAATTTGATCGCGGCATTGGGGTTGCCCATCACATAGCCGCCGTCGGCGGTCTTGGAGACGACCTGGGTCCAGTCCTGGCCCGCCGGCGGGGCGACCGCGGCGACCGGCGCGGCGGGGGCGGAGGAATTGCCGTTGCCGCCGCAGGCGGAAAGCAGCGCCAGCGCGGCGACGGAAACGGCGAAACGAACGGTCATTGAGTAATCCCTCCAGATAACAATTACTTCGCCCCGGCGGCGCGGAGCATCGGTTCGAGCTTGGCCCAGTCGATACCCTGGACCAATTTGCCGTTGATCTCGAACGCCGGGGTACCGGCGATCTTGTCGCTGATCGCATTGGCACGCTCGACCACCGCCTCGGCGACCTTGGGATCGGCGAGGCATTGGTCGATCGCCGCCTGCGTCATCCCGGCATTGCGCGCGATCGCATCGAGCCCGGCGCCCTGCGCCATCGCGCGATATTGCGCGGCGGCGGCGTACATCCCGAGCCGCTGGCCGTTGCTGCTGTCGAAATCCTGCGCGCGCTGCAGCCATTGCTCCTGCCCGGCGAAGAGCGCGTCGTGGAGCCTGGGGAAGATCGCCGGCCCGGAGCAGCGCGCCAGCATCGCTGCGACCAGATCGTAGCGATCGTGGACCGCGCTGCGCACTTCGAGGCTGAGCGAGCCCGAGGCGATCATCTTGCCCTTGAGCACCGCCGCCGACTCGCGCGCGAAATGGCCGCAATGCGGGCAGGTGTAGCTGGCATATTCGACCAATTTCACCCGCGCGGCGGGGTTGCCGATGACATAGCTGCCCTTAGGCGCGGTCGCGGCGACGCTGACCCAGGCGCGCGGCGCGGCGACCAGCGGGGCGGCGGCGAGTAGGGCGAGGAGCGGGAACAGGCGTTTCTTGATCATCGGACGGTCGGCAGCCTCGGGGTTACGACGCCGGCGGCAAGCGCCTCCAGCACCGCCTTGAGTTCGGGATCGCCGATCGTGCGCAGGCTCTGGCCCAGCTCGGCGGGGACGGGTTGCGGCTCGGGGCGCGGGCGCGGCACCGCGCGCGGCGCGACGTCGCCCTGGCGGATCGATACTCGTGCGACCGCGGTGTAGCCGAAGAAGCGGTTCACCCGCTCGATGATCTCCGGGGTGATATGGCTCAGCATCGCGGCATGCGCGCCCCGCACGGTGAGCGTCAGCACCCCGTCCTGCTTCTTGCCCTGCGGGAAGCGGATCGATTCGGGGCAGGAGGCGCGCGCCAGTTTCTCGCCGACGATCTCCGGCCAGCGCGTGACGATCGACGATTGGACGAAGCCGAATTTGCGGAATGCGGCCGCGCCGACCGCCGGCAAAAGCTCGGCGACCTGACGGGCGCGATTCTGCCGCACGGGCTCTGGCTGGGGGGCGCGAGGGCGCTTGCTCATTCGCCGCCTCATGCCATAGCCGGGGCGTGGACGCCAAGCATTCGATCGCAGCCGATTTGCTCAATTGGTATGACGCGCACCGCCGCGATCTGCCGTGGCGCGCGCCGCCGGGCGCGCAGGCCGATCCGTATCGCGTCTGGCTCTCAGAGGTGATGCTCCAGCAGACCACCGTCGCGACCGTCACCCCGCGCTTCACCGCATGGGTCGCACGCTGGCCCGATATCGCCAGCCTCGCCGCCGCCGACGAGGCGGAGGTGATGGCCGCCTGGGCCGGGCTCGGTTACTACGCCCGCGCCCGCAATCTGGTGAAGGCGGCCAAGGTCGTCGCCGCCGAGCACGGCGGCCGCTTGCCCGATAACGAGGCGGCGTTGCGCGCGCTCCCCGGGCTCGGCGATTATACTGCCGCTGCGGTCGCCGCGATCGCCTTCGGGCGGCGCGCGGTGGTGATCGACGGCAATGTCGAGCGCGTCGTCGCGCGGTTGTTCGCCGCTGCCGGCAAGCCGGCGGTCCGCGCCGCGGCGGAAGCGATCACCCCCGATCGGCGCGCCGGCGATTTCGCCCAGGCGATGATGGACCTCGGCGCGACGATCTGTACCCCGCGCAGCCCGCGCTGCATGCTCTGTCCGCTCGCCGCTGCCTGTGTCGCGCGCGCCACAGGGGCGCAGGAAAGCTTCCCGGTGAAGCCCGCGAAGAAGCCGCGCCCGCAACGCTTTGGAACGATCTTCTGGCTCCAACGCGGCGACGAGGTGCTGCTCGTCCGCCGCCCCGCGCGCGGGCTGCTCGGCGGGATGCGCGCGCTGCCGACCGGGCCGTGGGGCGAAACCCGACCCGCGCTGGCGGATGCCCCGGCGGATGCCGACTGGCGATTGCGCAATGCGACGGTGACGCACGTCTTTACCCATTTTGCGCTCGAACTCGCGCTTGCCGTCGCCCGCTGGGACGCGCAGACAATTCCGGTGGCTGGAGAATGGTGGCCGGTGCGCGAGATCGATTCGGCGGGCCTGCCGACCGTCTTCGCCAAGGCTGCCGCGGCAATAAGAGGGGAATGATGCGCGCAATTCATCTGATCGGGGCGAGCGTGGCGCTGGCGGCGGTCGCCGCCGGGGCGAGCCTCGCGCGGCAGGCGCAACCGGCACCGGCCAACCCCGCGCAGCCCACCGTCGCGGCACGCGCCAACAGCCTGCTGCCCAACATGCAGGCGCTGTTCGACGGCTATGTCGCCGACGGCAAGATGCCGGGGGTCACCGGCGCCTTCGGGTTCGGCGACCGGCCGACGCTGTTCGTCTCCGCCGGGCGGATCAGCGACGATCCGGGCGCGGCGCCGGCGGGGCCGGACAGCCTGTGGCGGGTCTATTCGATGACCAAGCCGATCACCGGGATGGCGGCGATGATCCTGGTCGAGGAAGGCAAGATCAGGCTCGACGATCCGCTGAGCAAATATTTCCCCGCCTTCGCCAACATGCGCGTGCTGACCAGCCCCGATACCTCGCTGGACAGCGTGCCGGCGAAGAATCAGATCACGATCCGCGAATTGCTGACCCACACCGCCGGGCTCAGCTACAACATCATCGCCAAGGGGCCGCTGCTCAAGGAATACGAGCGGCTCGGCATCCTGCCCGGCGCGGTCAATGCGCAGATGGAGGCGCAGGCGCGCAAGGCGCGGCCGGCGACGCTCGCCGAATTCGCCGATCGCGTCGCACAGGCGCCGTTGATCGCCGAGCCGGGGACCAAGTGGAGCTATTCGATCGGGCTCGACGTGATGGGGGCAGTGATCGAGAAGGCGAGCGGGATGCCGTTCGACCGCTTCGTCCAGACAAGATTGCTCGATCCGCTCAAGATGAATTCGACCTATTGGACCGTCCCGGCGAGCGCGGCGGGGCGGTTGTCGACCAATTACATCTTCGTCGGCGACAAGCGCACCCCGATCGATACGGGCGCGGCATCGGCGTGGCTCTCGCCGCCCAGCTTCCCTTATGGCGGCGCCGGGCTGGTCTCCTCGGCACGCGATTACGACCGTTTCCTCCACATGTTGCAGGACGGCGGCACGCTCGACGGGGTGCAGGTGATGAAGCCCGAAACCGCGGCGCTCGCCATGTCCAACCTGATGCCCCCCGGCGTCGTGTTCGGCGGGATCGGCGGCGGCACCGGGGGCAATATGTCGGCGAAGATGGGGTTCGGCGCGGGCGGCTCGGTCTATCTCGAGGACGGGCCGGGCGGTTTGCCGTCGAAGGGGACTTACGGCTGGGGCGGGGCCGCGGGAACGGTCGCCTGGGTCGATCCGGTGAAGAAGGTACGCGGGACGGTGATGGTGCAATATTTTCCGGCCGAGAAATGGCCGCTGCGCGCCGAGGTGGTCGGCGCGCTGACCAAGGATGTCGCGAGGTTCCGCCGATGAACGTTCCGGGCTTCACCGGCGGGATGCTCGACCGCGCCGATCGGTTGCGCCACGACGAGGAAGCGCTCGCCGCCGCGATCGGCAATTGGCAGGCGCGGCTGCTCAAGCTCCACGCCTGGGAGCCCGAGGTGACCGACGATGGCCGGCTCGGCTGGACGATGCTGAGCGAGGCGTCGGAGGAGGCCGAATTCATCCTGCTCGGGCTCGACGAGGGCCGACCGCGCTTCGCCGCGTTCGAGCCCGCGGTGGGCGCGGCGCCCGCCGCGTTTCGCTCGCCGACTTTGCTCGCCGCGCTCGACCAGCTTCAGATGGGGGAGGCCGCGACCTTCGCCGCGGCGCGATCGGTGCTCGACTGGCACGCACGGCATCGCTTCTGCGCCAATTGCGGCACCCCGACCACGATGTTCCGCGCCGGCTGGGCGCGTCGCTGCGGCAATTGCGGGGCGGAGCATTTCCCGCGGGTCGACCCGGTGGTGATCATGATCGCCGAGCATGACGGCCGCGCGCTGCTCGGGCGCCAGCCGAGCTGGCCCGCTGGGCGCTATTCGGCGCTCGCCGGGTTCGTCGAGCCGGGCGAATCGATCGAGGAAGCGGTGCGGCGCGAGATCGCCGAGGAAGCGGGGGTGCGTGTCGGCGCGGTGCGCTATGTCGCGAGCCAACCGTGGCCGTTCCCGTCGCAGCTGATGATCGCCTGCGTCGGGATCGCCGAGGGCGATGCGCTGACGATCGATACCAACGAGCTGGAAACCGCGGGCTGGTTCACCCGCGACGAGGTGCGCGACGTGCTGGCGGGGAAAGAGGGCCCGTTCCTCGCCCCGCCGCCCTATGCGATCGCGCATACCTTGCTGACCGAATGGGCGCGGGGGTAGGGCTTTTCCACACCGTCACCTTATTCTGCTCCCCTCCCTCGTGAAGGGAGCATCTGTGATGTTGATCAAGCGGGTCGAGGTATCCATGGCCG
>NZ_MKRR01000021.1:0-14375 GCF_001897045.1 Sphingomonas sp. 66-10
ATCCAGGGCGCTCAGAGGCACCGATGACAACGACGCTGGTAGGATGGTGAAGCTGCGTCAGATCCTTGGCGGTCATGATCATATCCCCGTGAACAAGGCGCGTGCGCGCGCCTCTGCAGCCCCATCGATCGTTGAGAATGCCCGCCGCTCCTATCCGTAAACTTCCCGATAACGCCGGCGCGAGCGACGACGTAGCAACGATGGGCCGCACTTGCGCGCGGCATCCAGATTTGAGGAAACGGCGATGACCAAGACCACTTCCGCACTCACCCACTATCGCAATCCCACCAGCCCGTTCGCCTGGTTGCGCGGCATGTTCGACGAGATGGACCGGCCAACCCGCGATTTCTTCGCCCCCTTTACGGTTTTTTCGGCGCCCGCGATCGACATGGTCGAACGCGATGGCGCCTATCGGTTGACTGCGGAGCTGCCCGGGCTCGCCGACGAGGATGTAAAGGTGACAGTGGCAGAGCATCAGCTCATCATCTCAGGCGAAAAGCGTCAGAAGGATGAGCGCAAGGAAGATGGCTTCATGCTGCGCGAGCGCCGCTATGGCAGTTTCGAGCGGCATGTGATCCTCCCGGTCGACGCGCAGGAAGACGGGATCGATGCGAGCTTTGACAAAGGGGTGCTGACCGTCACTGTGCCAAAGGGCAAGGAAGCGCCGGAACGCGGCCGCCGCATCGCCATCCGCAAGGCCGATTGAACGAAAGGCGCGGTGGCGCGGATGATCGCGATGGTGCTTGATGCGCCGGGGCTATCGCTCCGGTGCATTAGTCGCGATATCCCAGCACCAGGCGCCGGCGAGGTCCTGGTCGAGGTCAGCGCCTGCGGAGTCTGCCGGACTGATCTGCATGTAATCGATGGCGAGGTTCGCGCCAATTGCCCGATCATACCTGGACATGAGATCGTCGGCCGAGTCCGTGCGGTCGGCAACGAAGTCCGCGATATCGCGCTCGGCCAGCGCGTCGGCGTTCCATGGCTCGGCCACACCTGCGGCGATTGTGTTTATTGTCGCGCTGGCCAGGAAAATCTTTGCGATCGGGCAGAGTTCACCGGGGCGACTCGCGATGGCGGGTTTGCCACCCATGTGGTCGCCGACGCGCATTATTGTTTCGCTTTGCCCGAACGCTTCGATGATGCGGAGGCGGCGCCACTATTGTGCGCCGGTTTGATCGGCTGGCGGGCGCTGCGCCGCGCAGGCGAAGCCCGTGTCGTCGGCCTCTATGGATTCGGCGCTGCGGCGCATCTCATCGCGCAAGTCGCAATATGGCAGGGGCGTCGCGTACTCGCCTTTACCCGCGAAGGTGATGAAGCGGGCCAGGTCTTCGCACGGTCGCTGGGTTGCGTCTGGGCGGGAAGCTCGGAGCACCCCGCTCCCGAGCCGCTTGACGCTGCGCTGATTTTCGCGCCCGTCGGCGAACTCGTGCCGGCGGCGTTGAGATCGGTGCGCAAGGGTGGCTCGGTCGTCTGCGCCGGCATCCATATGAGCGATATCCCGTCCTTCCCTTACCTCGACCTATGGGGTGAGCGGGAAATATGCTCGATCGCCAACCTCACCCGCGACGACGGCATCTCATTCCTCGATATTGCCAATCGCGCGCAACTACGACCCGCAATCGAACCGTTTCCGCTCATCGAGGCGAACCTCGCGTTGCAGCGCGTTCGCGATGGTAAGGTAAAGGGCGCAGCGGTCCTATTGCCGCCTGCCGGCGAAAGGCAGGTCAGCCTTTCGTCCAACTAACGAGAACGACAGTACCGCCTTTCGCTACCTCGACGAGATAATAACGGCTGCCTTCACATCGCACTCGCCAGATTGGATTGCCGTGGTTTCTGCCCATGGCGATTTCCTCGGTGATCCAGTCGCACGGCCAGCCCGCATCGCGAACCGCGCGAAACAATATTCCCCGGCGGTCCCAGGCGCGCATCTGGTCTACTTTGCCCGCGCCGCCAAACATATCACTGCTTTTTGTGACGGCAGTGGAAGCCGACCGCGAGCAGCCGGCAAGCGCGATTGCGATCAGAACCGGCAATGCCCGCGTCACCATCAATCTCCCCTGGAGAAGAGTGAGCGCGCGGGAAAAAAGCTTCGCCCATCATTGGGAATGATACGGATTCTCGTTTCAAGACGAATGGGCTCCAACTGGCTCTTCACCTATCGGGGAGTCGCAGCATGATCGACTGGTATCGCAAACGGGCCCGGCAAGAGCGTCGCATGGCGCGTCAGGCCCACGGAAGGAATGCGCGCTGGTCGCATCAGGCGATGCTACGGTTGCTGGTCAGCCAATGCGCTGCGCAGCCCGAACTCGACCGCAGCATTTGTCCGGGTTGCGCACTGCGCAGCCTGTGTCGCAAGGCCCAGGCGCAGTCTTTTCTCGCCCGACTGGCTGCCTGAGCAACAGCCCGATGTTAGCATGACTGCACCGCTCCTGTCTCCAGCGCAGGTCGCACTTTCCGACCATGAGCTGGCCGCGATCGACCGATGGTGGCGCGCGGCGAATTACCTCACCGTCGGGCAAATCTACCTCACCGACAATCCATTGCTGCGTCGGCCATTGGCACCCGAAGATATCAAGCCGCGCCTGCTGGGACATTGGGGAACCTCGCCGGGGCTCACCTTCATCCATGCGCATCTCAACCGGATCATTCGACGCGATGATCGCGAGATTCTGTTCGTCTGCGGGCCTGGGCATGGCGGTCCCGCCATGCTGGCCTGCGCGTGGCTCGATGGCGGCTATGAACAGGTCTATCCGGAGATTGGGCGGAACGCGTCCGGCATGGCACGGCTGTTCCGGCAATTCTCCTTCCCGGGCGGCGTACCAAGCCATACCGGCCCTGAGACCCCAGGTTCAATCCATGAGGGCGGCGAATTGGGCTATTCGCTCGCCCACGCGTTCGGCGCTGCCTTCGATAACCCAACGCTCGCCGTCGCCTGCGTCGTCGGCGACGGCGAGGCCGAAACGGGGCCCCTCGCCGCGGCATGGCATTCAATCAGCTTTCTCGACCCCGTGCATGATGGGGTGGTGCTGCCGATCCTGCATCTTAATGGCTATAAGATCGCCAATCCAACGATCCTCGGGCGCTTCCCCGACGAAAAGGTTGAGTGGTTTTTCAAGGGCCTTGGATACACCCCAATCTTGGTATCGGGCGCCGATCCTCCGTCGATGCACCGCCAAATGGCCGCCGGACTGGACAAGGCGTTCAAACTGATCGATGCGATCCGCAGCGAGGCCGGGGAGACCGAACCGACCGGCGTTCCAAGCTGGCCGATGATCATCCTGCGCAGCCCCAAGGGTTGGACCGGACCGAAGGAGGTTGATGGCCGGCGCGTCGAGGATTTCTGGCGCGCGCACCAGGTGCCGATCAGCAACGCCCGCACCAACGCGGCGCATCGCGCGCAGCTCGAGCAATGGATGCAAGGCTATCGCCCCGACGAATTGTTCGATGCCGGGGGCCGGCCAATGTCCGATCTCCTCGCCCTTGCGCCCGCATCCCCGATGAGCGCCAGCCGGTTTGCCGACGGTTCGCATCGCATTCCGCTGGCTCGCGCAGACTGGCGCCTTCATGCCGTCGATGTCCCGGTGCCCGGCGGAACCAAGGCAGAAAGTACGCGTATCATCGGCGGGTGGCTCGCCGAAACGATGCGCGCGAGCGCATCAAGCAGAAACTTCCGCATCATGGGCCCAGATGAGACCGTATCCAATCGCCTCGGGGCCGTGCTGGACGTCACCGACCGCGCCTGGATGGAGCGGATCGAACCTTATGACGAACATCTCGCGCGCGACGGTCGCGTCCTTGAGATTTTATCCGAACATTGCTGCGAGGGGTGGCTGGAGGGTTACATCCTGACCGGCCGCCATGGATTGTTCAATTGCTACGAGGGTTTCGCACCGATCGTCGATTCGATGATCAGCCAGCACGCCAAGTGGCTCAAAGTAGCCCGCGGACTGAGCTGGCGGCGATCAGTTCCCTCGCTCAATATCCTGCTGACCAGCCATGTCTGGCAGCAGGATCACAACGGCTTCAGCCATCAGGACCCGGGCTTCATCGATCATGTCGCCAACAAGAAGGCAGACGTAGTGCGCATCTATCTACCGCCGGATGCCAACTGCCTTCTGCGGACGCTCGATCATTGCCTTGCCACCTGGGATCGGATCAACGTGGTGGTGGCCGGCAAGGCCTCGATGCCGCAATGGCTCGATCACGATGCCGCTGACAGGCATTGCGCAGCGGGTGCAGGGATATGGGAATGGGCCGGGACCGATCGCGACGGGGCGTCGCCCGATGTGGTAATGGCCTGTTGCGGCGACGTCGCGACGATGGAGACGCTCGCCGCGGTCAAACTGCTGCGCGAATATTGCCCCCACCTGATGATCCGGGTCGTCAATGTCGTCGACCTTATGGTATTGCAGTCGGACCGGGAACATCCCCATGGTCTCACCGATATCGCGTTCGATGCCCTGTTCACCGCGGACTGCCCCGTCGTGTTCGCGTTCCACGGCTATCCGCATCTCGTCCATCGCCTCACCTACAAGCGGCGGAACCACGCCAACATGCACATCCGCGGCTATAGCGAAGAAGGCACGACGACTACGCCCTTCGACATGGTGGTGCGCAACCGCCTTGACCGGTTTCACCTCGCGGTCGCCGCGATCGATCTCATTCCCGGCCTTGCCGCACATGCCGCGCATGCCCGGCAGCATCTGAGCGAGGCGCTCGAACGCCATCGCCGGTATATCGTCGAGCATGGCGAGGATATGCCCGAAGTCGCGGAATGGTCGTGGTGCCCCTGACGGTCGAGCACTTGCCGGTCGAGATCCACCCGGACCCGACCCGGGTTGTGCTCCGACCGTTCATGCCCGCCGATACGCCGCTCTCCGGACACCCGCCAAGCGAGCATCGCGACGCAGTGATCGCCCGGATTATGACGCTCAGCGATGCAGCAGCCGCAGCTGAACTCCACCAAGTGCTGGGCCGGATCGAGCGACGCCATGCCGATGCAGCACCGCTGCTTGAGCGCCGCTTCGTCGAGATACAGGACATGCGCCGTGACCTTCAGCATATAGCGCCTGAGCGCGCGCGGCTAATCGGGGCGTGCTTTACCGAGGAATATGCCTTCGAGGCGGCGGCACTGTTCAACCCGAGCATGATCGCGCATCCGTCGCAGCGCGACGCCACGGCGGGCGGCCTGCGTTTCATCCTGTCATTGCGCGCGGTCGGCGAAGGACATGTGTCGTCGATCATTTTCCGTACCGGCTGCATTGGAGCGGACGGGAACCTTCTGATCGATCCGGCAGCGCCCAATCCTGGGAGCGCGCGGGCCGAGCCCATTCCCGGCCCGTCGCTCGCCGAACCGGGAGTCCGCTTCACGTCGGATCGTCATCGCGAATTGTCGAATGTCGTGCTGTTCCCGGCGAGCAAGGCGCATCGCCGTGGTTTGGAAGATTTGCGCATGGTCGGCTTCGACGACGGCGATGGTGGACGCGTTTGCCTTGGCACGCTGACCGGGGTCGGGTCTGAAAGCGTCCGCCAGGAACTGCTGCGTACGAGTGATTTCCGCACCTTTGACCTGACCCCGATCGCTGGCCCCTATGCATCGATCAAGGGGATGGTACCGTTTCCACGCCGCATCGCGGGGCGCTATGCCATGCTCGGCCGTGTGGACCACGACGGCCTCTGGCTTCTCTCATCGAGCGATCTTTATTGCTGGGAGAATGGTGTTCGTATCGTTTTACCGAGTGAGCCGTGGGAGGTGATCCAGATCGGTAATTGCGGCGCGCCGATCGAATTACCCGAAGGCTGGCTGGTGCTGACCCATGGCGTCGGCCCGCTGCGCAGCTATGCAATCGGGGCCTGCCTCCTCGACCGCAATGACCCAACTCGCCTGATTGCGCGACTGACGCGGCCGCTGATCTCACCCGATGCCAGACATTGGGCGGGCTATGTTCCAAATACCGTCTATAGCTGCGGCGGCCTCGTTCACGTCGGTGCACTTTATCTTCCTTTTGGCATTGCCGACTCGTTCACCGGGGTTGCGCGCGTGGATGTTGCCGAACTTCTTCAAGCAATGACGCCGAGTTGACCGGAGGCGAATTCGCAGCTTACCATAGAAGCCAAGAACGAGCTGCAGTACTGAAGATACGTTCGGGCACCGCGCGAAACGATCAATCTGGTATCGAGGCCTGTAAGAGCAGATCAAGGTCCCCTTCTTCGATCAGCGTATCGGCGATACCGCCGGCAAGAGCTTTGGTCAGCCTGCGCCGCGCGTGGGTTGCAAGAACGGTCAAGTCAGGCGAAAAATCCCGCTCTGCCTGACGAAGCACCTCGATGGTGTCCCCGTCGACCACAATCGCGTTCATGGAGAAGGTTAGATGCGAATATTGCGCAGCGACTTCCTGCAGCGTCGATTCAAGAAGATCCTGCTTGTCGCGCCAGATGCGTCCGACATCGCCACCGGCGAGAAGGCGATCGCGTAAGCTCGGAACAAACGCACGGACCGCAACAAGTTCCCTGACCGAGGTAACCGACAGCGCGAGATCGAGCGTCGCTTCGGCAAGCGCGTCGTCGGCAACAGCTGCCAGCAGACGGTGATAGGGTGTCTCGGAAAAGCGACGAACGACAAGGAGCGGGCGGTGAGTCAGGCGCAGCAGCTGCTCGGCGACAGTCGGAAAGAGCTTCTCCTTCCACCCGTCCCGGTTATGCGCCCCGAGCAGGATGAGATCGACATCATGGGCCTCCGCAATCTCTGCGATGCACCGCGCAGGCTCGCCCGTTGTCAGATGGGTGCGCACGCGAGCAATACATGGAAACGATGATCCTTCTCCTTCGGCCATCGCTTTGAGATTATTGGCGGCGCGGACGCGATCGGTTTCGCCGTCGCGACGAGCATCGATATGAACCAGGTCGAGTTCAGCACAATTAAGGCTGGCGAGCGACCGCGCACGTTGCAGCGCCGCAGCCGCGCCGGAGGAAAAGTCGCTTGCGACAAGAATGCGGTGCATAAACTGATTTCCTGTCGTTGCCGATCTCAAAATCCTGCCAACAATCAATCCTTCGGCTGGAGAAGCCCGTTGATAATCCACCAAAAATCATCGAGTCTGCGCTGCACTGCTAATACGGCGAACGCCACGACTGTCGCAGCGACAAATACAACAAACGAAATGCGGTAACGACTCGCCCTCGCACCCCGCCCCGAATCTCTCGCAAGCTTTGACATGACACGGTCTTCCGAATTTTCCGTCTTCGGCGAGAATGATAGTCACCAAAACCTGGCGCGAAATACGTGATAGACCGGAGTCTGACCTTTGGCTGCTGCCTTTGCATCTTCTCGCTCATTCAAGACACCATGCTGTGGCCGAGCCGCAACGATACGGATTTTTGGAAGCCGCCACTCGACCTTATGTTGCGATACGGAACGCCCGTCCTTGCTTCAATGCTACCTTGCTTGCGCTTCCAACGCGTCGAGCAGCTCGCGCTGGCTCGGCAATATCATTGAACGCGCCTCGGCAAGCCCGAACCAACGCGCCTCCTCGATCTCCGGGAACGAGCTGATTTTTCCGCTTTTCGGCGGCCACTCGAGCTTGAACTGGTTACTGCGCACCGCCGCCGGATCGACCTCCTGCTCGAGCGCCCAGACCGCAACGCGCTTTCCGCCGGTCTGTCGGACAATGCCCAACGGAATTGCATCGCCGGTAAGTGCGATCCCGAGTTCTTCCTGCGCCTCTCGAAACGCCGTCGCCTGAGGATCTTCGTCCGGCTCGACCTTTCCCTTGGGAATTTGCCACGCGCCTTTGTCGCGATTGCGCCACCAGGGACCGCCGGGCCGCGCCAGCAGGGCTTCGAGCTGGGCGCCTCTGCGACGATAGATCAGCAATCCGGCGCTGTGACTATGATGCGCGGCGATAGCCATGGTCGCGTCAGGATAGCGATCAGTCGCCAATTTGAGAATCCGAAAAGAATTTACGGGCCCGCGAAAGACCCCATGGCAAAGCGTCGAGCGCGCGAAGGACCACAGCGCCGGCAAGTGCCTGTTTCAGACCCTTAAGGGGAATTGCGAATAGAGCACCTCGCCTGCCTCGTTCCAAAAGAATGCAAGGCTGACGGGAAGGACATATTCCGATGCGGGTTCAACCAGGATTTCATGCACTGCTGCCACCCTTGCTCCATGGGTCTTTTGGGCATGTTCCGCCCCCTCGGCACATCGCATCAAACGCTCGTATTGCGAAGCGGATGATCGCCCCGTTTGCCGCAATCGACCCGGGCGCACGCCTTCTCGAGCTGGCACCGATCCTGCGCGCTCTTGCTGGTCCCGCGATCGAGTTTGATCTTGCGCTCTGCTATCCGCGCGCCCGCACCCGCATCGACCAGACTGGGTTTGACGCGACGGTCCTCGAACTGGTGACCAGCGCGTGCATCGCCGGTGCGGGTCGGATCATCGTGCGCAACCGCAAGATCGGTGCGCGGCTCTGGATTATGATATGGGACGACGGAAACCATCGTTCGTCCGGCACCGGAGCGCCGCGGATCCACGATTTCGGCCTGGGATCGCATGGTCGGATCCGGGCGAGGTACCGCGCCGGCCCGGGCCGCGCGGTGGTAATCGCGCTACCGACCATCCTCAGTCTCGCCGACGGGTTATCCCTTCCCCGTCATTTCGCATCCCCCCGCAAAGCAGAGGAGAAGACCAATGAAGACCGACAACCAGTTGCAGCATGACGTGATGGCGGAACTCGAATGGGACCCTCGCGTCGATCATGCCGATATCGGCGTCGCCGTGAATGACGGCGTGGTGACGCTCTCCGGTTATGTGAAGAGCTACCCGGAGAAAATGGCGGCCGAACGGGCGGCCCGCCGTGTCGCCGGCGTCAAGGCGATCGCCGAGGAAATCAAGGTGCGCTTCGCCTCTGATCCCAAGACCGCGGATCACGAGATCGCCAAGCGCATCCTCGATCTGTTCGCCTGGCACGTCTCGATCCCGAAGGACATGGTCAAGCTCAAGGTGGAGCACGGCTGGGTCACGCTGACCGGCACCGTCGATTGGTTCTACCAGAAGGAGGAAGCCGCCAAGACCGCCGGCCTCATCACGGGCGTTCTCGGCGTCAGCAACCTCATCGAGGTGAAGAAGCTGCCCGTCGCCGCCGATATCAAGGATCGTATCATGGCGGCCTTCCGGCGGCAGGCCAACCTCGATGCGACGGGTGTCACCGTCGTGACGGAGGGGAGCACCGTCCGATTGGGCGGCATGGTCAGGGCGTGGAACGAGCGCGGCGTCGCCGAGCGGGCGGCCTGGGCTGCGCCCGGAGTCAATAAGGTCGAGGATGATATCATCGTCGCTTTCTGAGTACCGCCGGGAGCGAAAGGCGACTGCCGGCAGGCGTGCCGGCGGCCGTCCTTCGCATCGATCTCCTTCCTGTTTTGCGGGTCGGCGCTGCCCCGCGCACCGGATCTTCAGCCCGGTCCGGGAAGTTTACAGCTTGTCAGGCTGGTAATGGAGGGCCGATGCCGCAGAGGCCCGGCAAGTCAGATCAACGCGACGGTCGCGCCCCTCCCGCCCACGCTATCGGCTTCGAACGTTGGCGTAGCTGGCTATTTGGTCTGATCCTCATTGCAGCACTTGTTACGGCAATCGGGCATTGGGGTGAGATCGCGGTGTTCACACGGCTCGTGCGCGAGGCTGAACCGCTCTGGTTGGGCCTTGCCATCGCACTCCAGCTTGGGACCTATGCTAGTGTGGCCATGGCATGGCGCGAGATTCTGCGCGCGGCGAGTGCTTCCCGGCGCCTGTCGCTGCTGATGCGGATCGCCGTTACCAAGTTATTCGCTGATCAGGCGCTTCCCGGCGCCGGCATGGGCGGTAATGTGCTGCTCGTCGCGCAGCTTCGCGCGCAGGGAATCCCGCGCGGGGCAGCCGTTGCAGTGCCGCTCATCTCAACGATCGGCTTCTACGCCGCTTATGCTTTTTTCGCGATCGCAATGCTCGTGCTGCTCTGGCTCAACGATCAGGCGACCCCGTTGATGGCCGGAACAGTGACTTTGTTCCTATGCGTCGCGATCGCGATCCCCGGGCTGGCATTATGGTTGCGCAAGCGTGGAAGCGCACCGCTCCCACCCCGGTTCGAACGGATCGCCCCAGTCCGCTCGCTGGTCGAGAGCGTGGCACAGGCACCCGCCCGCCTGCTGAACGACCGCGGGTTGCTGATACGCGTCGCAGCGTATAATGCTCTTGTCTTTCTTGCCGACGCTGGAACGTTGTTCGCCTGCCTTCGCGCGCTCGGAACTACTGCCGATCTTTCGACGTCCTTCATCGCCGTCATCATGGCCTCGATCGTCGCCACGCTCGGACCCATCCCGCTCGGCCTGGGGAGCTTCGAGGCAACTTCGATTGCGACGCTACGTTTGCTCGGCGTTCCATTCGAAGCCGGCCTTGCGGGCACGATGCTGTTGCGGCTCCTCACACTCTGGCTACCTCTGCTGCCCGGCATGATATTGATGCGCGGCGCGATGAAGCGGGCGCGACCACATTTGCGGTGATGAACCGCTTGTCGCTATCGATGAAGGCAATCGGTAGTATCCCGCATACCCCCAAATCGGTTCTATCTATAGCTGTCAGCGATCCGCGTTAGGACATCCCGGCGGAGCGGGAGGTTATTTTGCTGCCATCACAAATCAGCTATAGCGCCAGATCGATCAGGGGGGAAAACGAGGCACCCTCGCTATTCAATCGCCTGATCGCGCGGATGGAGGACGCGCTCGAAATGCCGATAGGGGAGCGTTCGCTGCCATTTCGCCTTGGTGCGACCATCGGCGCTGTCATAGTCGCCGCAGCAGCGCGCTGGGCTTTGCTGCCCGTGCTCGGCGAGCGCGCGCCGTTTCTGCTCTTCGCGCCGGTCATCCTCGGGGCGGTACTATGGTGCGGCTCACTCCCGGCGATTGTCGCGGCGATCCTCTCGCTCGGCTTCGGTATCTATTTCGCGGGTTATAGCAATATCCATGTCGCCGATGTCGTTGAAACCGCCACATTCGCGCTGGTCGCCGGCGGCGTAATCCTGCTCGGCGAGGGGATCAGACGCTCGCGCGACCGGGCCGTTGCGAGCGATCGGAGTGCGGCGCAGCATGCCCGCAATGCGACCGATGTGGCAGAAGAGCTCAATCTGCTAATCGACGGGGCACAGGGCCATGCGATCTACATGCTCGATGTGACGGGGCATGTGACAATCTGGAACCAGGGCGCCGAGCGACTGAAGGGCTGGACCGAGGCGGAAGTGCTGGGACAGCATAGCTCGCTCTTCTATCCCCCCGACACCCGTGCCGCGGGAAAGCCCGAGGCCGACCTCGCGCGCGCCTGTGCAGAAGGACGTCTCGAAGAGGAGGACTGGCGCGTCAGGAAAGACGGCCAAGAATTTCTGGCCGCGGTGTCCCTTACCGCTCTTTATGACGACAAAGGCAATTTACGCGGCTTCGCAAAGGTGGTTTCCGACATCACGGAACAGCGTGCCGCTGAGGAGACGGCCCGGGTCCGGGAAAGCCATTTGCGCTCGATCCTGTCGACGGTACCCGACGCGATGGTGGTCATCGATGAAACGGGCCAGATCATGTCGTTCAGCAACGCTGCACAAACGCTGTTCGGATACAGCGAGGATGAGCTCATCGGGCAGAACGTCAGAATCCTCATGCCGTCACCCGATCGCGAGCGTCACGACGGCTATATCCAGCGCTACTTGGCGACGGGCGAGAAACGCATCATCGGCACCGGGCGGGTGGTATTTGCGGCGCGCAAGGACGGATCGACCTTTCCGATGGAGCTTTCGATCGGGGAGGCGACCGGCGGGGCGCAGCGCATCTTCACCGGTTTCATTCGCGATCTCACTGAGCGACGTCGCACCGAGGAACGTCTTGAAAACCTACAATCCGAACTGATCCATGTTTCTCGCGTCAGCGCGATGGGGACGATGGCGTCGACCCTTGCGCATGAGCTCAATCAGCCGATCGCGGCGATCGCCAATTATGTCGAGGCGGTGCGCGATCAACTCACCGACCTTCGGCCTGAAAATGTCGCGCTGATGCGCGAGGCGCTCGATGACGCGGCAAAAGATGCGCTTCGCGCCGGCCATATCGTGCGACGCCTGCGCGATTTCGTCGCGCGCGGCGAGATCGAGCGCACGGTCGAGCCTTTGCCGGCACTCATCAATGAGGCATCGGTGCTCGGCCTGATGGGATCGCACGAGCGCGGCATTGAGGCGAGCTTCGACCTTGATCCCTACGCCTCGCCGGTACTTGTCGACCGGGTTCAGATCCAGCAGGTGCTGATCAACCTTATCCGCAATGCCTGCCAGGCGATGAGGGACAGCCCCGAGCGGCAGCTGTGGGTAATCACCCGGCTCGATGGCGAGAACATGGTCCGGGTTAGCGTCGCCGACACTGGTCCCGGCGTCTCCAGGGAGGTCGAGGATCGGCTGTTCGGCGCTTTTGTGAGCACAAAGCAAGGCGGCATGGGGCTTGGCCTTTCGATCTGCCGAACGATTGTTGAAGCCAATGACGGGCGTATCTGGATGGAACCACGCATGGGCGGCGGAACGTGTTTCCATTTCACTCTGCCGCGTGCACGGGCGGAGAACTGAGATGACAAGCACAAGGCTTGTTCACATCGTTGACGACGAGGAATCGATGCGCCGGTCGACTGGCTATGCGCTGAAGACCGCGGGCTATGCGGTGACCAGCTGGGTCTCGGGCGCGGAA
This sequence comes from Sphingomonas sp. 66-10, assembly GCF_001897045.1. Classification (NCBI taxonomy): domain Bacteria; kingdom Pseudomonadati; phylum Pseudomonadota; class Alphaproteobacteria; order Sphingomonadales; family Sphingomonadaceae; genus Sphingomonas; species Sphingomonas sp. 66-10. The sequence goes on from NZ_MKRR01000021.1 coordinate 12,736, forward strand.
TTTCTGAGAGAGGTTCGACACGTCGAGCGCGGCTGCATCCTGCTCGACATCCGCATGCCCGAGATCGACGGGCTCGAGGTGCAGCAGATTCTCGCCGAGCGCGGCATAACCATGCCGATCGTCGTGATGACCGGGCATGGCGACATCGGAACCGCGGTCCGCGCAATGAAGGGCGGCGCCGCGGATTTCCTGGAAAAGCCGTTCGAGCGGACGACGCTCCTGAGCGCGATTGAAACAGCGTTCGAGCGTATTGCGCGCGCAGAAACGATCACGGCGCGCGCGGCGGATGCGGAAGTCGTGCTCGGCGCGCTGACGCCGCGCGAGCGCGATGTGCTCGATGGCCTCGCCCACGGCCTCCCCAACAAGACGATTGCTTATGATCTCGGCATTTCACCGCGCACGGTCGAGGTGCATCGCGCCAACCTGATGACCAAGCTTGAGGTCCGCAGCCTGTCCGACGCACTGCGCATCGCTTTCGCGGCAGGCATGGGCATAGATCCATAGGGGCAATACGTAACGACGCGCGCCCATCCCTTGAGGCAATGACCTTTCGGGTGGGGTAGTAGAGATGAGTATGCAATCCGAAACGCAGGCCGAAAATAAACCCCGCATTCTGGTCGTGGAGGACGACGACAGTATGCGGCGATCGATGCAGTTGTTCCTGCGGGGGCGCGGTTACGATGTACTCACCTACGCAACGGGAGATCGGCTGCTGCTCGAAAATGACATCGAGCACGGTGCCTGTCTCGTTGCCGACTACCGGCTCGGCGAGCAGAATGGCATCTCGCTTCTCGTGACGCTGCGGGCCCGGGGATGGACCGGACCGGCCATTCTCATGACCGGTTATCCATCAGAGGATCTCAGATCGTCAGCCGAGATCGCCGGGTTTGATCTCTTCCTCGAAAAACCCTTCCAGGAACATTCGCTGATCAACGGCATCACCCGACTGATGGAGCGGCAGTCCGGCACGCGAACATGACGCGTTCAACCGGTGAGGAATACTTTCCGTTCCAGATCTTCCCCGACCGAGGCGGCAAATTTCACCATTTGCTCGACGCGCTCAGCGCTAAATTCATGTGGCGTGCGAAAATGTGTCGACATTATCCCGAATATCGTCCCATCGCGCCGATGGAGCGGGTAGGATTGAACCGCCCCGATGCCGGCCTGCCTGATCGCATCGCGGTGCTTTCCCAACTCCACATCCTGTGAGACATCGTCCACCAGCACGACGCTGTCGTTGCGCAGGCTGCGACCACACGGCGTGCCGTCCGTCGCCGTGATAAGCGAAAATCGCGACAAAACCTCACGGCTAAAGTTTCTGTACGCCAATATCACCAAGCCGCCACGCTGTTGGTCATATAGCTGCACATCTCCAAAGTCCGCGCCATCGAACGACATCGCTGCGTCAAGATAATGTTGTGCCAGGGCGACCGCCGCGTAATCCACTTGGCGCAAGGATACGTGGACCGCGCTCAGTGCGTCGATAAGGGGTTCCATGATACGGGCCATCAGATACTCCCTCTTGGCGACAAGCTGGCTAAGTTCCACTTCTAGCAGGCTGTTGAAGAAGTCCATTTTCGAGCGATGAAGGGGAGTTCGTCGCCGTGTTGGTATCGGATTTCGCCATGAAGTGAGCCGTC
>NZ_MKRR01000022.1:0-1691 GCF_001897045.1 Sphingomonas sp. 66-10
CGTCACCGCCTGCTGATTGTCGTCAGCGGTGGAGTAGGTCTGCGACTTCTTGGTCGGGATCGTCGTGTTGCGATCGATCATGCGGGTGAACACGCCGCCCAAAGTCTCGATGCCCAGCGACAGCGGGGTCACGTCGAGCAACAGTACGTCCTTGACGTCGCCCTGCAGCACGCCGGCCTGGATCGCCGCGCCCATCGCCACCACCTCATCGGGGTTGACGCCGGTGTGCGGCTCCTTGCCGAAGAAGTTCTTCACCACTTCGCGGACGCGTGGCATGCGGGTCATGCCGCCGACGAGCACGACATCGGCGATCTCGTCGGCCTTCATCCCCGCATCGGCCAGCGCCTTGCGGCACGGCTCCAGCGTGCGCTGGATCAGGCTTTCGACCAGCTTCTCCAGATCGGCGCGGGTGATCGTCTTGACGAGGTGCTTCGGGCCGTTCTGATCGGCGGTGATGAAGGGCAGGTTGACCTCGGTGGTCTGCGCCGAGGACAGCTCGATCTTCGCCTTTTCCGCGGCTTCCTTGAGCCGCTGCAGCGCAAGCTTGTCCTTGGTGAGGTCGATGCCCTCGTCCTTTTTGAAGCCTTCCGCGAGATATTCGACGATCTTCGAATCGAAGTCTTCGCCGCCGAGGAAGGTGTCGCCGTTGGTCGCCTTCACCTCGAACACGCCGTCGCCGATCTCGAGGATCGAGATGTCGAAGGTGCCGCCGCCAAGGTCATAGACCGCGATCGTCTTGCCGTCCTGCTTCTCCAGCCCATAGGCCAAAGCCGCCGCGGTCGGCTCGTTGATGATGCGCAGCACTTCGAGGCCCGCGATCTGGCCGGCGTCCTTGGTCGCCTGACGCTGGGCGTCGTTGAAATAAGCCGGAACGGTGATCACCGCCTGCGTCACCGCCTCGCCGAGGAACGATTCGGCGGTTTCCTTCATCTTCTGCAGGATGAAGGCGGAGATCTGCGACGGGCTGTAATCCTTGCCGCCGGCCTCGACCCAGGCGTCGCCGTTCGGCCCGCGCGCGATCTTATAGGGGACCAGTTCGGTGTCCTTCTTGGTCACGGGGTCGTCGAAGCGGCGGCCGATCAGGCGCTTCACCGCGAAAATCGTATTATCCGGGTTGGTCACGGCCTGGCGCTTCGCCGGCTGGCCGATCAGCCGCTCGCCATCCTTGGCGAAGGCGACGATCGAGGGCGTGGTGCGCGCACCTTCGGCATTTTCGATCACCTTGGGCTTGCCGCCCTCCATGACCGCAACGCACGAATTGGTGGTGCCGAGGTCGATACCGATAACTTTTGCCATGAGTGCTCTTCTAGCCCCTACATTTAAACTGCGCCGTGCCCCGTGAAGCGGCGACACGGAACGATGTTGACCGGGCGGATATAGGTGTCGTGCGTGTTGCCGCAAGAAGGCGCCGCAGCTAGGTTCCGCGCATTGTTCGGTAAAGGGAGAAAATGGTCGTGCGCAGCGTGGTGGCTTTGACCGTTGGCATCGCGGCGCTGGCGGGCTGTTCGCAGGCACCGCAACTGTCGGTGAGCGACGCCTGGGTGCGGCTCGCGGCGGTGCCGGGCCGCCCGGCGGCGGGCTATTTCACGCTTCACGGCGGCCCGACCGACGCGACCCTGATCAGCGTCGCCACCGATGTCGCGGTGCGCACCGAGATGCACGAGATGAAGGCCGGCGCGGGCGGCGCGATG
>NZ_MKRR01000022.1:1709-13818 GCF_001897045.1 Sphingomonas sp. 66-10
CAATTGCGCGTGCCCGCGACGCAGACGGTGCGGTTCGCGCCGGGGGGCAAGCATTTGATGCTGTTCGACCTCAACCCCAGCGTGAAGCCGGGCGGCAAGCTGACCTTCACCTTCACCTTCGCCGACGGCGTGCGCATCCAGCAGCCGGCGAGCGTGATCGCCGCGGGCGATCCTGCGCCCAAGGAGTGAGCGCGCGCGGGCTGACGCCGGGCGAGGTGGCGCTCGCCCGCTCGATGTTCGGTTCGGCGATCGACTATGACGCGGTGCGGATCGCGCGCCGCCGTTGGGCATTCTTCCAGCCGCGCAACGTGGTGATGGCGCCGCGCGGGACGATCCATTTCCACCCCCACGGCCCCTCGTATCGCGACGATTTCGCCGAGGCGTCGCTCGATCTGAAGGGGCTGTTCATCCACGAGATGTGCCATGTCTGGCAGCATCAGCGCGGTATCTTCCTGCCGCTCGCGCGGCATCCCTTCTGCCGTTATCACTATAGCTTCGTGCCGGGGTGGTCGCTCGCACGCTACGGGATCGAGCAACAGGCCGAGATCGTCCGCCACGCCTTTCTGCTGCGCACGGGCTGCAGCGTGCCGGGCGCGCCGGGGCTGGACAGCTATGAGACGTTGCTGGGGATGTTCGCGGAAGGATGACGCCCCGCTTCCTTCGTCATTCCCGCGAAGGCGGGAATGACGGCTCGGGGAATCTAGGGCAGGCCCCGACGGCCCAAAGTTCACAAAGTTCACACGTGTGACGCAGCGTCACGCCCGCCAGTCCGCCCCTTGGATAAGGGGCGGTGGCGGATGTGTCAGAACGCGGTGGAAACCACGCCGACCACCAGCGCCTGGACCGCGAGTACCAGCGTAAGGCTGGCAGCGGCTTCGAACATGCGCATGTTGTGATCTCCTCGCCGGGAAGGTCCGGCGGGGCGGCATGTGGCGATTGTTATGCTGCGCTGCAACATAGTTGCGCGCAATCACGATTGCAGTTTTTGCAATCAGTCGGCGAAGACCCGGTCGAAGATCGTGTCGACATGCTTAAGATGATAATCCAAATCGAATTTTTCATCGATCTGCTGCGGCGAAAGCGCCGCCGTGACCTCGCTGTCGGCCTTCAACAACTCGGCCAGCGAGAGCGTCCCGTCGGATTCCCAGACCTTCATCGCGTTGCGCTGCACAAGACGATAGCTATCCTCGCGGCTCACCCCTGCCTGGGTCAGCGCGAGCAGCACGCGCTGCGAATGGACCAGCCCGCCCATGCGATCGAGGTTCTTCTGCATCCGCGCCGGGTAGACGAGCAATTTGTCGACCACCCCGGTCAGCCGCGCCAGCGCGAAATCGAGCGTGATCGTCGCATCGGGGCCGATATAGCGCTCGACCGAGGAATGGCTGATGTCGCGCTCATGCCACAGCGCCACATTTTCCAGCGCCGGGGTGACATAGCCGCGCACCATGCGGGCGAGACCGGTGAGATTTTCGGTCAGCACCGGGTTGCGCTTGTGCGGCATCGCCGACGAACCTTTCTGCCCGGGCGAGAAATATTCCTCGGCCTCGAGCACCTCGGTGCGCTGGAGGTGGCGGATTTCCACCGCCAGCCGCTCGATCGAGCTGGCGATCACGCCGAGCGTCGCGAAGAACATCGCGTGGCGATCGCGCGGGATCACCTGGGTCGACACCGGCTCGACGGTCAGCCCGAGCTTGGCCGCGACATGCGCTTCCACCGCCGGCTCGATATTGGCGAAGGTGCCGACTGCGCCCGAGATCGCGCAGGTCGCGATATCGGCGCGGGCATGCGCGAGCCGCGTGCGGTTGCGCTTGAACTCGGCATAGGCCTCGGCGAGCTTGAGCCCGAAGGTCACCGGCTCGGCGTGGATGCCGTGGCTGCGCCCGATCGTCGGGGTCAGCTTATGCTCATAGGCGCGGCGCTTGAGCACCGCGAGCAACGCGTCGATATCGGCGAGCAGCAGGTCCGCGGCGCGGGTCAGCTGCACCGCGAGACAGGTGTCGAGCACGTCGGAGCTGGTCATGCCCTGGTGCATGAAGCGCGCCTCGTCGCCGACATTCTCGGCCACCCAGGTGAGGAAGGCGATCACGTCGTGCTTGGTCACCGCCTCGATCGCATCGATCGCGGCGACGTCGATCGCCGGCTTGGTATCCCACCAGCGCCACAGCGCCGCGGCGGCTTCCTTGGGCACCACGCCCAGCTCGGCGAGCGCGTCGGTGGCATGCGCCTCGATCTCGAACCAGATGCTGTAGCGCGTCTCGGCGGACCACAGGGCGGTCATCTCCGGGCGGGAATAGCGCGGGATCATGCTTGTTTCCTCGATATGCGAGTCGGCCGGAAGCGGCGTTTGGCTGCCGACTAAAAGGCAAATCCGCCGAGGGCAACGTTACGTGGCGGTTTCCCAGTCGGCGCGCGAAAGGCTGAAGACCGCGGTATCGCGGACATAGCCGGTCCAGGTCTGCAAGTTTTTCTCGAGCACTCCCGCCTTGGTCGCGCCGAGCTTCTCGACCGCGCGCATCGAGCGGCCGTTGCGCGTATCGACCCTGAATTCGATCGTTCGATATCCGGTCGCGAAGGCATGATCGATCAAGAGCCGCTTCATTGCGCGGTTGAACGGGCCGCCGCGGACATGCGGCGCGATATAGGTGGCGCCGATCTCGATCGCATCCGGTGTGGCAATCGCGATATAGCTCGTCATCCCGACGATCTCCTCGCCGTCGAGCACCGCGAAGGTCGTCCAGCCCGGCATCGCGCGGATGAAGTGCAGCGAGGGGGCGAAATGCTCGCCCAGCATCGAGAGCGGGTAGATTTCCCAGATATCCGGGTCGGCGGCGCAGGCGGCGCGCAGCCCTTCGACATGATCGTCGGTGAAGGGGACGAGCCGAACCGGTCCGTCGGTCAGAATGGCGGTGAGCATATTGGCGTCCTCCCGTTTTATGGCCTCGCGACCTAGAGAGCTAACTTGACGGGATTGCGGCTGAATTGCCTGCGCTTGAAGGCAGGGGGTGGACAGATGCTGGGCGGATACGCATCTCCCGCCGCACGATTCATTTCCCGAGGTGACGACATGAGCCAGACCGACCGCCCCGCACGCGCCCTTTATATCGCCGGCGAATGGCGCACGGGCGGCGGCCGGGTGGCGCAGGACGTGCTCAATCCCGCGACCGGCGCGACGATCGGGACGGTGCCGCATGCCTCGGCCGCCGATCTCGACGAGGCGCTGGCGGCGGCCGAGCGCGGTTTCCGCGCGTGGCGCGAGACCCCGGGCGAAACGCGCGCCGCGGTGCTCAGCAAGACCGCAGCGCTGATCCGCGAGCGCGCCGATGCGCTCGCCGCGATCGCCACCGAGGAACAGGGCAAGCCGCTCGCCGAAGCGCGCGGTGAGGCGATCGGCGCGGCGGCGATCCTCGATTTCCACGCCGGCGAGGCGGTGCGCATCTATGGCCGGGTGCTGCCGCGCGCGAGCGGGCTGCGCTCGATGGTGCTCAAGCAGCCGGTCGGCCCGGTCGCGGCCTTCTGCGCATGGAATTTCCCGTTGCTCAATGTGGTGCGCAAGCTCTCCCCGGCGATCGCCTCGGGCTGTTCGGTGATCCTCAAGCCGAGCGAGGAGACCCCGGCGAGCGCCACCGCGATCCTGCAATGTTTCCAGGACGCCGGGCTGCCGGGCGAGGTCGCGCAGATCGTCTTCGGGGTGCCCGATGAGGTGTCGCGGACGCTGCTCGCCTCGCCGGTGACGCGCAAACTGAGCTTCACCGGATCGGTGCCGATCGGCAAGCACCTGATGCGGCTCGCCGCCGACAGCGTGATGAAGATGACGATGGAGCTCGGCGGGCACGCCCCGGTGCTGGTGTTCGACGATTGCGATCTCGACAAGACGCTCGACATTCTCGTCGCGCACAAGTTCCGCAACGCCGGGCAGGTGTGCGTCTCGCCGACGCGTTTCTATGTGCAGGACGGCATCTATGAACGCTTCGCGGCGGGGTTCGCCGAGCGGACGCGGCAGGTGACGGTCGGCGACGGCAGCGTCGCGGGGACCAAAATGGGCCCGCTCGCCAACCCGCGTCGCCCCGATGCGCTGGAGGCGATGATCGCCGATGCGCGCGCGGCGGGGGCCAAGGTGCTCGCCGGCGGCGAACGCGGCGCGGGCGACGGCTTCTTCTACGCGCCGACGGTGCTCGCCGACGTGCCGCTGGAGGCCAAGGTGATGAACGAGGAGCCGTTCGGCCCGCTCGCGCTGATCCGCCGCTTCGGGACGCTGGAGGAGGCGATCGAGCAGGCCAACCGGCTGCCCTATGGCCTGGCGTCCTATTGCTTCACCGAGAACGGGCGGCGTCAGGCGATCCTTGGCGATGCGGTCGAATCGGGGATGGTGTGCATCAACAACGTCCGCACCTCATGGCCCGATGCGCCGTTCGGCGGGGTCAAGGATTCGGGCTTCGGCTCGGAGGACGGCCCCGAGGGGATCGAGGCGCATATGATCACCAAGTCGGTGCATATCTCGTAAATCCCGCCTTCACCCCTCCCCTGAAGGGGAGGGGCTTTAAGGTCACCGCACCCCCAGACCCCGCGCGATGATCCCGCGCAGGATCTCGCGCGTGCCGCCGCGCAGCGAGAAGGACGGCGCGTTGAGCATCGTGTGCGCGAGCACCGCGACGAAATCGCTCGTCGAGGCGCGATCGGGCTCGGCGTCGACCAAAGCGCGGGCGATTTCGGGCAGATCCTGTTCGAAGGTCGCGCCGAGATCCTTGACGATCGCGGCGTGGACCGCGGGATTCTCCCCCGTTTCGAGCAGCGCCGCCACCCCGCGCGACAGCCGCCGCAGCACGACGAGATGCGCGGTCAGCCGCCCGAGCGCGAGCCGCGCCGCGTCGCCCGGCGCCTCGCGCAGCACCGCGATCAACTCGAGCAGCAATTGCATCGACGACAGGAAACGCTCCGGCCCGCTGCGCTCGAAGGCGAGTTCGCTCATCACCTGATCCCACCCGCCGCCTTCGGCGCCGATCAGCGCCGCGGCGGGGAGGAAGGCATTCTCGAAATGCACTTCGTTGAAATGATGCTGCCCGGCGAGATCGATGATCGGGCGGATCGTGACCCCTTCGGTGGCGTGGAGATCGACGAGCAACTGGCTGGTTCCCGCCTGCCGATCACTGTTGGTGCCGCTCGTGCGGCAGAACAGGATCATATAATCGGCGTGATGCGCGCCGGTGGTCCACAATTTGGTGCCGGTGACGCGCCAGCCGCCGTCGACCGGGGTCGCGCGGGTGCGCGTCGCGGCGAGATCGGAGCCCGAATCGGGTTCGCTCATCCCGATGCAGAACACCAGTTCGCCGGCGGCGATCCGCGGCAGGATCGTCGCTTTCTGTTCCTCGGTGCCGAATTTGAGCAGGGTGGGGCCGCTCTGGCGATCGGCGATCCAATGCGCGGCGACCGGCGCGCCGGCGGCAAGCATCTCCTCGATCACGACATAACGTTCGAACGCGCTGCGCTCGTGCCCGCCGTAGCGCTTGGGCCAGGTCATTCCGAGCCAACCTTTGGCGCCGATCGCGCGGCTGAAATCGCGATCGAACCCGCTCCAGCTTTCGGCGCGCGCAGCGGGGCTGCGCGTCGCCAGCGCTTCGGCGAGAAACGCGCGGACCTCGGCGCGCAAGGCTTCGGCAGCGGGAGAAGGCGGCGGGGAGGGGAAGCGGAAGCCGATCATGCTGCGGTCACCATCGGCCAAAAACCCTCTTTTCCGGCGGCGAGCGCGCGATCGCCGAGCCGTGTCGCCCAATGCGCCGCGCCCCCGAACTCGTCGCGCCACGTCCATAGGCTGGTGGTGAACAGATGCAGGCGATGCTCGGCGGTGAAGCCGATCGCACCGTGGAGCTGGTGCGCGATGCCGTTGGCGCGGCCGACCGCCTCGCCGATCCGCACCCGCGCGACCGCGATCGCGAAGGTGGCATCGGCCGGGTCGGCGATAAACGCATCCGCGGCGAGATCGGCCGCGGCAGAGGCGGCGACGACCTCGCCCGCGAGCTTCGCCAGTTCCTGCTGGATCGCCTGGAATTTCGACAATGGGCGGCCGAACTGGACGCGTTCGGCGACATGCGCGACGGTCAGTTCGAGCACGCGGTCGAGCGCGCCGGCGCATTGCAGCGCGCGGACCAGCGCGCCGTGCTCGATCAGCTTGCCGGGGATCGGCGCGGCCCGCTCGGGCGCGTGAAAGCGCATCGCGTCGCGCGGCAGCCCGGCTAGGTCGATCGCTTCATGTTCGAGCGTCGCATCGGTGATCCGGGCGATGCCGGTTGCGGTCTCGACGACGAAAGTCCGGCAATTGCGGCCCCAGGCGATTCGCGCCGCGCCGTCGATCGGCACCAGCGCGGCCGGCCCGTCGGCGAGCGGCAGCCCGGCGCGCGCCAGCGCGGCATTGGCGAGCATCGTCTCGCCGAGCGGCAGCGGAACCGCGTGGCGACCGAACAGGCGGATCAGATCGAGCGCCTCGCGTGGGTCGACACCGAACCCGCCGGCATCTTCGGGCACCAGCGCCAGCGGCACGCCCTGTTCCTCCAGCGCGCGCCACAGATCGCTCGGCCAGATGCCGGTGCGGGCGGCGTGCATCGCCGAATCGTCGAGCCGCGCCTCGAGCAGTCGCTCGATCGCATCGGTCAGCATCGTCGCGATCTCGCTCACGGCCTCTCCATCGCTTTCTTGCTATCGTTGCAAAGGCGTCTAAGCCGTTTTGATTAACGCGCAACAGAGGAGCGAGCGTGACGATCAGGCTGTTTCACGTCAGCGATCTGCATTTCGGCGCGGAGGACCCGGCGGCGCTGGCGTGGTTCGCCGAATGCGTCGCGGCGGAGCGGCCCGATGCGGTGGTGATGACCGGCGACCTGACGATGCGCGCGCGCCCGAGCGAGTTCGACGCCGGCGGGCGCTGGCTCCGCGCGCTCGGGGTGCCGGTGACGCTGGAGATCGGCAACCACGACATCCCTTATTATTGGGATCCGTTGCGTCGGCTGTTCGCGCCCTATCGCCGCTATGGCGCGGCGGAGAAGCTGATCGAACGCCCGCTGGCGATCCCCGGGGTGTCGATCGTCCCGCTCAGCACGATCTCGCGCGCGCAATTCCGTCTCGACCAGTCGAAGGGGCGGGTCGCCAAACCCTCGCTCGACACGGCGCTGGCGCGAATCGCCGCGGCGCCGAAGGGCGATCTGATCTTCGTCGCGGGGCATCATCCGCTGATCGAGGGGCCGACCACCGGCTCGGGGCGGACGCGGCATGGGGCGCGGGCGCTGGCGGCGCTCGCTGCGGCGGGGGCGGATGCGGTGCTTTCGGGGCATGTCCACGATCCGTTCGACATTCCTTACGGCAAGATGCGGCTGATCGGAGCGGGGACGCTCTCGACCCGGCTGCGCAAGACGCCGCCGAGCTTCAACGAGATCCGCGTCGCCGACGGGCGGTTCGAAACATTGGTGCGCACGGCCGAAGCATGACTCGGCCATTGCCGTCCGGGTTGGTGGCCCCTAAGGCGCGCGGCATGGAGCGGCTGGACGGCGGCTCGGCGATTCCGCCGCACCTCAGGGGGGGCATCGTCGCGCTCGGCAATTTCGACGGATTCCACCTGGGGCACCAGGCGGTGGTCGGCCGTGCGGTCGATCAGGCGCGCGCCGAGGGGCGCCCCGCACTGGTCGCGACCTTCGACCCGCATCCGGTGCGTCACTTCCGCCCCGATACCCCGCCCTTCCGGCTGACCACGCTCGATCAGCGCGAGCGGCTGTTCGCCGATGCGGGGGTCGACGGGATGATCGTGTTCCATTTCGACGCCGCGCTCGCCGCGCTGGAGGCGGAGGAATTCGTCCGCGACCGGCTGGTCGGGCTGTTCGGGGTCGGCGGGGTGGTGACCGGCGAGGATTTCACCTTCGGCCACAACAAGAGCGGCGACGCCGCCGCGATGGCCGCGCTCGGCAGGCGTTACGGCTTCACCGATGCGACGGTGGGCGAGGTGATGCTCGACGGCGCCCCGGTTTCCTCCAGCCGCATCCGCGACGCGCTGCGTGCCGGCAACCCGCGCGAGGCGGCGCGGCTGCTCACCCGGCCGTGGGCGATCGCCGGCCGCGTCCAGCACGGCGACAAAGTGGGGCGCGAGATCGGCTTTCCCACCGCCAATATCGACATGGGCAACTACCTCCGCCCGGCTTACGGCATCTATGCGGTGCGCGGGCGGCTGCCCGACGGACGCGTGCTGGACGGCGCGGCGAATCTCGGCATCCGGCCGAGTTTCGACCCGCCCAAGGAATTGCTCGAACCCTATTTCTTCGATTTCAGCGGCGACCTGTACGATCAGATGATCGAGGTCGAACTGATCGACTATCTCCGCCCCGAGGCGAAATTCGACTCACTCGACGCGCTGATCGCGCAAATGGCGGCGGATTGCGACCGCGCGCGGGCGATCCTTGCTGCGGGCTGATCGGCATCTCTTCCGTCATTCCCGCGAAGGCGGGGATCCATTCTGGCTGGCTTCTGCGATAGAAGCGCGACCGCAGTGCTTATGGATTCCCGCCTTCGCGGGAATGACGGGGTAGGGTTGGGCAAGCGTTGGCTTTGAACAACTTGTCACAGGCTAACGATGGGGCATGACGCGGCCCTTTTCCCGCGCTAATGCCGCGCGCACTCATGGCTGACGCATCCGATACCCCGAAGCGCGACTGGCGCGACACCGTCTTCCTGCCGAAGACCGACTTTCCGATGAAAGCCGGCCTGCCGCAGAAGGAACCGGCTATTCTGGAACGCTGGCAGAAGCTGGGCCTGTACCAGCGGCTGCGCGAGCAGCGCGCCGGGCGCGAGAAGTTCATTCTCCACGACGGCCCGCCCTATGCCAATGGCGACATGCATATCGGCCACGCGCTCAACCACATCCTCAAGGACATGGTGGTGCGCACCCAGACGCTGCTGGGCAAGGACGCGCCTTATGTCCCCGGCTGGGATTGCCACGGCCTGCCGATCGAATGGAAGGTCGAGGAGGAGTATCGCAAGAAGAAGCGCAACAAGGACGAGGTGCCGGCGCGCGAATTCCGCGCCGAATGCCGCGCCTATGCGCAGCATTGGGTCAACACCCAGCGCGAGCAGCTCAAGCGGCTCGGCATCAACGGCGATTGGGACAAGCCGTACCTCACGATGGATTTCGCGGCGGAGGCGACGATCGTCGCCGAGCTGATGAAGTTCGCCGAGACGGGGCAGCTCTATCGCGGCGCCAAGCCGGTGATGTGGTCCCCGGTCGAGAAGACCGCGCTGGCCGAGGCCGAGATCGAATATGAGGACATCACCTCGACCCAGATCGACGTGGCGTTCGAGATCGTCGAGGCGCCGAACGCGCCTGAACTGGTCGGCGCGCATGCGGTGATCTGGACGACGACGCCGTGGACGATCCCGGTCAATCAGGCTTTGGCCTATGGGGCGGAGATCGATTACGTTGTGGTCGAATCGACGCGCAGTTTTGCATCCGCGCCAGTTAATGGCGCGGTACAGAACATGGTTGACTATCGCTATGTTGTTGCCGAGCCACTCTTAGACGCATTTCGTGCACGGACAGATACCCGTCTCGCGCCCGGAGCCGTGGTCAATAGATTCAAGGGTTCTCAACTCGCCGGCGCCGTCGCGCGTCACCCGATGCATCACCTCGGCGGGTTCTTCGCCAAGCCGCGCCCGTTCCTGGCCGGCGATTTCGTCACCACCGATGCCGGCACCGGGCTCGTCCATATGTCGCCCGATCACGGCGAGGACGATTTCGAGCTGTGCAAGGCGCACGGCATCGACCCGGTGTTCGCGGTCGATGCGGGCGGCTTCTACCGCGAGGATTGGGCGTGGCTCGGCGGGCAGGGCAGCGTCATCAACAAGAAGTTCACCGCCAGCGACGGCCCGATCTGTTCGGACCTGCGCGCGGCGGGGGCGCTGCTCGCGGCGTCGGACGATTTCGTCCATAGCTATCCGCATTCGTGGCGATCCAAGGCGAAGGTGATCTTCCGCTGCACCCCGCAATGGTTCATCGCGGTCGATCGCCCGATCGAAGGCGGCGCGACGCTGCGCGAAACCGCGCTCGCCGCGATCGCCGCGACGCGCTTCGTCCCCGAAAAGGGCCGTAACCGCATCGGTGCGATGGTCGAGGGGCGGCCCGACTGGGTGATCTCGCGCCAGCGCGCCTGGGGCGTGCCGATCGCCTTGTTCGTCGATCGCAAGACCGGTCACTATCTGTGCGATCCGGCGGTCAATGCGCGGATCGTCGATGCCTTCCGCGCCGAGGGCGTCGACGCGTGGAGCGAGGAAGCGGTCCCGGCGCTGCTCGGCCCGGACTATGATCCGGCCGATTACGAGCGCGTCACCGACATTCTCGACGTGTGGTTCGATTCGGGCTGCACCCACGCCTTCGTGCTCGAAAGCGGGCGCTGGCCCGAATTGCGCTGGCCGGCCGATCTTTATCTCGAAGGATCGGACCAGCATCGCGGCTGGTTCCAGTCGTCGCTGCTCGAAAGCTGCGGGACCCGCGGGCGGGCGCCTTATGATGCGGTGCTGACCCACGGCTTCACGATGGACGCCAAGGGCATGAAAATGTCCAAGTCGCTCGGCAACACGGTCAATCCGCTCGACCTGATGAAGGAATATGGCGCAGATATCCTGCGCTTGTGGGCGCTGTCGGTCGATTTCACCGAGGATCACCGCATCGGCAAGGAGATCCTTGCCGGCGTTGCCGACCAATATCGCAAGCTGCGCAACACCTTCCGCTACCTGCTCGGCGCACTCGACGGGTTCGACGAGGGCGAGCGGCTGCCGGTAAGCGAATGGCCCGAGCTGGAGCGCTATATGCTCCACCTCGTCCACGCGCTCGACAAGCAGCTTCGCCAGGCGATCGTCGATTTCGACTTCAACACCTACACCCGGCTGCTGAGCGATTTCGCCAATGAGGATCTGTCGGCGTTTTTCTTCGATATCCGCAAGGATTCGCTCTATTGCGACGCACCGACCGATACGACGCGGCGCGCCTATCGCACGATGCTCGACGTGCTGTTCCACGCGCTGGTACGCTGGGCGGCGGCGGTACTGACCTTCACCGCCGAGGAAGTGTGGCAGACGCGCTTCCCGAGCGAGGACGGGTCGGTGCACTTCCTCGACTGGCCCGAGCTGCCCGCCGAGGCGAGCGAGGATATCAGCCAGCGCTGGCTGGCGATCCGCGCGCTGCGGGTCCGCGTTACCGAGGCGATCGAGCCGCTCCGCCGCGAAAAGATCGTCCGCTCGAGCCTCGAGGCGAATGTGACGGTGCCCGAGCTGCCGCTCGATGCCGATGCTTTGGCCGAGGCGTTCATCGTGGCGAAGGTCTCGCCGGGCGATGAGGTGACCGTGACGCGCACCGATTATCACAAATGCGGCCGCTGCTGGCGGTTGCTGCCCGAAGTGACCGAGGATGACGGGCTGTGCGGCCGCTGCACCGCGGCGGTCGGCGAGGTGGGGGCGTGATGCGCGCGCTCCCCAAGCTCGGGCTGGCGACGGCTTTGGCGCTGTTCCTCGTCGATCAGCTCGTGAAGTGGATCGTCACCGGACCGCTCGGGATCGATTATCTCGGCGCGGTGCGCGAAATCCTGCCGATCTTCGACCTGCGCTTCGTCCAGAATGTCGGGGTCAGCCTCGGGCTGCTCCGCGCGGAGAGCGAGGTCGGGCGCTGGGCGCTGGTGGCGATGACCGGGGCGATCGCGGTGGCGGTGCTGGTGTGGATGTGGCGCGAGAAGAGCCGCGCCGATCAGGTTGCGCTCGGGCTCGTGCTCGGCGGGGCGATCGGCAATATCCTCGATCGCGTGCGCTTCGGCTATGTGGTTGACTTCGCCGACCTGCACTTCGGCGAATGGCGCCCGTTTTTGGTCTTTAACGTCGCCGATGCGGCGATTACGATTGGTGTGCTGATCCTGCTGGTGCGTGCGCTCCTGATGCGCGACAAGCCCGGCAAGCCTGTGGAGAATCGATAATGCGTAAGATCGTCGTCGCCGGAGCCGGCATTGCCGCGCTCGCCTTGCTCGCCGGTTGCGGCAAGCGCGGCTACGATCGGGCGCGGCCCGACGAGTTCGCGGTCGCGCGCCAGCCGTCGCTGATG
>NZ_MKRR01000022.1:13870-20267 GCF_001897045.1 Sphingomonas sp. 66-10
CGCCGCGGTGAGCCAAGCCGGCGACGCCGCGCCCGGCATCCGCTCGTCGGTCGGCGATCCCAAGACCAATGTGGTCGAAAAGGGCCAGACGACCCGCGATATCGTCGCCGCGCCCGAAGGCGACGGCCAGGACGCCCGCGCCGCGACCCCGAAGTAAGCTTAGATCGCGGTTACCTTTCCCCGTTCGGGCTGAGCCTGTCGAAGCCCTGCACTTTCTTCCGATGAAGAAGGGCAGCCCTTCGACAAGCTCAGGGCGAGCGGGTTTGCCCGCTTAACCCCGCACCGCGCTGAACCGCGCCAGCCCGCGTTCGAGATCGGCGATCAGGTCGTTCACATCTTCCAGCCCGATCTGGAGCCGGACGATCGGGCCGGCGAAATCGGGCTTGGTCGCGGTGCGGTATTTCTCCGGATCGACCGGAATCGCGAGCGATTCGAAGCCGCCCCACGAATAGCCGATCCCGAAATGGTCGAGCCCGTCGATCAGCGCGGCGCGTGCCGCCTCGCCGCCGCCTTGCAGGACGAACGAGAACAGCCCGCTCGCCCCGGCGAAATCGCGCGCGAACAGGTCGTGGCCGGGGCAGGAGGGAAGCGCCGGGTGGAGCACCCGCGCCACCTCGGGCCGCGTTTCCAGCCAGCGCGCGATCGCGAGCGCGCTCTGCTCGTGGCGTTCGAGCCGGAGCTGCATCGTGCGCAGCCCGCGGCTGCCGAGCCAGGCATCGTCGGGGCTGGCGATCTGGCCGAGCTGGTGGCTGGTATCGCGCAATTTCGCGAACCGCCCCGCGGCGGCGGTCACCGACCCGAGCATGACGTCCGAATGCCCGACGACATATTTGGTGCAGGCGAGGATCGTATAATCCACTCCGCGCTCGATCGCGCGGAAGTTGAGCGGGGTCGCCCAGGTATTGTCGAGCAGCGTCACCACGCCGTGCGCCTTCGCCGCCGCGACGATCGCGGGCACGTCCTGCACCTCGAAGGTGAGGCTGCCGGGGCTTTCCATGAAGATCGCCTTGGTCCGCTCGCCGATCAGATCGGCGATTCCGGCGCCGATCAGCGGATCGTAATAGCGCGTCGTGATCCCCAGCCGCTTCAACAGCCCGTTGGCGAGACTGCGGGTCGGGTCATAGGTCGAATCGACCAGCAGCAATTCGTCCCCCGGCGAGAGTATGCTGAGCAGTGCGGCGGCGATCGCCGCGACCCCGGAAGGATAGAGGAAGGTCGCCTCCGCCCCCGGTTCGAGCTCGGTCAGCGCGTCGGCGAGGCTCCATTGCGTCGGGGTGCCGCGGCGGCCGTAGAATAGCCGGTGGTGGGTGTCGCGCCCGGCGCGTGCGCGCAAATCGGCGACATTGTCGTAAAGGATCGTCGAGGCGCGCCAGACCGGGGTGTTGACCACCCCCGCGGTCCATTCGGCGCGGCGCCCGGCCGCAACGACGCGGGTGGCGTCGCCGATCTTGTCGTGTCCGTCGCTCACCGGCCGGTCTCCTTTGGCGCATCGGGGGTGGCGCCCCATTCGGCCCAGCTGCCGTCGTAGACCGCCGCGTCATGCCCGAGCAGATGTGCGGCGAAGGCAACGATCGAGGCGGTGACCCCCGAGCCGCAGGTCGCGATCAGCGGGCGCGCCGGGTCGATGCCGCTCTTCGCGAACGATGCCGCCAGCTCGGCGGGCGACCGCCACGTACCGTCGGCGTTGAAGAATCGCGCATAATGGATGTTGACCGATCCCGGGATATGCCCGGGCACAACCCCGGGGCGCGGCTCGGGCTCCTCGCCGGCGAAGCGCGCGGGCGAGCGAGCGTCGACCACCTGCGCGGCGCGGGAGGAGAGGTTTTCGCGCATCGCCGCGATATCGCGCACCCCGATGCCGGTCGCGCGCGGGGTCATATGGCGCGCGCGCGGCGTCACCGTCTCGGCGGAAAGCGGGCGGCCCTCGGCACGCCATTTGCCGAGCCCGCCGTCGAGGATCGCGACATCGGGCACCCCGAAGCTGCGCATCATCATCCACGCGCGTGCCGCGGTGCGATGCGGCGAATCGTCGTAGAGCACGATGCGCACCCCGTCGCCGATCCCGAGCTTCGCCATCCGGCTGGCGAATTTCTCGGGCGGCGGGAGCATCATCGGCGCGGGATGCGCGCTATCGACGATATCGGCGAGGTCGAGGAACACCGCGCCGGGGATATGCGCCGCGCGATAATCGGCCGCGCCGTCGCGCCCCTCGCCGGGGAGGAACCAGGAACAATCGGCGATACGCAGATCGGGGGCGCCGAGCGCACCGGCGAGCCATTCGGTGGAGACGAGCGATTCCATGTCCGCTTCCTTAGCGCGACGCGGCGCGCACGCAATTCAGCCGCGGTAAACGACCTGTAAGCGATGATCATTCCCGCAGAATGGAGCGAGCATCATGGTCAAATCGGGCATCTTGGCTGCGGTCGCCATCATCGGGCTGGCGGCGACGGCGCGGGCCGGCGAGGTCAAGCACGGCAATGATGCGAAGGAGGTCAGCGTCCCCTTCGCCAACCGCAATATCACCGATTTCCGCGCCGACGGGCGCGACGCGGTCTATCTGCAGGTCAACGGCTTCGACTGGTATCACGCGCAATTGATGGGGCCGTGCACCGATTTGCCCTTCGCCGAGCGGATCGGGATCGAGACGCGCGGCACCGACACGCTCGATCGCTATGCCACGCTGATCGTCCGTGGGCAGCGCTGCCAGCTCAGCTCGCTGGTCAAGGGCGCGCCGCCGAAGAAGGCGAAGAAGCGTTGAACTCACGCCCAACTTCCCGCCTTCGCGGGAATGACGAGGGTAGGGGGAGTGGCGCCGCGCCCGATCCGCGCCTATCTCGCGCGGCATGACACTGCATCTCGGCAAGGCCAGCACGCTTCCCGCGTCCCCGGACGAGGCGACGCTCGATTACGTTCCCAACCCGCGCGTGGGGCGCCTCTATGCGGTGCGCTTCGTCGCGCCCGAATTCACCTCGCTCTGCCCGGTGACCGGCCAGCCCGATTTCGCGCATCTGGTGATCGATTATGTCCCCGGCGAGACGATCGTCGAATCCAAGTCGCTCAAGCTGTTCCTCGGCTCGTTCCGCAACCACGCCGCCTTCCACGAGGATTGTACCGTCGGGATCGGCGAGCGGCTGGCGAAGGAGATGAAGCCGGTGTGGCTGCGGATCGGCGGCTATTGGTATCCGCGCGGGGGCATCCCGATCGACGTTTTCTGGCAGACGGGCGCGCCGCCGGCCGAATTGTGGGTGCCCGATCAGGGTGTTCCGCCTTATCGCGGGCGCGGCTGATCGCGATCCGCCGAGTCGGCTGATATTGCGTTGCACAATTTTTGCAACCAACATCGGTCTCGCCTGTTTCAATCCTGTCCAGCGGGTGAACGGCCCGCAACGTGCGATAGCGAAGGCGAGGCAATGGCAGGAGAAACTCGAGGCGCGACCGTGGGTCGCGGTAGCGTCAAACATATTGCGTTGATTGGTAATTTTCTGCCGCGCAAATGTGGGTTGGCAACTTATACCACCGATACATTCCGTGCGCTCGGCAGCAGTTTTCCCGGGGTCAGGATCGACGTCTATGCGATGGACGATCACCCGGGGAGCTACGACTATCCCCCCGAGGTCACCGCGGCGATCCCCGAGCAGGATCGCGCCGCTTATATCGATGCGGCGCGGCGGATCGAGGCATCGGGCGCGCAGGCGATCTGGCTCCAGCACGAATATGGCATCTTCGGCGGCGCGGCGGGCGAATATATCCTTTCGCTGCTCGATCGCACGACGCTGCCGCTGATCGTGACGCTCCACACCGTGCTCGAAAACCCCGATGCGCATCAGCGTGCGGTGATGGAAGGGCTGTTGCGCCGTGCGCAGCGCGTGATCGTGATGGCGGCGCGCGGGCAGGAAATCCTGCGGCGCGTCTATGGCGCCGATCCGCGGACGATCATCACGATCCCGCACGGCGTGCCAGACCGTGAGCTCACCGATCCGGCGCAGTTCAAGCCGCGTTTCGGCTGGGTGGGGCGCAAGGTGATTCTCACCTTCGGGCTGCTCGCCCCCGGCAAGGGGATCGAGACGGTGATCGGCGCGATGCCCGAGGTGATCGCGCGGCATCCCGACGCGCTCTATGTCGTGCTCGGCGCGACCCACCCCAATCTCGTCGCGCGCGAGGGCGAATCCTATCGCGAGCGGTTGCAGGAACTGGCGCGGGAAAAGGGCGTGGCGAACCGCGTGTCGTTCATCGACGCTTTCGTCGAGCATGACGAATTGATCGATTATCTGCAGGCGGCGGACCTTTACGTCACGCCCTATCTCAATCCGACGCAGATCACGAGCGGAACGCTGAGCTATGCCGTTGGCGTGGGCAAGCCGGTGATCTCCACCCCTTATGCGCATGCGACCGAGATATTGGCGGATGGGCACGGCGTGCTGGTCGATTTCCGCGATTCGGCCGGTTTCGCCCGCGAGATCAATCGCCTGCTCGACAGCGAGGAGGCGCGGACCGAGCTTTCCGCGCGGGCCTATGCGCGCGGGCGGACGATGATCTGGCCGCGGCTCGCCGAGCGCGCGATGAGCGAGATCGAGACGGTGATCTCCGCGCGCCCTAAGCGGCTGACCAAAGGCGCCGCGCAGGCGGCGCCGCTCGCGCCCGATCTCGCCGCGGTCGAGCGGATGAGCGACCGGACCGGGATGTATCAGCATGCGATCTACTCGGTCCCCGATCGTCGCCACGGCTATTGCATCGACGACAATGCGCGCGCGCTGATGCTGATGAGCGCAATCGAGCCGCTCGATCCGGTGCGGCGCGACAAGTGGATGACGGTCTATGCGTCGTTCGTCCAATATGCGTGGAACCCGGAAAAGCGCCGCTTCCGCAATTTCATGAACTACGACCGGACGTGGTGCGAAGAGGAAGGGTCGGACGATTCGAACGGCCGGACGCTCTGGGCCCTCGGGGTCACCGCGCGCGATGCGCGGGAACATAAGCATCGCGATTGGGCGACCGCGCTGTTCGGCGACACCGCCAGTCTCGGGCTCGAACTCGGCAGCGTGCGCGCGCAGGCCTTTGCGATGCTCGGGGCGGCGGCGATGATCGAAGCGTCCCCGGGGCACCCGCTCGCGCGCGCGATCCTGGAGCGGTTTCCCGACGAGCATCTGTCATTGCTCGATCACGCCAGCCGGCCCGACTGGCAATGGTTCGAGATCGTGCTCGCTTATGACAATGCGCGATTGCCCGAGGCGATGATCCGCGCGGGCCTGGCATTGCGGCGCGACGATCTGGTGGCATGCGGGATTGAGACGCTCGACTGGATCGTCGCGCGGCAGACCGCGCCGGGCGGGCATTTCCGCGCGGTCGGCACCGAAAGCTTCGGCCGCGTCTATGCCGAGCCGCTGCCGTTCGATCAGCAGCCGCTGGAGGCGCAGGCGACGATCGATGCGTGCAGCGCGGCCTTTGCCGCGACCGGCGAGACCAAATGGATCGACGAGGCCAACCGCGCCTATCGCTGGTTCCTCGGCGGGAACGACCTCGACCTGCCTTTGGCGACTGCGGCCGATGGCGGCTGTTTCGACGGGCTGATGCCGACCGGGCTCAACCGCAATCAGGGCGCCGAATCGATTCTCGCGCTGCAATTGGCCTCTTGCGCGATTTCAAGGCTTTCAAAAACGGGTGCCGGCGTGGCAGGGCAAAGACGCGCGGTCGCCTGACGGGCGGGCGCCGCATCGGCAAGGCGATACGGCGAGGCGAGTTTTGGAGATTTTCAACCACCGGTTGCGGCTGCACGCCGACCCATCGCGCGTCGTGGTGCGGCCGTTCCATCTCGGCTGGCAATCGAACGGCTCGGGGATCAGCCGCTCGCAGCGGCTGATCGGCGTCGTGCTCGAAATGACCGAGGACGAGGCCAGCGAACAGCTCGAGGCGGTGCTCAAGGATTTCGAGGCGCGGCACTGGCAGACGCGGCGTGTGTTCATGGCGCGCTACGACCAGATCGCGGCGCAGCACGATCTCGACAGCGGCAAGATCGGCGATGTGAAGCGCCAGCTGATCGGCGCCTATTTCTGCCTGGAATACAGTTATGCCGCCGCGGCGCTGATGAACCCCAGCGTGGTGGCGCATCACGATCAGTCGGGGATGCCCAAGGGATCGCAGCGCATCGTGATGTCGCTGCGCGCGGTGGGGGAGGGGCATATCTCCTCGATCGCGTTTCGCGAGGGCATCATCACCGCGCGGCGCGAACTCAAGCTCGCCCCCGAGCCGCCCTTCGCCACCGCCGCCGATGCCAAGAATATGGACGAGGAGCATCCGCCCACCGGCGCGGTGCGCGTGCATCGCCACCGCGATTCGACCCTGTCGGGGACGGTGATCTTTCCGATCACCGACGAGCAATCGAAGGGGCTGGAGGATCTGC
>NZ_MKRR01000022.1:20279-28582 GCF_001897045.1 Sphingomonas sp. 66-10
TATAACGGTTCGCGCATCCAGTCCGAATTGATGCGGACCAGGGATTTCCGGGCGTTCGACCTCGTGCCGATGACCGGAACCGCCGCGCGCAACAAGGGGATCGCGCTGTTCCCGCGCAAGGTCGACGGCACCTATATGGCGATCGGGCGGCAGGACGGGGAAAATCTCTACCTGCTCAAGACGAATGACCTGACGCATTGGGACGACGGCGATCTGATCCTCAAGCCGGAACATCCGTGGGAATTCGTCCAGATCGGCAATTGCGGCGCGCCGATCGAGCTCGACGAGGGCTGGCTGCTGTTGACCCACGGGGTCGGCGCGATGCGCAAATATTCGATCGGCGCGGCGCTGCTCGACAAGAACGATCCGGGCAAGGTGCTGGGGCGCACGCAGGAGCCGATCCTCGCCGCGGCGGATCAGGATCGCGAGGGCTATGTGCCCAATGTCGTCTATACCTGCGGGGCGATGAAGCACGGCGACATGCTGTTCATGCCTTATGGCATCGCCGACAGCTCGGTCGGCTTCGCCTTCGTCGGGATCAAGGATCTGCTGGCGCTGATGTGATCTTCGTCCCCCTTAACTCCCCTCCCTGGTGAAGGGAGGGGAGAAGAAAGAGGGGCTTGTCAGCCGCGCGTCACCAGCGTGCGCGTCCAGCGGTAGAGCCACCAGGTCAGCGCGATGAACAGGATCGTTCCGCCGACCAGTGCGATCGGCGCGAAGCCGTTGCCGACCACCGCCAGCGGCGAATCGCTGCCGCTCGCCGCGACGATGCCGGCAAAGGCCACCCCGAACAGGCTCTCGCCGACGATCATCCCGGTCGCGAGGAGCACCCCCAGCCGCTTGGCGCCCTCGGCATCGTTGCGGCGGTCCGACCAGCGGTCATAGATCCAGCCGAGCAACGAGCCGACCGTCACCGGCAGGATCACCGCCATCGGCAGATAGATGCCGATCCCGACCGCGAGCGGCGGCAGTCGGAGCAGCTTGGCCCGCCCCATCGCCTCGTCGAGGATGACGAAGCCGATTCCGGCGAGCGCGCCCCAGCGCAGCATCGGCCAGTTGAGGTCGCCCCCGAGCACGCCCTTCGCCAGCGCCGAGATCAACCCGGCCTGCGGCGCGGCGAGTGCCTGCGGCCCGGCGCCCGGCGCGCCCGCAAAGCCGAAGGCGGTGTTGAGCAGATCGAGCACGATCGGAACCACCAGCGCGCCGAAGCAGACGCCGATGACGAGCGCGACCTGCTGCTTCCACGGCGTCGCGCCGACGAGCTGGCCGGTCTTGAGATCCTGGAGATTGTCGTTGGAGATCGTCGCCACGCCGAACACGATCCCGGTGACGATCAGCGCATAAGCGATCAGCGCCTGCGCGGTATCGGGCGGGGTGCCGCGCCCGAACAAGGCGACGAGCAGCAGCGAGGCGGCGATGATCGACAGGATGCCGATCGCCGAAACCGGCGAGTTGGATGCGCCGATCAGCCCGGCCATATAGCCGCACACCGCGGCGATCATAAGCCCGATCACCAGCACGAAGAGCAAGGCGCCGCCGATCAGCAGCGCCCCCGACGCGGCGAGCGGCCCGCCCGCGATGACGCTCCACAGCAACACGCCAATCGGCACGAGCATCGCCAGCGAGACGAGCCCGACGACACCGATCGGCAGATCGCGTTCGGTGAGCGCCAGCACTTCGCCGCCACGCCGCGCGCGGCTCGCGGCGAGCGCCGAGGCGATCCCGCCGATCACCGGGCGCGCGATCTTCGCCAGCGCCCACACCGCCGCGACCCCGATCACCCCGGCGCCGAAGAAGCGCACGTCGGCGCGGAACACCGTATTGGCGAGTTCCTCGGCGCTGCCGCCGAGGTCGCTATGCGCGGTGAGGATCGGCAGCAGCACCCACCAGCCGGTCGCCATCCCGACGAGCTGCGCCATCCCGACCGACAGCCCGACGAGATGCCCGACCCCGAGCAGCGCGAACGACAGCCCCCCCGAAATCCCGGTCGCGCTCGCGCCGATGCGGAACCAGCGTGCGGTCTCCGCCGCGGCGAGCTTCATCTGGGTCAGCAATGCGAACCCGGCCGAGGCGAGGCTGCCCCAGATCAGCACCGAGAGCCCCTTGGCGCTCTCCGCCCCGCCGTCGCGCGCCGCCGAGCCGACTTCGAGCACCTCCGCCGCCGCGCGCCCCTCGGGATAGGGCAGGTCGGTATCGACCACCAAGGCGCGGCGCAGCGGCACTGAGAACATCACCCCGAGGATGCCCCCGGTCGCGGTGATCGCGGCGGTGGTGACGAAGGGGAAGCCGTGCCACCAGCCGATCATCACCAGCCCCGGCAGCACGAAGATGATCGCCGCGAGCGTCCCCGCCGCGCTGGCGATCGTCTGGACGATGTTGTTTTCGAGGATCGAGCTGTCGGGAAAGGCGCGCAGCACCGCCATCGAGATCACCGCGGCGGGGATCGAGGTGGCGAAGGTCAGCCCGACCTTGAGCCCGAGATAAACGTTGGCGGCGGTGAACAGCAACGTGATGATCCCGCCGAGCAGGATGCCGCGAAAAGTGAGTTCGGCAACGCCCGCGCGTTGCCGGTGGGGATCGGTAGTCATCGGCGATCACTAGCGGGGCGCAGGGGGATGGGGAAGCCACAGCCCCTTGCCGCCGCCTCCTTCGTGGCCCAAGAGCGCGCGACTTACAAAATTAGGGAATCGACATGGCGGAAGCGTTGCGAGTTGCGCTGGCGGGGCTGGGAACGGTCGGATCGGGCGTGATCCGCGTGCTCGAGGCCAATCGCGCGCTGATCGAGCGCCGCGCTGGCCGGGCGATCGAGGTCGTCGCGGTCTCCGCGCGCGACCGCACCAAGGATCGCGGGGTCGATATTTCGCGATTCGAATGGATCGACGATACCGTCGCGCTTGCCGATGTCGGCGCCGATGTGGTGGTCGAACTGGTCGGCGGGGCGGATGGCCCCGCGCTGGCGCTCGCCCGCGCGACGCTCGGCCGCGGCAAGGCCTTCGTCACCGCCAACAAGGCGATGCTCGCACATCACGGGCTCGAACTGGCCGAAGCGGCGGAGAAGGCCGGCGTCCCGCTCAAGTTCGAGGCGGCGGTTGCGGGCGGTATCCCGGTGATCAAGGGGCTGCGCGAAGGCGCGGCGGCGAACGAGATCGCACGCGTGCAGGGCATCCTCAACGGCACCTGCAACTTCATCCTCTCCAAGATGGAGGCCGAGGGGCGCGATTTCGGCGATGTGCTCGCCGAGGCGCAGGCGCTTGGCTATGCCGAGGCCGATCCCAGCTTCGACATCGACGGGGTGGATGCGGCGCACAAGCTGTCGATCCTCGCCAGCCTGTCGTTCGGCACCCGCCCGGCGTTCGACGACGTCGCGATCCGCGGCATCCGCCAGATCCTCGCCGGCGACATCGCCGAGGCGGCGGCGCTTGGCTATCGCATCCGGCTGATCGGTCAGGCAGAACTGGGGCAGGGCGGGCTGTTCCAGCGCGTCCAGCCGCAGCTCGTGCCGCAGGATCATCCGCTGGCGCATGTCACCGGCTCGACCAATGCGGTGGTGGCGGAGGGCAATTTCGTCGGCCGCTTGCTGTTCCAGGGCGCGGGCGCGGGCGACGGGCCGACCGCCAGCGCGGTGATCGCCGACCTGATCGATATCGCGCGCGGCGAGGCCGGCCCGCCCTTCGCGATGCCGGTGACCGCGCTCGCCGATGCCGGCCCGGCCGATACCGGCGCGCGGCGCGGGCGTTTCTACCTGCGCTTCATGGTCGCCGATCGCGTGGGGGTATTGGCGGAGATCGCCGCGGCGATGCGCGATGCGGGTGTCTCGATCGAGAGCCTGATCCAGCGCGGCGCCAATCCCGACGGCAGCGCCCTGGTGGCGATCGTTACGCATGAGGCGCCGGAATCGGCGATCGCGGCGGCGCTGGAGCGGTTGCGCGGCTCGCAAAGCCTCGTCGGCGAGCCGATGTGGATGCCGATCCTGGCCTGATCCGTTTTCCCCGTTCGGGCTGAGCTTGCCGAAGCCCCGCACTTTTCTTTCCAACGAAGAAGGGCAGCCCTTGGACAAGGTCAGGGCGAACGGGTTAGGTCTTCACGGCCGCCCGGCGAACATGAACAGTGCCGCACCGATCAGGCAGGCGAACGCGCCGGCGTGGCGCCAGCTCAATTGTTCGCCGAGCACCGCTACCGCGAAGATACCGAAGACGAGGAGGGTGATCACCTCCTGCGCGACCTTGAGTTGCCCGCCGCTCCACCCGTGCGCGTAGCCGATGCGGTTGGCGGGGACGGCGAGGCAATATTCAGCGAGCGCGATGCCCCAGCTGATCAGGATCACCAGCGGCAACGGCTTCGCCATCCCGCCTTTGAGATGCCAATACCAGGCGGTGGTCATGAAGCAGTTCGAAAGGATCAGCAGCGCGATCGTGGGCATCGCGCGACCGTGGCACCGGCGCCGCCGATCCGCAACGCCATAGGCGCCGGCTGGTTATTTCCCGCCGTCGGTTTCGTTGAGGCTATCGACGTCGTCGTCGGCCTCCAGATCGACGTCGAGATCGGGATCGAGATCGGTGATGATCGCCCCGTCGCGTCGCCCTTCGCGCGTCACCTCAAGGATTTCCGCGCGCTGGCTCTCGTCATAGCCGTCCTCGTCGAACCCGTCGTCGCCCGAACCGTGGCCGTAGATCTGCCGTCCACCCATCGCCATTCTCCTCCTTCGCAAAAGCGCGAACACTCAGGAGGGCCGGGCGGTTCCCTTCAGGCGAGCGGGCGGAAGAGGCGGCCGCGCTCGGTGATGAAGGCGAGACCGATCGCAATCACCGCCGCGACGAGGAATCCGGCGGTCAGCGGCCGCGTCGTCCCGTCGAACGCCTGCCCGATCATCGTCCCGATCGCCGAGCCGAAGGTGAGCGAGATGAACCCCTGCACGCTGGCGGCGGTGCCCGCGATATGCCCCATCCGCTCCATCGCCATCGCCGAGAAATTGGCGCTGGAGAGCGAAAAAGCGGCGAAGGTCAGCGCCTGAAGCATCGCGAAGGTCACGATCGTCTCATGCCCGGTCATCGCGATCGCGAGGTGGATCGCGCTGATCACGATCATCGCGCAGACCGCGCCGTGGCTCAGCCGCCGCGTGCCGATCCGCATTACCAGCCGCGCATTGGTCATGTTGCCGACCATCATCATCCCAGCGCTCAGCGCGAAGATGACGATCAGCAGATGCGGGCGCCCAAAGCCGTCGGCCATGATCTGTTCGATCGACCCGAGATAGCCGTAGAGGCAGGCGGTCAGCGCGGTGGTGGCGAGCGTATAGCCGAGCGAGAGCCGGTCGGAGAGCGTCGCGCGCCACCCGGCGAGGATCGCGGGGAGGCGGATCTCGCGGCGGTCCTCGGGGAGCATCGTCTCCGGGATGCGGATCGCGACCCAGATCATCACGAGAAGCGCGAGGCCGGCGATGATCCAGAAGATCGTCCGCCAGTTGCCGAACAGCAGGATGCCGGCGCCGAGCCCCGGCGCGATGATCGGGATCGCCATGAATACCATGAAGGCGAGCGACATGATCTGCGCCATCGCGCGCCCGGCGAAGCAATCGCGCACCATCGCGATCATCCCGATGCGCGATCCGGCGATCGCGGTGCCGCCGAAGAAACGCGCGGCGAGCAGCAGCGGGAAGCTCGCCGAAATCGCCGCCAGCACGTTGAGCGCGGCATAGGCGGCGAGCGAGCCGATCATCATCCGCCGCCGCCCGAAACGATCGACCAGCGGCCCGTGGAACAATTGTCCGATGCCATAGCCGGCACCGAACACAGTGATCACGAACTGGCGATGATTGGCGACGGTGACGTGAAGCGACTGGGCGATATCGGGCAGCGCGGGGAGCATCATGTCGATGCCGAACGCCCCCATCGCCATTAGCGCGGCGACGATCGCCACGAACTCGCCGAACGGGATCGGCGCGCCGCGCGGGGCGTCAGAGGGTGCCGATGAAGCCATGCCCGCCGCGTTACCGGGCCGGGCGCGGGAAGTCACCTATCTGTTTGGAAACTGTGTGGTGCGACCGGCCGCTCGCCGTGCCTGCTTAACTTCCCTCCCGGGTGAAGGGAGGGGAGAAGTAGGGAAGGAGGGAGGGTTTCAGCGCAGGCAGCTATCGAGCCCGTTGCGCTTCACCACGCCGACATAGCCGGCCAGCCGGTTGCCGTGGCGGCGGACGAAGCCGCTCGGGTCGACCGCCTCGCGCTTCTTGGGCAGCGGCAGGACGGCGGCGATCCGCGCGGCCTCCGTCGGGGTCAGGTGGCTCGCGCTATGGTTGAAATAGCGCATCGCGCCAGCCTCCGCGCCATAGGTGCCGATCCCGGTCTCGGCGACATTGAGATACATTTCCATGATCCGGCGCTTGCCCCAGATCGTCTCGATCAGCACGGTGAACCACGCCTCGAACGCCTTGCGGACATAGCCGCCGCCCTGGAACAGAAAGACGTTCTTGGCGGTCTGCTGGCTGATCGTCGATCCGCCGCGGATGCGCCCGCCCTCGGCGTTGCGCCACGCCGCCCCGGCGATCGCCTTGTAATCGAAGCCATGATGCGAGCAGAAACGCGCATCCTCGCCCGCGATCGCGGCGCGCGCCATATTGGGGTCGATCTCGCTCAGCGGCTTCCACTGTTTGGTGATCGAATGGCCGGAAAGCAGGTCGCCCATCATCGTGAAGGTGAACGGCACCGGCACGAAGCGCAGGATCACCACCCACAATACCGACAGGCCGACGAACCACAGGGCGATCTTGCCACCGATACGAAGCACATGTGCGATCATGCGGTGTGGTTAGGTCAATGGAAGGTGTATTTCCAATACCCAAACCTCGTCATGCCGGGTCAAGCCCGGCATGACGAGGGGGCGCTCAGGCCGGCAGCAACCTTTTCTCGCCCGCCAGCCGCATCATCGCCTTCTGCAGCTTTTCGAACGCGCGCACCTCGATCTGGCGGACGCGTTCGCGGCTGACGCCATAGACTTGCGAGAGCTCCTCGAGCGTCTTGGGATCGTCGGTCAGCCGGCGTTCGGTGAGGATATGCTTCTCGCGGTCGTTGAGGTCGTCCATCGCGGAGACGAGCATCTCGTGCCGCACATCGGCTTCCTGCGCGTCGGCGATGACATTGTCCTGCAGCGGCGCATCATCGGCGAGCCAATCCTGCCACTGGCCCTCGCCGTCCTCGCGCATCGGCACGTTGAGGCTGGTATCGCCCCCCATCGCCATGCGGCGGTTCATGCTGACCACCTCGGCCTCGGTGACGCCGAGATCGGTGGCGATCTTCGCCACGTCCTCTGGCCTGAGATCGCCGTCCTCAAACGCGTCGAGCCGGGCCTTCATCCGGCGCAGGTTGAAGAACAGTTTCTTCTGCGCCGCGGTGGTGCCCATCTTCACCAGGCTCCACGAGCGCAGGATGAATTCCTGGATCGAGGCGCGGATCCACCACATCGCATAAGTGGCGAGGCGGAAGCCGCGATCGGGCTCGAATTTCTTCACGCCCTGCATCAGCCCGATATTGCCCTCGGAGATCAGCTCCGACACCGGCAGGCCGTAGCCGCGATAGCCCATCGCGATCTTCGCCACGAGGCGGAGGTGCGAGGTGACGAGCTGCGCCGCCGCCTCGGTATCGCCATGCTCCTGGAAGCGCTTGGCGAGCATATATTCCTGCTCGGGCGCGAGGATGGGGAACTTCTTGATCTCGGCGAGATAGCGGTTGAGGCTCTGCTCTCCGCCGAGCGCAGGGATCGTCGCGGGGACGTTGCTGCGATTTGCCATGATCCTAACCCTTTCCCTTTGTCGGGAAGCGGCGGCCTGCGAGTGCTGGGCCGCGCCGTCTCCCACTCTATACGTTGAGCTGAATGAACAGTTCCTGCATGTCAGCAGGCATTGCGCTATCGAATGATAAAGCGGTTCTTGTTATCGGATGGATGAACCCCAGCCGCGCCGCGTGCAAGGCCTGCCGTCGGAAACCGAGCGTTTCGAGGATCGCACGGTGCGCCTGTTTGGTCCGCCCGTAGACCGGGTCGCCGAGCAGGGCGTGGCCGAGCGAGGCCATATGGACGCGCACCTGATGCGTCCGCCCCGTTTCCAGCCGGCATTCGACCAAAGCCGCGTCGCGCCGCAGCCGCTCGACCGTGCGGTAATGCGTGACGGCGCGCTTGCCGGTCGCGACGATCGCGATCTT
This sequence comes from Sphingomonas sp. 66-10, assembly GCF_001897045.1. NCBI lineage: Bacteria > Pseudomonadati > Pseudomonadota > Alphaproteobacteria > Sphingomonadales > Sphingomonadaceae > Sphingomonas > Sphingomonas sp. 66-10. The sequence continues at coordinate 28,469 of NZ_MKRR01000022.1, forward strand.
CTTGCGGTTCTGCGGGCTGCGCGCCAGCGGGGCATCGACCTTGCCCGCGGGCGGGGCCGGCACCCCGGCGACGATCGCCAGATAGCGGCGGTCGATCGAGTGATCGGCGAATTG
>NZ_MKRR01000022.1:28603-38115 GCF_001897045.1 Sphingomonas sp. 66-10
CGCGCCACACCGCCGATCCCCGACAGGGAGCCGTGGCAATGATGCAGCAGCGCATTGACCAAGGTGCCGTCGAGATTGCCCGCCGCAGGATGGACGACCAGCCCGGCGGGTTTGTCGACAACGATCAGATGCTCGTCCTCGAACGCGATGAGGAGCGGGATATCCTGCGCCTCGTTATGCGCCGGGACGGGATCGGGAACGGTGACCGCGAAGGTCTCGCCCGCGGTCGCCTTGCGCGCCGGCTCGCGGACGAGCAGGCCGTCGCGCGAGACCTTGCCACCGGCGATCAGCACCTTCAGCCGCTCGCGCGAAAGCGTCGGAACGGCGTCCGCCAGCGCACGATCGAGCCGCCAGCCGTCGGCGGCCGGCGTGATCGTCGCTTGAATAACGGAAGCCCCCGGATACATCGTGTCTTAGATGGATAGCACGCTGGAAATTTCAAGACCAACATGGGACCGGATCGTCGCAGATGCGGCGGGGAGCAGCGACGAAATCTGCGGGCTGCTGCTGCGCCATCCGGACGGCCGGATCGAGGCGCGCGGCTGCGCCAATATCCACCCCCAGCCGGCGACGCGGTTCGAGCTGGACCCCGGCGCCTTGCTCGCCGCGCATCGCGCCGCGCGGGGCGGGGGGCCGGCGGTGATCGGGCATTATCATTCGCATCCATCGGGCAAATCCGAGCCTTCCGCGGAGGATGCGGCGCAGGCCGCAGCGGACGGGGCGATCTGGGTGATCGTCGCGGGCAGCGAGGTACGGGCGTGGCGTGCGGTGGGCGACGGGGCGATGCACGGACGCTTCGATCCGGTGGCGATCGTGGTGCGATAGGATCGATCTGCGCCTAACATCCGTTGCCGCACACCCCCCCCCGGGGTGACGAGGCAAAAGGTGCAGCCGATCGGCGGCGGGCTTGCGCCTGACTCCGCGCTTCGCCAAAAGGCGCGGCGTCACAGGGGGACCATATCAACATGACGATCAGCCCGGTCGATTTCGCCAGCCTGCTGTGCTCGCGGCTGTGCCACGACCTGCTCTCCCCGGTCGGCGCGCTCAACAACGGGCTGGAGCTGCTCGCCGACGAGACCGATCCCGCGATGCGCGAACGCTGCATCGAACTGATGAACGACAGCGCGCGGACTTCGGCCAACAAACTCAAATTCTTCCGACTCGCCTTCGGTGCGGCGGGCGGGTTCGGCGAGCTGGTCGATTCGCGCGAGGCGCAGACCGCGATCGAGGGGCTGCTCGGCGACAACAAGCGGCTTGAACTGCACTGGCTGGTCGAGGAGCCGCAGCTCCCCAAGACCGCGATCAAGGTGCTGCTCAACCTCGGGATGATCGCGGGTGACGCGCTGGTGCGCGGCGGCACGCTGGCGATCGGCGGCGAGAGCCACGGCGAGGTGACCGAGATCGTGCTCAAGGCGGAGGGCACCCGCATCGTGCTCGACGACGAACTGCGCCGGACGCTGGTCGACGGCGCCGACGGGCGCGAGGTGACCCCGCGCAGCGCGGCGGCCTATCTGATCCACACGCTCGTCGCCGAAACCGGCGGCTCGGTACAGGTCAGCGCGCCGGCGGAGAATGTGCTGCTGTTCGGCGCGACGATCCGGGCGGGGTAGAAGCGCAAAAACTTCCGCTCGGGCTGAGCTTGTCGAAGCCCTGCCCTTTTCTTCGAAGGAAGAAGGGCAGCCCTTCGACAAGCTCAGGGCGAACGGGTGTTGGGTGATCCGGTTCAATAGGGCGCGCTAAACCCCGATTTAACCGTCTGTCGCGCATGGCCGGCGCAAGATGGACGAATTGCTGCAGGAATTCATCGCCGAAACCCGCGAATCGCTCGAGGCGATCGCGGGCGAGGTCGTCGCGTGGGAGGCCGATCCAGCCGACCGCGCGCGGCTCGATGCGATCTTTCGCTTCGTCCACACTGTGAAGGGAAGCTGCGGCTTCCTCGATCTGCCGCGCGTCGGGCGGCTGGCGCATGCGGCGGAGGATGCGCTGGCGGCGGTGCGCGCGGGGGAACGCGTGCCCGATCCGGCTTTGGTCAATGCGGTGCTGGCGATCGTCGATCGCATCGGCGCGATCGTCGCGGCGATCGATGCCGGGGCGGCGCTCGAAGCATTGGGCGAGGAGGCGCTGATCGCGGCACTCGACCCGGCCTATCAAGGCGAGAAAGGGATCGTCCCGGCGCAGCCCGCGACGATCCAGCGCGGCCAATCGCGCAGCATCCGGCTGTCGGTCGACCTGCTCGACCGGATGATGAACGGCGTCTCCGAAATGGTGCTGGTGCGCAACGAACTCGCGCATCGGCTGGCGGAGAGCGGCGACCAGGCGTTCGAGGGCGCGCTCGACCGGCTGTCGCATACCGTCGCCGAATTGCAGGACGCGGTGACGCGGACGCGGATGCAGACGGTCGATGCCTTGTTCTCCGCCCTGCCGCGCGTGGTGCGCGATACCGCGGCCGAGCTGGGCAAGCAGGTGACGCTGACGATCGACGGCGGCGACGTCGAGCTCGATCGCGAGATGATCGAGCTGCTGCGCGATCCGCTCGTCCATATGGTACGCAACGCGCTCGATCATGGGATCGAAACCCCGGCCGAGCGGCGCGCGGCGGGGAAGCGCGACATCGGGCGGCTGGCGGTTTCGGCGCACCAGTCGGGCAATCGCATCATCGTCGAGATCGCCGACGACGGGCGCGGGGTCGATACCGAGCGGCTCGTCGCGGGGATCGTCTCGCGCGACCCGATGCGTGACGCCGAGCTGCGCGCGCTGAGCCCGCAGCAGCGGCTGGAGCTGATGTTCGAGGCGGGGGTGTCGAGCCGCGACATCGCGACCGCCACCTCGGGGCGCGGCGTCGGCATGGATGTGGTGCGCACCAATGTCGAACAGATCGGTGGCAGCATCGCGCTGCTGAACCGGCCGGGGCAGGGGCTGACCGTCTCGATCGAGGTGCCGCTGACGCTTGCGATCCTCTCGGCGGTGGTCGTCGAGGGCGGCGGGCAGACCTTCGCGCTGCCGCGGCAGGCGGTGCATGAGATCGTCGCGACCGCTGCCGGGGCGACGCGGATCGACCGGATCGGCGACGGACGGATCGTGACGATCCGCGACCGCCGGCTGCCGCTGATCGCGCTGGACGAGGTACTCGGGCTGCCGGTGCGCGATCCGGCGCTGCTGGCGGTGCTGGAGGTGCCGGGGGGCAGCTATGCGCTCGGCGTAGATACGGTGATCGACACCGAGGAAGTGGTGGTGAAGCCCGCCTCCCCGGCGGTGATGCGCGCCGGAGTCTATGCCGGGATGACGCTTCCCGACAGCGGGCATCCGATGCTGCTGCTCGACGCGGCGGGGCTGGCCGAGGTGGCGGGGCTGCGCTTCTCGCGGATCGATCGCGTCGAGGAGGAGGCGCCGCCCGCGGCGGTGGAGGAGGCGGGGATCGAGGCGCTGCTGTTCGAGGATATCGACGGCCGCCGCCGCGCGATCCCGCTCGCCGCGATCAGCCGGATCGAGCCGCTGCCGGCGGCGTCGGTGCATCAGGCGGCGGGGCAGCATTGGCTGAGCTCGGGCGGGGCGCCCGTCCGGCTGGTGTCGGCGGTGGCGTTGCGCGCGCCGGCGGACGGGTGGTCGGCATTGCGCTTGCCCGAGGAATTGGGCGGCGCGGCTTATCCGGTGCGCGAGCCGATCGACATCGTCCGGCTGCCGACCGACATCGCCCCCGCTGCCGCGCCGCTCGCCGGGGTCGCATTGATCGAGGGCGAGGCGATCGAACTGATCGACCCGCTCGCGCTGGGCGCGATGCCCGCCGCGCCGCGGCTGTGCCTGTTGCACGGCGCGGAAGCGGGGTGGATGGAGATCTTCCTCAAGCCCGCGATCGAGGCGGCGGGCTATCGCGTCGTGCGCCAGCTCGCGCCGGGCGAGATGGCCGAAGTGGCGCTGGCGATGGACGGCGAGGAGGAAGCGGGGGTCGAGACCGGGCGGCTGCTGCGATTGGGGCGTACCCCGGCCGATCCGCTCTATCGCTACGACCGCGCCGCGGTGGTCGCGGCGCTGGAGGAGGCGGCATGAGCGCGCGCGAGCTTCACCTCGTCGGCCGGCTCGGCGGGCGCGGGGTGCTGTTTCCAGCGACCCAGGTGCGGCGGGTGGTCGATATCGCCGATATCGTGCCGGTGCCGCATGCCGCGCCGGCGGTGCGCGGGCTCGCCGCGCTGCGCAGCCGGGTCGTCACCGTGATCGACAGCTGGCGGGTGCTCGACCTGCCGTCGCCGCCGCCGGGGCGGCATCGCGCGGTCACCACCGCGGTCGACGGCCATGTCTATGCGGTGCTGGTCGACGATCTCGAGGATGCCGAACCGGTCGAGGTCGTGCCGCTGCCGCCGGGCACCGCGCTCGGCGAAAGCTGGGCGGCGATCGCGACGGGCAGCGCGGTGCGCGACGGCGAGCCGCTGCTGGCGATCGACCTCGCGCGGCTGATCGCGCGGGTAGGTTGATCGAAGTTTAGAGCCTTAACCTCGTCGTTACCGCTTTCTGTCACCAAGCTTCGCCGCCGGTAGGCACAGGGTGCGTCATGAAGTCATGTCTGGTCGTCGATGATTCGAAGGTTATCCGCAAGGTCGCGCGGCATATCCTCGAGGGGCTCGATTTCGCGGTGGCGGAAGCCGCCGACGGGCGCGAGGCGCTCGATCATTGCGTCGCGACTCCGCCCGACGTGATCCTGCTCGATTGGAACATGCCGGTGATGAGCGGGATGGAATTCCTCCGCGCGCTGCGCGAGACCGCGCTCGCGCCGCTGCCCAAGGTGGTGTTCTGCACCACCGAGAACGGCAGCGCGCATATCCGCGCGGCGATCGATGCCGGGGCGGACGAATATGTCATGAAGCCGTTCGACCGCGAGACGCTGGAAAGCAAGCTGCAGATCGTCGGCGTCGTCTGAACCACGGCGCGCGATGCCGACAACGCTTCGTCATATGCCGGATGCCGCGCCGCGGGTGCTGATCGTCGACGATTCGGCGGTCGCGCGCGCGGTGCTGACCCGGATGACCGAGGAAGGCGGACAATTCGTCGTCGCCGGCGCGGTGCCCGATGTGCCGCGCGCCTTGGCGTTCCTCGGCAGCGCCCAGGTCGATGCGATCCTGCTCGATCTGGCGATGCCGGGGGTCGACGGGCTGACCGGCCTGCCCGATCTGCTCGCGGTCGGCGGCGCGGCGCGGGTGCTGATCGTCTCGTCGAGCGGCGAGCAGGGTGGCAAGGCCGCGCTTCAGGCGCTGGCGCTCGGCGCCGCCGATACGCTGGCGAAGCCGGGCGGCGCGCGTTTCGCCGGAACCTTCGGTGTGGCACTGCGCGAGCGGCTCGCGCGGCTGACCGAACCTGCCTCGGCGACACGCTATGCCCCACGCACCCCGCGCGTGGCGGAAGCGCCGTTCGAGGTGGTGGCGATCGGCGCCTCGACCGGGGGAATCCACGCGCTCTCCGGGCTGCTGCGCGCGATTCCGGCGGGATTCGACCGGCCGATCGTGATCACCCAGCATCTGCCGCTCGCCTTCTCGCCCTATTTCGCCGCGCAGATCGCGGTGCTCGGCAGCCGCCCGTGCGACGTCGCGCGGGATCGCATGCGGCTCGTGCCGGGGCGGATCGTCGTCGCGCCGGGCGATGCGCATATCGTCGCCGCCCCGCTGGGCGAGGACGGGTGCGTGTTGCGGCTGTCGGGCGAGGCGGTGGCGAACGGCAACATGCCGTCGGTCGATCCGATGCTGTCGTCGCTCGCCGAGGTGTACGGGCCACGATTGCTCGCGGTGGTGCTGAGCGGGATGGGGCGCGACGGGCTGGCCGGCGCGGCGGCGGTACGGCGCGCCGGGGGCACGGTGATCGTGCAGGACGAGGCGTCGTCGGTGGTGTGGGGGATGCCGGGCGCGGTGGCCGGCGCCGGGCTTGCCGATGCCGTGATGCCGCCGGATGCGATCGGCCGGCTGATCGCGCGTCAGGTGGCGCGCGGATGATCGGTGCCACATTGCCGGGCGGCGCAAGCAACGCAGCGATCGCGCGGCTGGCGAGCTTGCTGGAGGCCCACACCGGGCAGCGGCTGGCGGCGTCGCGCGCGTGGCGGGTCGATATCGCGCTCAGGCCGCTGGTCGCCGAATATGGGTTACTTACGATCGATCAACTCGTCGCGCGGCTCGATGCAGGGGAGGATGCGGCGATCGGCGAGCGGATCGTCGATGCGATGCTCAATCAGGAAACCTCCTTCTTCCGCGATCCGGGCACGATCGAGGGGCTGATCGCGGCATTGGCGGAAAACGGCGTCATGCGGCCGCGCCTGTGGTCCGCGGGATGCGCGAGCGGACAGGAGCCTTTGTCGCTCGCGATGACGCTCATCGGGCAGGAACGCGCGGGGGAGATCGTCGCAACCGATGTGTCGCCGGGGGCGATCGCGCGCGCGCGGGCGGGGCGCTACAGCCGGTTCGAGATCCAGCGCGGGTTGCCGGTGCGCCAGATGCTGCGCTGGTTCACCGAATGCGGCGCGCATTGGGTCGCGCGGCCCGAATTGCTGGCGCAGATTTCGTACCGCCGGCACAATCTGGTCGACGATCCCCCGCCGGCCGGGCGGTTCGACGCGGTGCTGTGCCGCAATGTCCTGCTCTATCTGTCGCCGACGTTGCGCGCGCGGGTGCTCGACCGGCTCGCGGCGGCGCTGCGGCCGGGCGGGTTGCTCGTGCTCGGCGCGGGCGAGACGGTGAGCGGGCAATCGCGCCATTTCGTTCCCAGCGCGCAGTTTCGCGGCTTCTACACGCGCGATAGCGGTTGATCCCCCCGGCTCGACCGGGCTAGCCACTGACAGCGGCCGGGCAACGGGGAGTGCGTATGAAGATCATCGAGGCGCCGTCGCCCAATTATGACGAACGGTCGCTGCCGATCACGATGATCGTGCTTCACTATACCGGGATGCAGGACGGCGAATCCGCGATCGCCCGGTTGCGCGATCCGGCGGCGAAGGTCTCGTCGCATTATGTCGTGGCCGAGGACGGCACGGTGCTGCGGCTGGTCGATGACGACAAGCGCGCCTGGCATGCCGGCCGATCGCACTGGCGCGACGTGGATGACGTCAACTCGGCGTCGATCGGGATCGAGATCGTCAATCCCGGGCACGAATTCGGCTATCGCCCGTTTCCCGACGAGCAGATCGACGCGGTGATCCGCCTCGTCCACGATATCAAGGACCGTTACGAGATCACCCGCGGCAATATCGTCGGCCATTCGGATATCGCGCCGGCGCGCAAGCGCGATCCGGGGGAGCTGTTCCCGTGGGGGAAGCTCGCGCGGCTGCGGCTCGCGCTGCCGCGTCCGACGCAGAATCTGATGGACCCGATGTGGACCCAATCGGGCTTCCTGATCGCGCTCGAACGCTTCGGCTACGATGTCAGCGATCCGCTCGCGGCGATCATGGCGTTCCAGCGCCGCTTCCGCCCCGAACTGATCGACGGCGAGATCGACGCCGAATGCCGCATGATCCTGCTCGCGCTCCTGCTTCCCAAACCGCGCGGAGACGATTAGGGACCGCTTTGCCAGAGGGCTGGGCGGCCGCGGCCTCCCGATAAGGGAGGGCGAGGAAAGTCCGGGCTTCACGGAACGACGGTGGCGGGTAACGCCCGCCGGGGGTGACCCCAGGGAAAGTGCCACAGAGAGCAGACCGCCAAACGCCCGCACGGGCGCGGCAAGGGTGAAAGGGTGCGGCAAGAGCGCACCGCGCGGCTGGTAACAGCGGCGGCATGGCAAACCCCACCGGAAGCAAGACCGAATAGGGGCGGCATATCGGCGTGTTCCCGCCGGTCGCCCGGGTTGGTTGCTTGAGCCTGTCGGCGACGGCAGGCCTAGAGGAATGGTCGCCCAGTCCCGCCTCGCGCGGGACGGACAGAACCCGGCTTATAGGCCCTCTGGCGCATTTATGATGAGGCGATAGCCGCCGTCGGCGCCGCGGCGGTTGCGTCTGGCGGCAATCGCCTTATGTCGCCGGCATCATGGCGCGATCGAGCAGATCAAATGACTGGGGCTTCCCCCGCTGGCGCGGCTACGGCAGTTCGCGGGAGACGAAGCAGGTGCGGCTGTGCGACCGGCACGGCTGCACCGAGCCCGGCGATTGCCCCGCACCCAAATCGCCCAACAGCCCCGATCGCTGGTATTTCTGCGAGCGGCATGCGGCGGAATACAATCGCGGCTGGAACTATTTCGAGGGGCTCGACGCCGAGGAAGCCGCCGCGCGCGAAGCCGCCGAGCGGCGCGACGCCTCGGGCTTCGAGCAGGCGCGCCACTATCGCTGGGGCGGCCCCGGCGACGGCACCCGCTCGCGGGATGAGATGCGTGCGCTGGAGGTGCTGGAGCTCGAGCCCGATGCCGATTTCGAAGCGGTCCGCGCGGCGTGGCGACGGCTGGCCAAGGCCAACCACCCCGATGTCCGCCCCGGCGACAGCGAGGCGGCCACGCGCTTCCATGCGATCCAGGCCGCTTATGAGGTGTTGCGCGTCGCCGAGGAAACGAAAAGCTGGCGGCCGGCGTGAAGCGCGCGCGGGCCGGATGGAACGGCGCGGTGTTGGTGTGCGGCAAATGCTCGCGCAAACTCGACGGCGGTTTCGGCGCGAAGGGGCGGAGCCGGCTGGCAAAGGCGCTGCGGCAATGCGCCGGGCTCGGCAAAGGGCGCAAGGCGAGCGTCGGGGTGATCGAGACGAAATGCCTCGGCCTGTGCCCGAAACATGCGGTGACGGTGGTCGACACGCGTCGCCCCGGCGAGTGGCTGGTGGTCGAGCCGGGCGAGGACGTCGCGGCGCTGGCGGCGCGATTCGCGTCGCCGGTGCGGTGATCACTAAGCCGCCGCATCCGGCCTATCGTCATTCCCGCGCAGGCGGGAATCCATAAGCAATGCGCTCACGCTTCCTTCGGCGGAGCCAGCCAGAATGGATTCCCGCCTGCGCGGGAATGACGAAGAAGGTTTATTCAGGCCAGCCGAGTCGCCGTCTCGCGGATCAGCGCGATCATATTGGGGATGCCCTGCGTCCGGTTCGAGCTGAGCTGGGTCTTGAGCTCGAACGGCGCGAGCGCGGCGTCGATGTCGGTGGCGCGCACCTCCGCCGGGGTGCGATCCTGCACCGTCGCCAGCACCAGCGCGATGATCCCCTTGGTGATCGCCGCATTGCTGTCCGCGAGGAAATGGAGCCGCCCGTCGGGCTGTTGCTGCGGATAGACCCACACGGCGGCGGAACAGCCGCGGACCAAGGTAGCGTCGGTCTTGAGCGCCGCGGGCATCGGCTCCAGCGCGCGGCCGAGATCGATCAGCAAGCGGTAGCGATCGTCGGCGTCGAGAAACTCATATTCCGCCTGAAGCTCGGCAAGATCGGTTGGGTCGGCCATCGCCGCGCGGGTAAAGCGTTGCGGAGGCCACGGCAACCTTTGGCCTTTTTTCTTCTCCCCTCCCTTGAACAAGGGAGCATCTGTGATGTTGATCAAGCGGGTCGAGGTATCCATGGCCGGTTTTGAGCGACGAGAGAGTT
>NZ_MKRR01000023.1:0-9319 GCF_001897045.1 Sphingomonas sp. 66-10
ACAAGGCGTCGGGCGTGGGTTGGCCTGCGAAGATACCGGCCCGCGCGCCTCATGCCCACCCGCTCTCAGCCCCCTCCCTTCACCAGGGAGGGGAGCATCGCACGCCATTGGCTCGCCAGCGCTTATCCCCTACATGCGCGCGCATGACCGAGATCACCGTCGCCGCGCTGCAGCTTGCCTTCTCCGACGATCTGGAGGGCAATATCGCCAATGTTTCCCGCCTTGTCCGCGAGGCGGCGGCGAAGGGGGCGCAGGTGATCCTGCCGCCCGAATTGTTCGAGGGCGAATATTTCTGCCGCGTCGAGGACGAGGGGCTGTTCACCCGCGCCAAGCCGGTCGGCGAGCATCGCGCGGTCGCCGCGATGCAGGCGCTCGCCGCCGAGCTCAAAGTGTGGATCCCGACCAGCTTCTTCGAGGCGGACGGGCCGCATCATTACAACAGCCTGGCGATGGTCGATCCCGACGGCAAAGTCGCCGGGGTCTATCGCAAGAGCCATATCCCCGACGGTCCGGGCTATGAGGAGAAATTCTATTTCCGCCCCGGCAACACCGGGTTCAAGGTGTGGAACGGCCCGGCGGCGAAGATCGGCGTCGGGATCTGCTGGGACCAATGGTATCCCGAAACCGCGCGCGCGATGATGCTGATGGGCGCCGAACTGCTGTTCTATCCCACCGCGATCGGCAGCGAGCCGCATGACGAGGGGCTCGATACCGCGCGGCTGTGGCGCCGCGCGATGGTCGGCCATGCGGTGTCGAACGTCGTGCCGGTCGTCGCCGCCAATCGCGTCGGCACCGAGCACGGCCAGACCTTCTACGGCACCAGCTTCATCTGCGACGAGCGCGGCGACATCCTCGCCGAGCTCGACCGCACCGAGGAGGGCGTGATCACCGCGACGCTCGACATCGATCGCGTGAAGCGCCACCGCGCCGCCTTCGGCTTCTTCCGCGATCGGCGGCCGGAGCTCTACGGACGGTTAGTGCAGGACATTTAGCCGCGGCGGGGGTCTTTACCATAGCGCAACGGTTCAAGCGCATATTTCTCCCCATCACCGCATAATTTGCCCGATTCGCCGTATTGCATCGCGCGCGACTCGCCGGAATCCCTGGCTTAAGACGAAATTAACCTTTTGCGTTCAGACCGTATTTGGTTAATGATTCTGAATGCGATCCTAAAAATGGGGGCGGATCGCAGTCTCGGATGGGGGATTGCAGATGCGAGTTTTGCTGATCGAGGACGAGCCCACAACGGCCCGAGCCATCGAACTCATGCTGAGCGCGGAAGGCTTCAACGTCTATTCGACCGATCTGGGCGAAGAGGGTTTGGACCTCGGCAAGCTCTATGATTACGATATCATCCTGCTCGACCTGAACCTGCCGGATATGCACGGTTACGACGTGTTGAAGCGGCTGCGCGTCGCCCGGGTCACCACCCCGGTGCTGATCCTTTCGGGCATTGGCGAGATGGATTCGAAGGTGCGCTCGTTCGGCTTCGGCGCCGACGATTATGTCACCAAGCCGTTCCACCGCGAGGAGCTGATCGCCCGCATCCACGCGGTCGTGCGCCGCTCGAAGGGCCATTCGCAATCGGTTATCAAAACCGGCAAACTCGCCGTCAACCTTGATGCCAAGACGGTGGAAGTCGATAGCGCGCGGGTCCACCTCACCGGCAAGGAATATGCGATGCTGGAGCTGCTGTCGCTCCGCAAGGGCACGACGCTGACCAAGGAAATGTTCCTCAACCATCTCTATGGTGGGATGGACGAGCCCGAACTCAAGATCATCGACGTGTTCATCTGCAAATTGCGCAAGAAACTGAGCCTCGCGTGCGACGGTGAGAATTATATCGAAACCGTCTGGGGACGCGGCTATGTATTGCGTGAACCGGAGGAGACGGCACAGGTCGCCTGACCAGCACCTGTATCGCTACCGGGAGGCGGCCGCGGCATCGGGGGGTGCCGCGGCCGCTTGATTCTGGGAGTTATCAAAAACCATCCCGTTCGGGCTGAGCTTGTCGAAGGGCTGGCCTTTTCTTTCGAGGAAGAAGGCCAGCCCTTCGACAAGCTCAGGGCGAACGGAAAGCGGGTGCGCTACTTCCGCTCCCACGCCTTCTCGCCGCCGATCCACGTCTGCTCGACCACCGTCTTGCGTAGTTCGGTCGGGCTGGCGTTGAGCGGGTCGCGGTCGACGATGATGAAGTCGGCGCGCTGCCCTGGCGCAAGGATGCCGAACTTGTTCTCGGCAAAGCCCGCATAGGAGGCGCCGCCGGTATAGGCCCACCACGCCTGTTCGCGGGTCAGCGCTTCCTCCGGCCGCCACCCGCCATAGGGCTGCCCGTCGGCGTCCTGCCGGGTGAAGCCGGCCGCCCAGCCGGCCCAGGGATCGGGCTTCTCGACCGGAGTGTCCGATCCGAAGGCGAGCTTCGACCCATTCGCCAGCATCGATTTCCATGCATAGGCCCCCGCCAGCCGCTGCGCGCCGAGCCGCGCCTCGGCCATCGTGCGATCGCTGGTCTGGTGGATCGGTTGCATTGAGGCGATGGTGGTGAAATGACCGAAACGCGGCAGATCGGCGGGGTCGACGATCTGCGCATGTTCGACGCGCCAGCGGCGGTCGCCGGCATAGGTATCCGACAGAGCCTGGATCGCATCGAGCACCTGCTGGTTCGCCCGATCGCCGATCGCATGGACCGCGACCTGGAAACCGTCCATCGCCGCGCGGCTCATCTGGTTCTGGAGCTGGGCGTCGCTGTTGAAGCCGAGCCCGGTCTGCCCCGGCGCGTCGGCGTAAGGCGCCTTGAGCCACGCCCCGCGCGACCCGAGCGCGCCATCGGCGTAGAGCTTCACCCCGCCCATCCGCAGCCGATCGGCATAGAGCCACGGCGTCGGCCCCTTGCCGCCGACGCGGCTCGCGGTCTCGACCCCCATCGCATAGCTCATCACGCGGACGCGCAGCGCGCCGATATCGGCCATGCGGCGAAAACTCAGCCAGTCGTCGAGCGTCGTCCCCATATCGGCGATCGCGGTGACGCCATAGCCGAGCAGCACCTGTTGCGCGGCGAGGAAGGCAGCGTCGCGCTCCTTGGGCAAGGGTTGCGGGATGACCTTCTCGACCAATTGCTTGGCGGCATCGACGAAGGTGCCGGCGGGCTGGCCGGCGGCGGTCTTCTCGATCCGCCCCCCGGTCGGGGTCGGGGTGGCGGCGGTGACCCCCGCCTCACGCATCGCGATGCTGTTGGCGACGCCGGCGTGACCGTCGGCGCGCTCGAGCCAGACCGCGTGCCCGGCCGAGATCGCATCGAGATCGGCGGCGGTGGGGAAGCGACCCAACCCCCATACCTCCTGGTTCCAGCCGCGCCCGATGATCCACTTCCGATCGGGGTTGGCGGCGATATAAGCGGCGACCTTCGCCTTGGCCTCGTCGAGCGACCTGGTGTCCGACAGGTCGAGCGACAAAGCCGCGAAGCCGAGCTCGACGACATGGCCGTGCGCATCGATGAAGCCGGGGAGCAGCACCTTGCCCTTGAGGTCCGCGCGCCAGTCGTAGCGCGGGCCAGGATCCTTCTTGGTCGGCTTGTGCGGTGGCTCGTTCGGCGGGACGAGGCGCACGACCTTGCCGTCCTTGTCCATCACGATCGCCTTGAAGCGGACGACCTGCCCGTTGCGATCGAGCGTGATGCCCTGGACATTGTCGATCAGCGCATCGGCGAGCGCGGGAACGGGGACGAGCGCGGCGGCCGCCGCCAGCAGCGCCGCCTTCACCGCGGCAGCCTCCGTACCAAGGCGCTGGTATCCTGCCGCCCGCCGCCCATCTTCTGTACCTCGGCATAGAATTGATCGACCAGGGCCGCGACCGGGAGCACCGCGCCGTTGCGCTTCGCCTCGTCGAGGGTGAGACCGAGATCCTTGCGCATCCAGTCGATCGCGAAACCGAAATCGAATTCGTCCTTGGCCATCGTCCCCCAGCGGTTGACCATCTGCCAGCTTTGCGCCGCGCCGCCCGAGACCGCCTCGAACACCTTGTCGAGATCGAGCCCGCTCGCCTGCGCGAAGCGCAATGCCTCGCTCAGCCCCTGCACGACCCCGGCGATGCAGATCTGGTTGACCATCTTGGTCTGCTGCCCCGCCCCCGCGGCGCCGACATGGACGATGCGCGCGGCATAGGCTTCCATGACGGGCCGCGCCTGCGCCATCGCGGCGTCGCTGCCCCCGCACATGATCGAGAGCGCGCCCTTCTCCGCGCCGGCCTGCCCGCCCGAGACCGGCGCATCGACGACGAGCGCGCGCACCGCCGCGAGCCGCCGCGCGATATCGGCGGAAACCGTTGTGTGATCGATGAACACCGCCTCGGCACGCATCGCGGCGAAGGCGCCGTTTTCGCCCAGCGTCACCTGCTCCAGATCAGCATCGTTGCCGACGCAGGCGACCACCGCATCCGCCCCGGCGGCGGCGGCGGCGGGGGTGTCCGCCACCCTGAGCCCGGTGGCCTCGGCCTTGGCGCGGGTGCGGTTGTAGACGGTGACGTCGTGTCCGGCGCGGGCGAGATGCCCGGCCATCGGGGCGCCCATGACGCCGGTGCCGATGAATGCGATCTTCATAGAGGTCGATTAGGCGGAGTTTCCACGGCGCGCCAGATGGTCTAGGCGGCGCTCCTCTCCGCCGCGTCTCGCGGCAGATATGGAGGTTATGTTGGCCACCCTTGCAACGAGCAACGAATCGCTTCCCGTCACGATCGACGACGTGCGCGCCGCGCACATGCGGATTCGCGACTCGATTGTACGCACGCCGACCCTCATCAGCCGCACGCTCTCGCAACTGACCGGCGCGACGGTCTATCTGAAGTTCGAGAATCTTCAGTTCACCGCCGCCTATAAGGAGCGCGGCGCGCTCAACACCCTGCTCCAGCTCAGCGACGCCGCGCGGGCGCGCGGGGTGATCGCCGCCTCGGCGGGCAATCATGCGCAGGGCCTTGCCTATCACGCCAACCGGCTGGGCGTGCCGGCGACGATCGTGATGCCCACCACCACCCCGATCGTGAAGGTGACGCAGACCCAGGGCCACGGCGCGACCGTGGTGCTGGAGGGCGATACGTTCGACGCGGCCTATGCCCATGCCCGCACGCTGGAGGCGAGCGAAGGGCTCACCTTCGTCCACCCGTTCGACGATCCGCGCGTGATCGCCGGGCAGGGCACGGTTGCGCTGGAGATGCTGGAGGACGCGCCCGAGATCGATACCTTCATCACCCCGATCGGCGGCGGCGGGCTGATCTCCGGCATGGCGACGGTCGCGCGCGCGGCGGCGCGGCCGATCGAGGTGATCGGGGTGCAGGCCGAGCTGTTTCCCTCGATGTACAACCGCATCAACGGCACCCATATGCCGTGCGCGGGGGATACGCTGGCCGAGGGCATCGCGGTCAAGGAGCCGGGGTCGATCACCGCGGGGATGGTCAAGGCGCTGGTCGACGACATCCTGCTCGTCTCCGAACGCAACCTCGAGGAAGCGGTGAGCCTGCTGCTCCAGATCGAAAAGACCGTCGCGGAGGGCGCGGGCGCCGCCGGGCTCGCCGCGCTGATGCAGCACCCGGAGCGGTTCCGCGGCAAGACCGTCGGCGTCGTGCTGTGCGGCGGCAATATCGACACGCGGCTGCTCGCCAACGTGCTGCTGCGCGATCTGGCGCGATCGGGGCGGCTCGCGCGGCTGCGTATCCGGCTCAAGGACCAGCCGGGATCGCTCTACAATGTCGCGCGGATCTTCGACGAGCAGCGCGTCAACATCATCGAGGTGTACCACCAGCGCGTGTTCACCTCGCTTCCTGCCAAGGGGTTGATCGCCGATATCGAATGCGAGGCGCGCGACCGCCAGCATCTCAACCGGCTGATCAGCGCGCTGCGCGACGGCGGCTATGAGGTGAGCCAGGTCGAGGCGGGGTAAGCGGGATACATATCCCCCTGCCACCCCGGCGAAGGCCGGGGTCCAGTTGCGACCGGCCCGATGCTGGACCCCGGCCTTCGCCGGGGTGGAGCCAATGATCCAGATTTAGCGCACGGGGACGCCCCCCGCAGCCAAAGCGGGACAGCATTAACTCCTTTTCATGGTTAAGACGCTTTTCACGATTGCCGAGTCGCTTCATATTTCGCCGACACGAGCGTGAATCGTCACGCCGCGTCAGGGGGTTTGGGCGGTGACGGCGCCATTTCGCTTTCCACGTTTCTTCGTAACCAGTCCCGCACCGTGCCCGTATTTGCCGGGGCGGCAGGAGCGGAAGGTGTTCACCGAGCTTTCCGGCCCACATGCCAGCGAGCTGAACGATGCGCTCGGGCGGATCGGGTTCCGCCGCAGCCAGTCGGTTGCCTATCGCCCGTCGTGCGCGGGGTGCACCGCCTGCGTTTCGGTGCGCGTCGTGGCGCAGGAATTCGCCGCCAACGCCACCCAGCGCAAATTGCTCCGCCGCCATAGCGATCTCGAGGTGACGGCGTGCCGCCCCTGGGCGACCGACGAGCAATATCAATTGCTCCGCCGCTATCTCGCGGCGCGGCACCCCGGCGGCGGGATGGCCGAGATGGACGAGAGCGATTATGCCGACATGATCGAGCAATCGCCGGTCAATTCGGTGATCGTCGAATATCGCGAGCCTTCGGTGAACGGCGCGCAGGGCCGGCTGATCGGCGCGTGCCTCACCGACCGGCAGGCGGACGGGCTGTCGATGATCTACAGCTTCTTCGATACCGAACTCGCCGAGCGGCCGGGACTGGGCAATCTGATCATCCTCGATCACATCCTGCGCGCGCGCACCGCGGGGCTGCCCTATGTCTATCTCGGCTATTGGGTGAAGGGCTCGCCGCGGATGGAATATAAGACGCGCTATCGCCCGATGGAGATGCTCGGCCCGCGCGGCTGGGCGGTGCTGCCGGAAGAGGAAACCGCCGGCGCGGCGGCGTTGGTTTCGGCTTAGGGTCGCAGGTTAGACCAGGACTCCCCAACGGATCAATTTTCCGCTCAACGTCCCTCGGGCAGCGCCACCAGCATATCCTTGGTCAGCACCTGCGGCAGCAAGCGCGGCGCCGGGGCGCCGGGGGCGTACCATAGATAGAGCGGCACCCCGGCGCGGTTGTTCGCCTCGATGAACCGGCCGAGCGCGGGATCGCCATTGGTCCAGTCGCCGACCAGCACCGCCACCTTGCGCTTGGCGAACGCCTGCGCCACCGCCTCGGTCTCGATCGCGGCCTTTTCGTTGACCTTGCACGTCAGGCACCAATCGGCGGTGAAATAAGCGAACACCGGCCGCCGCTCGGCGCGGAGCGCGGCTAGCCGCGCCTCGCTGAACGGCTCGGCCCCGGCGATCGCCGCCGCGGGCGCGGCCGCCGCGGCGGGACGGAGCATCACCACCGCCGCCAGCGCAAAGGGCAGCGCGGCCAGCGCGGGCCACCACGCCCCGCTCGCCCCGCGCTGCTGGCGCCGCCCGGTCCACCATAAAGCGAGCCCCCCGATCAGCATCGCGGCGAGCGCGAGCGTCAGCCCGTCGCTCCCCGCCTGCCGCCCGAGCACCCAGGCGAGCGCGAGCGCAGTGAGGAACATCGGCACCGACAGGATGCGCCGCACCAGCGCCATCCACGCCCCCGGCCGGGGCAGCAGCCGGCGCAGCGCGGGAACGAAGCCGATCAGCAGGAAGGGCAAGGCGATGCCGAACCCGAGCCCGGCGAACACCAGCAGCGCGGCGAGCGTCGGCAGCAGCAGCGCCGCGCCGAGCGCCACCCCCATGAACGGCCCGGTGCACGGCGTCGCGACGAACGCCGCGAGCGCGCCGGTCATGAACGCCCCGCTCGCCCCGCCGCTGCCGGCGAAGCGCGGGGTCGGCAGTTCGAACAGCCCGGCGAGGTTGAACGCGATCGCCGCGACGAGCAGCAGCAGCGCGCCGATCACCCGCGGGTCCTGCAGCTGGAAGGCCCAGCCGACCGCGCTGCCTCCGGCCCGCAGCGCGAGCAGCGCCCCGCCGAGCGCGAGGCAGACGAGGATCACCCCGGCGGTATAGGCCAAGGCCTCCAGCCGCGCGGCACCCGCGGTCTCGCCGGATCGCGCGAGGCTCAGCGCCTTGAGGCTGAGGATCGGGAAGACGCACGGCATGATGTTGAGCAGCAGCCCGCCGAGCACCGCCCCGGCGAACGCCACCAGCGCGCCGCCCCACGCGCCGCCGGTATCGCGCAGCGCCGCGACCGGCCCCGGCATCGCGACCACCGAGAGGCCGCGCCCCTCCCCCGTCGCGAGCACGCCCTCGATCCGCCCGGAGACGGGGCTGGCCGCCGCCTTGGTCTCGATCACCAGCCGGTCGCCGTCGCGCCCCACCTTCTGCGGCGCGGCATAATCCACCGCGCCGGCCGCGGCGGCGTAGAAATAAGCATCCTTGACCGGCGCATCGGCGGGATAAGGCACCGCGAGGCGGAACATGCCGCCGCTCGCCGCCCAGGTCGCGGTTGCGCTCAGCGGTTGCGGCAGCGCGCGCCGCCAGCCGTCGAACCGCGCGCGCGTCGCCGCGTCGACCGCGCCGTCGCCGATCGTCAGCATAGTCTCGAGCGTCTGCGTCTCGGGGACGCATAATTGATCGGTGCAGACGAGATAATCGGCCTTCACCTTCACCGGCAGCCGCGTGCCCGCGGCAAGGCCGGGCGGAATCTTCAGATCGACCAGCATCGCGAAACGATGCTCGAACACATAGTTCATCAGCCCGGCGATCGTCAGCCGCCCCGGGATCGGATAGCGCAATGTGCCCGCGGTGATCCCGGCGGGGAGCGTCCATTCGAGCCGCGTGCCGAGCCCCGCGTCGCCCGGATTCTGCCAATAGGCGTGCCAGCCCGGCGCGGGATCCGCATCGAAGGCCAATGTGACCGCCTTGCCCGGCGCCGGCTGCGCGCTTTCCGCGACCAGCCGCATCGCCAGATGCTGCTCCTGCGCGACGGCGGGCAACGCGAACAGCGTCATCAACCCGACCAGAAATGCCGCTAACCACGCTTGTCTCGCCATCATGGCGCGGACATACCGTGCCCGACCAATTGCACCAAGGACCGAAGATGAACGTGCGGATCGCTGCCCTGCCCCTTGCCCTGATGTCCGCCGCGATCGCGCTGCCGGTGGCGGCGCAGCAAGCCCCCGCGCCGGCCGCAGCCCCCGCCGCCGCGCCCGCGCCGACCACCCCGCCCAGGCTGATCGTCGCGATCTCGGTCGACCAATTCTCCGCCGATCTGTTCGCGCAATATCGCAACCGCTTTACCGGCGGGTTCGCGCGGCTGCTGCAGGGCGTGGTCTTCCCCTCGGGCTATCAGAGCCATGCC
>NZ_MKRR01000023.1:9383-11358 GCF_001897045.1 Sphingomonas sp. 66-10
CTATTGCGCGGAGGACGAGCGCGTCCCCGGCTCGACGCATGACGATTATACCGCCTCGGACCTGCATCTGAAGGTCCCGACATTGGGCGAGATGATGAAGGCGGCCAATCCCGCCACCCGCGTCGTCTCGGTCGCCGGCAAGGATCGCGCGGCGATCATGATGGGCGGGCACAAGGTCGACGAATTGTGGTTCTGGAACGGCAAGACCTTCGCCTCCTACGCCGATCGCAAGGCGCCGCCGACCGTCGTGCGGGCACAGACCGCGGTCGCCGATCTGATCGCCAAGCCGCAGGGGCAGCTCCCCTTGCCCAATTGGTGCGCGGCGATCGCGCGCCCGGTGCAGGCCGGCGCGCTGACGCTCGGCACCGGGCGGTTCGAGCGCGCGGCGGGCGACGCCAAGGGCTTCCGCGCCTCGCCGGCGATCGACACCGCGGTGCTGGGGATGGCCTATGGCCTCGCCAAGGATATGAAGCTCGGCACCGGCGCGGCGCCCGATCTGCTGATCGTCGGGCTCTCCGCGACCGATTATGTCGGCCATAGCTATGGCACGCAGGGCAGCGAGATGTGCATCCAGATGAACGAGCTGGATCTCGCGCTGGAAACCTTCTTCGACGCGCTCGACGGGCTGGGGGTCGATTATGAGGTCGCGCTGACCGCCGATCACGGCGCGCACGATCTCACCGAACGCCAGGTGCAGCATGCGATGCCGATGGAAACCCGGCTCGATGCGGGCTTTTCGCCCAAGAAGGTCGGGGCGGAGATCGGCAAGGACCTCGGCATCGCCGGCCCGGTGCTGATCGCGGCGGAGAGCGACGTATATGTCGCCAACGACGTCCCCGCCGCGAAGCGCGCCAGGGTGATCGCCGAGGCGGTGCGGCGCTACGCCGCGATGCCGCAGATCGCCGCCGCGCTGACCCGCGAGCAGATCGCCGCGACCCCGATGCCCAAGGGGCCGCCGGAAAACTGGACGCTGCTGGAGCGCGCGCGCGCCTCGTTCGATGCCGAACGGTCGGGCGACATCCTGCTGCTGACCAAGCCGCGCGTCACCCCGATCCCGGTCCCCGGCCCGGGCTATGTCGAGACGCACGGCAGCCCGTGGGATTACGACCGCCGCGTGCCGATCCTGTTCTGGCGCAAGGGGATCGCGCCGTTCGAGCAGCCCTTGTCGGTCGAGACGGTGGATATCGTGCCGACGCTCGCCGCGACGATCGCGCTGCCGGTCAGCGGGCTCGACGGGCGCTGCCTCGATCTGGATGCGACCGCCGCATCGACCTGTCCGCGCTGACCTCCCGTCGCCCCGGGCTTGAGCCGGCGTGACGGGCTAAGTGCGGCCGTCAGGTCGCGATCCCCCCGCCAGCATCTCCCCCAGCCGTCGCGCGACCGCGCCGGGGGCGAACGGCTTCTGGATCACCCGATCCTCGCCGGCATGGGCCAGCGCTTCGAGATCGGCATAGCCGGTGACGAACAGCACCGGCAGGTGCGGATCGAGCCCACGCGCATGCGCGGCGAATTCGGCGCCGTTCATTCCCGGCATCGCGAAATCGACCACCGCGGCGTCGATCGTCGCGGCGCTGCGCAGCTCGATCAGCCCGCTCGCGCCGTCGGCCGCCTCGATCACCGTCGCGCCCGCGTCGCGCAATTCCTGCGCGGTCACCGCGCGGACGTGATCGTCGTCGTCGAGCACCAGCACGGTCCGCCCCGCGACCGACGTGCCGTTCGCCCCGACCGGATCGACCGCCGGCCGCCCGGCGTCCCCCGCCGCGCGCGGCAAATAGACGCGCACCGTCGTCCCCTCGCCCACCGCGGTCTCGATCTGCACCCCGCCCTCGGATTGCTTGACGAAGCCATAGACCTGCGCCAGCCCGAGCCCCGATCCCTTGCCCACCGCCTTGGTGGTGAAAAAGGGCTCGAACACCCGCGCGCGCACCGCCTCGGTCATTCCCTCGCCGGTGTCCGACACCGCGACCATCACATA
>NZ_MKRR01000023.1:11367-14329 GCF_001897045.1 Sphingomonas sp. 66-10
CCCCCGCCGCGCCCATCGCGTCGCGCGCGTTGATCGCCAGATTGAGCACCACCAGCTCGAACTGGGTCGGGTCGACCAAGGCCGGCCACACCCCGGGGGCAAGGCGCGTATCGATCGTGATCGCGCGCCCGAGCGAGCTTTCCATCAGCTCGCGCATCCCGGCGATCGACGCGTTGAGATCGATCACCTTAGCCTCGAGCCGCTGCCGCCGCGAGAAAGCGAGCAATTGCGCGGTCAGCGTCGCGCCGCGCTCCGCCGCCATCCGCACATGCTCCAGCCGCTGCATCGTCCGGGCATCACCCCCGGCCGCACCCAGCGTGCGCTCCAGCATCGCGATATTGCCGAGCACCACCGTCAGCAGATTGTTGAAATCATGCGCGACGCCCGAGGTGAGCTGCCCCACCGCCTCCAGCCGCTGCATCTGGTGCAAGGTCGCCTCAACCCGCTGCCGCTCGGCGATCTGCTCGGTGAGCTGCTGGGTGCGCTCGGCGATCCGCCGCTCCAGGGCTTCGCCCGCCAGATGCGCCTCGCTGACGTCGACCGCGCAGCATACGTAACCGCGATAGACGCCATCGACCATCCGCGCGCGCGCCTCGGCATGGACCCAGCATGAATCGCCGCTCGCGGTCATCAGCCGCAAGTCGCCGCCGACCGGTCGGCGCTCCGCGAAGATGCGCATCCGCGCCTCACCCATCCTGGGCCGATCCTCGGGCAGATAGAGCCGGGTCCAGCCATCGCGGATGATCTCGGCCGGCGACACCCCGAGCAGGGTTTCGAAGAAGCGGTTGGCGAAGACGATATTGCCGAGCTCGTCGGTCTGCCAGATCAGCGCGGGCAGACTGTCCGACAGGTTGCGGAAGCGGGCCTCGCTCTCGCGCAGCGCCTCGCGGTCCTGCCGGCGGCGCGTGATGTCAATCACCGTCCCCGCGGCGCGGATGCAGGCCTGATCGGCGAACATGCCGCGCCCGGTGGCCGCCAGCCAGCGCATCTCCCCCGTATCGGCACGGAAGATGCGGAATTCGATGTCGAGCAATTCGCGCACCGCCGGATCGGTCGCCGCATCGAGGCCGCTGCGCACCCGCCCCAGATCGTCGGGATGGAGCAAGGCGTAGAAATCGTCGATGCTCATCGCCTGCCCGGCGGCGACGCCGAAGATCGCCTTGGCGCGATCGGACCAGCTGACCCGCGACGTCGCCCCGGTGAGATCGGCGTCCCAGGTGCCCGCACCGGCGGCCTCGGTCGCCAGCTCGAGCGATTCGCGGCTCAGCGCCAGCGCGTTTTCCGCGAGATGGCGGTCGGTGACATCGCTGTCCTGAACGAACACGCCGTCCATCGCGCCGTTCGCGTCGACGAGCGGCTGGAGGACGAAATCGACGTAACGGACCTCCGGCTCGATATCGTGACGGCGGCGCAACGCGACCGCCGCCCCGCTCCCGCGATAGGGCTGACCGGTGGTCCGCACCTGATCGAGCAGCGCGAGATAGCCCTGTTCGATCAGCTCGGGCAGCACCTCGCGCACCGGCCGCCCCAGCACGTCGCCGTCGCGGTCGCCGATCAGCTCGCGGCCCGCGAGGTTGATCAGATCGAACTGATGATCCGGCCCGCGCAGCACCGCGATGAACCCCGGCGCTTCCTCGAACATCTGCGCCAGCCGCGCCTTGTCCTCCGCCACCGCGCGCGCCGCGCGCACCCGCTCGGTGGTTTCGGAGACGATGCACAGCACGCCGCCGACCGCGCCCTCATCTTCGCGAACCGGCGAATAGGAGATGTCGAAATAGACTTCCTCGCGAACGCCGTCGCGCTCGATCGGGAACGGCCGGTCCTTGGCGTGATAGGTCTCGCCGGTGGCGCGGACATGCGCCAGCATCGGTTCGAGCGACGCCCACAGTTCGCGCCAGGATTCGCGCCCCGGCCGGCCGAGCGCGGTCGGATGCCGGTCGCCGATCGTCGCGGCATAAGCGTCGTTGTAGAGCGCGACATAGTCCGGCCCCCAGAAGAGCACGATCTCCGCGCCGGCGGGCAGCATCAGGCTGATCGCGCCGAGCAATGCGCGCGGCCAGTGCTCGATCGGCCCGAGCGGGGAAGACGACCAGTCCTTCGCCAGCATCATCTCAGCCAGCGCCCCGCCGCCGGCGAGCTGATGCGCAACCCAGCGCGGATCCACGGTCGTTCCGTTCATCGCCGCAGAGCACTATCCCCTTCGTCTCGCCGCGGAAAGCGGGAACGATGGCGCTGACGCACAAAGCCCATTAGGTAAGCACGCGATGAAGCCAGCGTTCCGTTCGATCCACGCCCATCGCCTGCTCCGCGTCGCCGCCGCGATGCCGCGCGCCTCGGTCGGCGATGCCGCCGCCAATGCCGAGGCGACGATCGCGCTTGCGCGTCGCGCGCACGACGAGGCGGTCGATCTCGTCGTCTTTCCGGAATTGAACCTCACCTCCTACGCGATCGACGATCTCCATTTGCAATCGGCGCAGCAGGCGGCGACACGCGAGGCGCTGGCGGCGGTGGTTGCCGCGACGCGCGATCTGTCCCCCGTGTTGCTGGTCGGCGCGGCGCTGGCGCGCAACGGGCGGCTCTACAATTGCGCGGTGGCGATCGCGCGGGGGCGTATCCTGGGGGTGGTGCCCAAGACCTATCTGCCCAATTACCGCGAATATTATGAGAAACGCTGGTTCGCGAGCGGCGGCGGGCTATCGGGGCTGGCGATCCGCATCGGCGATGCCGAGGTGCCGTTCGGCACCGATCTGATCTTCGCGGCGAGCGATCTGCCGCATTTCGTGTTCCACGCCGAAATCTGCGAGGATTATTGGGCGCCGATCCCGCCCTCGACGATCGGGGCGTTGGCCGGGGCGTTGGTGTGCTGCAACCTCTCCGCGTCGAACGTGACGATCGGCAAAGCGCGCGAGCGGGCGATGCTGTCGGCGGCGCAATCGGCGCGCGGGGTCAGCGCCTATATCTA
>NZ_MKRR01000023.1:14348-14869 GCF_001897045.1 Sphingomonas sp. 66-10
GAGAGCACCACCGATCTGGCGTGGGACGGGCAAGGCACGATCCACGAACTCGGCGAGCTGCTCGCCGAATCGACGCGCTTCGATCATGAACCCGGCCTGTGCATCGCCGACGTCGATTGCGAGCGGCTGGCGCAGGAGCGCGCGCGGTTCGGCACGTTCAACGACGCCGCCGCCTTCGCCGGCCACCCCGAGGCGCGCTTCCGCCGCGTCGAATTCGCGCATGCGCCCGATTTCGCCGATGTCGGGTTGCGCCGCCCGCTGCGGCGCTTCCCGTTCGTACCCAACAATCCCGAGAAGCGCGACGCGGATTGCTACGAGGCCTTCAACATCCAGGTCGAGGGACTGGCCAAGCGGCTCGAGGCGACCGGGGCGAAGCGGCTGGTGATCGGTGTCTCGGGCGGGCTCGATTCGACCCACGCGCTGATCGTCGCCGCCAAGGCGCTCGACCGGCTCGGGCGGCCCCGCGCGGACATTCTGGGCATCACCATGCCCGGCTTCGCGACCAGCGACGCCACCAAGTC
>NZ_MKRR01000023.1:14896-15485 GCF_001897045.1 Sphingomonas sp. 66-10
GCCCCCTCTTCGCCAATGGCGAGCCGCATTATGACGTGACGTTCGAGAATGTGCAGGCCGGGCTGCGCACCGACTATCTGTTCCGCCTCGCCAACCAGCGCGAGGGGCTTGTCGTCGGCACCGGCGACCTTTCCGAACTGGCGCTCGGCTGGTGCACTTATGGCGTCGGCGATCAGATGAGCCATTACGGCGTCAACGCCGGCGTGCCCAAGACGCTGATCCAGTTCCTGATCCGCTGGTGCATCGCGACCGACCAATATGACGCCGAGACCGATACGGTGCTCGACGCGATCCTTTCGACCGAGATCAGCCCCGAGCTCGTCCCCGCCGGCGCCGACGGCGCGATCCAGAGCACCGAGGCACGGATCGGGCCTTATGCGCTCAACGATTTCTTCGCGCATCATGTGATCCGCTTCGGCCTCGCGCCGTCGAAGATCCTGTTCCTCGCCTGGCACGCGTGGCGCGATGCCGCGGCGGGGCGCTGGCCCGAGGGCATCCCGGAAGCGGCGCGGGTCGCCTACGATCTCGAGACGATCCGCGCGTGGCTGGAGAAATTCCTCGTGCGCTTCTTCCGTACCAGCCAGTTCAA
>NZ_MKRR01000023.1:15579-18495 GCF_001897045.1 Sphingomonas sp. 66-10
GCCGTTCGGGCTGAGCTTGTGGAAGCCCTGCACGTTCAGAAGTACAGCCCTTCGACAAGCTCAGGGCGAGCGGGGGTTAGGAAGCGCCTGGCCCCCTATCCTCGCGGCAATCCCGCGGTCACCGCCTCATATTCCCGCATCGTCTCGTCGAAGATCTGCGCCACCGGCTTCACATCGTGGATCCGCCCGGCGACCTGCCCGGTGAGCGCGATCCCCGCCTCCAGATCGCCCGCGAAATAGACCCGCTGGGTATCGGCGAACTCGCCGAAGATATTGGGCGAGCCCTCCGCCGCGAGCCGCGCGGTACGCTCGGTACGCAGCGCACGGAGCGCCGGCCCCGGCCCCTTGCGGTTGAGGAAGACGGTATCGGTCGCGTCCGCCTCGACGATCGCGCGCTTCCAATTGTCGTGGACCGGGCTTTCGGCGGAGGAGAGGATGCGCGTCCCCATCAGCACGCCCTCGGCGCCGAGCGCGAAGGCCGCCGCCATCGTCCGCCCGTCCATGATCCCGCCCGCGGCGACCACCGGCACGTCGACCGCCTCGACCACCTGCGGGACGAGCACCATCGTCGACACGTCCTTGGGATTCTTGAACCCGCCGCCCTCGCCGCCCTCGACGATCAGCCCGTCGACCCCCGCCTCGACCGCGCGCAACGCCCCGGCGAGATTGGGGACGACGTGGAATACCGTCAGCCCGGCATCCTTGAGCATCGCGGTGTATTTCATCGGATCGCCGGCCGAGGTGGTGACGAACTTCACCCCCTGATCGATCACGAAGCGGATGATCTCTGGATCGCGGACGAAGGCCTGCGCGACATTCACCCCGAACGGCTTGTCGGTGAGCATGCGCATCTTGATGATCTCGCCGCGCACCGCGTCGAGCTCACCCGAAGAGGTCTCGATGATCCCCATCCCGCCGGCATTGGATACCGCGGAAGACAATTGCGCGCGCGCGATCCAGCCCATCGCGGCCTGGATGATCGGCTTTTCGATCCCCAGCAGCTCGGTGATGCGCGTCCTGATCGCCATTGCCCGCTCCTCTTTCGTTTTTCGAAAGACGGGTTGGCATGAACACGGTGTCGACGCCAGCCCCAAACGGGCCGGCGCCGAAATCCGGGTATGTTACTCCGCCGCTTCGGCGGTGGTTTCCGGTGCCTTCCACACCAGCACCGGCTTGCGCGCGGCGAGGGTTTCGTCGAGCCGGCTGCGCGGCGCGAAATGCGGCGCGGTGCGCAGCGTCTCGTCGCCGGCACGCGCGCGTTCGGCCACCGAGCGCAGCGCGCCGATGAACTGATCGAGCGTCGCCTTGCTCTCGGTCTCGGTCGGCTCGACCAGCATCGCACCGTGGACGACGAGCGGGAAATACATCGTCATCGGGTGGAAACCCTCGTCGATCAGCGCCTTGGCGACGTCGATCGTCGAGAAGCCTTCGGCGAAGCCCTTATCCGAGAAGATCGCCTCGTGCATGCACGGCCCCGAGGCGGCGAACGGCGCGTCGAGCACGTCGCTCAGGCTGCGCAGCACGTAATTGGCGTTGAGCACCGCATCCTCGGCGACTTGGCGCAGGCCGTCCGCGCCGTGGCTGAGGATATAGGTCAGCGCGCGGGTGAACATCCCCATCTGGCCGTGGAAGGCGGTCATCCGGCCGAAGCTGTCGGCGTGGTGATCCTGCGCGGTTTCTTCCTCGACCAGCGCGAAATGATCGCCGCGCTTCTCGACGAACGGCAGCGGGGCGAACGGGGTGAGGCGCTCGGAGAACACCACCGGCCCCGACCCCGGCCCGCCGCCGCCATGCGGGGTCGAGAAGGTCTTGTGCAGGTTGATGTGCATCGCATCGACGCCGAGATCGCCCGGCCGCACCCGGCCGACGATCGCGTTGAAGTTCGCGCCGTCGCAATAGACATAGCCGCCGGCGGCATGAACCGCCTCCGAGATCGTCCTGAGATCGCGCTCGAACAGCCCGCAGGTATTGGGGTTGGTGATCATCACCCCGGCGATATCCGGCCCGAGCCGCGCCTTGAGCGCCGCGGTATCGACGCGGCCGTCGGCGGTGGCGGGGATATCCTCCACCGCAAAGCCTGCGAAGGCGGCGGTGGCGGGGTTGGTGCCGTGGGCGCTTTCGGGGACGAGGATTACCTTGCGATGCCCCTCGCCGCGCTTCTCCAGCGCCGCCTTGATCGCGAGGATGCCGCACAATTCGCCATGCGCCCCGGCCTTGGGGCTCATCGCTACCGAGTGCATGCCGGTCAGCGTCACCAGCCAGTGCGCGAGCTGCTGGATCACCTCGAGCGCGCCCTGCACCGTATCGATCGGCTGGAGCGGGTGTAGATCGGCGAAACCGGGCAGCCGCGCCATTTTCTCGTTGAGCCGCGGATTATGCTTCATCGTGCACGAGCCGAGCGGGAACAGCCCGAGGTCGATCGCATAATTCTGCCGGCTGAGGCGGGTATAATGCCGCACCGTCTCGGGTTCGCTGAGCCCCGGCAGGTCGATCGCCGCGGTGCGCGCTAGCCCGCCAAGCCGGCTGGTCGCGGTGACCGGCGGGGCCACTTCGACCCCGGTGGTGTGATTGTCGCCGATCTCGAAGATCAGCGGCTCTTCCAGCATCAATGCCTTGTTGCCGGTGAAGGTGGGGGCCGCATTGCCGCCCTGCTGCGGGGCGGTCGGGCGCCAGCCGCTCTGGTTGATCGCGCTCATGCCAGCACCTCCTCAAGCGCCTGGGCCAGTGTTTCGACATCCTCCGCGGTGGTCGTCTCGGTCACCGCGATGACGAGCCCGTTGGCGAGGCCGGCTTCGTCGGGATAGAGCCGCCCGAGCGACACCCCGGCGAGGATCCCCTTGTCCGCCAGCGCGCGGACGATCGGGCGCGCCTCACGCCCGAGATCGAGCGTGAATTCGTTGAAGAAGGTCTCGTTGA
>NZ_MKRR01000023.1:18507-32304 GCF_001897045.1 Sphingomonas sp. 66-10
CCGCCTCGCCGAGCAGGG
The DNA here is from genome assembly GCF_001897045.1 of Sphingomonas sp. 66-10. Lineage (NCBI taxonomy): Bacteria > Pseudomonadati > Pseudomonadota > Alphaproteobacteria > Sphingomonadales > Sphingomonadaceae > Sphingomonas > Sphingomonas sp. 66-10. The sequence continues at coordinate 18,526 of NZ_MKRR01000023.1, forward strand.
TCATGTGGATCGAGAAAGCCAGCGCGCACAGGCCGGAATTGGTGCAGATGTTCGAGGTCGCCTTCTCGCGGCGGATATGCTGCTCGCGGGTCGAAAGCGTCAGCACGAAGCCGCGCCGCCCGTCGGCATCGACCGTCTCGCCGGTGAGCCGGCCCGGCATCTGGCGGACATATTTGTCCTTGCAGCCGAACAGCCCGACATAAGGCCCGCCGAACTGGAGCCCGACGCCGATCGACTGGCCCTCGCCGACGACGATATCGGCATCCATTTCGCCCGGCGACTTGATCGCGCCGAGCGCGACCGGCTCGGTCACCACCGCGATCAGCAGCGCCTTTTGCGCGTGGCACGCATCGGCCAGCGGGCGCAGATCGGCGATGCGGCCGAGGATATCGGGATATTGCACCACGACGCACGAGGTATCGCCATCGATCTTGGCGATCAGCGCCTCGAGATCGGTTTCGGCGCTCAGCGCGGGGACCGCGACGTCGAGCGCATCGCCGGTATATTTCGCCATCGTCCTGGCGACCGACACATAATGCGGGTGGAGCCCGCCCGAGAGGATCGCCTTCCCGCGCCGGGTGATGCGCCGCGCCATCCCGATCGCCTCCCAGCAGGCGGTCGAGCCGTCGTACATGCTGGCATTGGCGACATCAGTGCCGAGCAGACGCGCGACCTGCGTCTGGAACTCGAACAGCATCTGCAGCGTGCCCTGCGCGATTTCCGGCTGATAGGGCGTATAGGCGGTAAGGAACTCGCCGCGCTGGATGATGTGATCGACGCTCGCCGGGACGTGGTGGCGATAGGCGCCGCAGCCGAGAAAGAACGGGCCGTCGCCGGCCGACATGTTCTTGCGCGCCAGGGCGGTCATATGGCGTTCGACCGCCAGTTCGCTGGCGTGGCCGGGCAGGCCGGCGATCGGCCCGTCGAGGCGGATCGCCTCGGGCACGTCGACGAACAGATCGTCGATCGACGAAGCGCCGATCGCCGCGAGCATCGCCGCGCGATCGGGCTGGGTGAGCGGGAGATATCGCATCAGTCGGGCTTTCTCATCGTGGGGCGCGAGCCGGGCATAGTCGGCGGGCGTTTGCCCTTACTTCGTCATGCCGGGCTCGACCTGGCATCCAGCGTTCCGTGCGATGACGCTTGCGGCTCTGGATGCCGGATCAAGTCCGGCAGGACGGCAACGGTTCAGAGCTTGGCGACGAACGCCTCGTAAGCGCTCTCGTCCATCAGCGCTTCGAGCTCGGACGGGTCGGACAGGGTGATCTTGTAGAACCAGCCCTCGCCCTCGGGGTCGGAATTGACCAGCGCGGGATCGTCGGCAAGCGCGGGATTGCCCTCGATCACCGTGCCCGACACCGGCGAATAGACGTCGCTCGCCGCCTTGACGCTCTCGACCACCGCGGCGTCGTCGCCCTTGGTCAGCTTCTTGCCGTCCTCAGGCACTTCGACGAACACGATGTCGCCGAGCTGGCCCTGCGCATAATCGGAGATGCCGACGGTGCCGGTCTCGCCGTCGACGTCGATCCATTCGTGATCTTGGGTGAAATAACGGCTCATCTCACTTCACTCCTCGGAAGTAACGGTGGGGAACGAAAGGCAGCGCAGCGACGGTGGCGTCATGCGGCTTGCCGCGCTGCTGAAGCTGGACACGCGTGCCGGGCACCGCGAGCGCGGCGGGGACATAGGCCATCGCGATCGGCGCACCGACCGTCGGCGCGAACCCGCCCGAGGTGACGTGGCCGATCTCCTTGCCCGCGGCGTCGACGACGATCGCGCCCTCGCGCACCGGCTGGCGGCCCTCGACGAGCAAGCCGACACGCTTGGTCGCGGCGCCTTGCTCGCGCTCCTTGAGGATGCGCGCGGCGCCCGGGAAATCCGCCGTCTCGCGACGGCGCTTGAACAGGGCGAAGCCGAGATCGGCCATCACCGGCGTCGTTTCGGGCGACAGATCGTGGCCGTAGAGCGGCAGCCCCGCCTCGAGCCGCAGCGAATCGCGCGCACCGAGCCCGATCGGCTTGACCTCGGGCTGGGCGACGAGCGCGTCCGCCAGCGCCTCGGCCGCCTCGGCGGGGACCGAAATCTCGAACCCGTCCTCGCCGGTATAGCCCGAGCGGCTGATCCACAAAGCATGGCCCTGCCACTCGAACGCCGCCGCCTGCATGAACACGAGGTCCGCAACGCCGGGGATCAGCCGCGCCAGCGCGTCGACCGCCTTCGGCCCCTGCAGCGCGAGCAGCGCGTGATCTTCCATCAGGTTGAGCGTGATATCGTCGGGCAGTTGCTCGATCATATGCCCGATATCATCATATTTGGTCGCGCCGTTGACGACCATATAGACGCGATCCTCGGCCTGCCGCGTCAGCATCAGATCGTCGAGGATCCCGCCCTCGGCATCGAGCAGCAGCGAATAACGCGCGCGGTTGAAGGCAAGCCCGGCGATATCGGCGGGCATCAGCGCCTCGAGCGCCGGCACCACGCCCTCGCCGGTGAAGGTGAGCTGGCCCATATGGCTGACGTCGAACAGCCCGGCCGCCTCGCGCGTCCACAGATGCTCGGCCATGATGCCTTCATATTGGACGGGCATGTGATAGCCGGCGAATTCGACCATTCGCCCGCCCTTCGCGCGATGCCAGGCATCGAGCGGCAGCGGCAGGATCGCCGGTTCTTCGTAATCGTCGTCGCTATGGGCTTGGCTGTCGATCGTTTCGCTCATCAGATATCTTCCGGCAGAAAGGGCGTGACGACACCGCGGGAACCCGCGCGGCCGATCCGTTCACCCCCTCTGTCACGGAACCTGAGAGCTTCCTCCGCGCCGTTCGACGGCGGCGGGTTACCCCTTCGGTGAGGCGCAGCTCAAAGCCGCGCCTGCTTTCCAGAGTATCGTTCGGCGCCATGCGGTCCTGCGTGCCTGAGAGATTCCGGGGTGGTTGCTCCTTCGGCGGCCGCCCGACTGCCCTGAAAGGGCAACGTCGGCGGCTCTCTCCCGCGCGTGCCTGAACCGGTTGCCCGGATCACGATGTGCGAGCCTCTGGCCGTGCCATGTTCCTGAGTCAATCATCAATTCTAATGCCCCCCATTATCGGGGCAACGGGCGGTTTTCGCGCCGCCGGAGCAACGTCGCGTGCGCCATGCGGTTGCCCGCTTGCGCGCCGCGCGGGTTCGGCCTATATCGCGATCGCTTTCTCTACATCGACAGATGAAGAGGCTGCGGGGCTCGCCCTGCGGCGGCAACTACGCATGTTTGGAGCATTGATGGCGGACAATCCCGCACTGACCCGATTGATCGCACCCGAGGCGGAAGCGCTCGGCTTCGCGCTCGTGCGCGTGCGGCTGTTCGGCAAGGGCGACGAGCGGACGCTGCAGGTGATGGCCGAGCGCCCCGATACGCGGCAGCTGACGATCGACGATTGCGCCGAACTGTCGCGCCGCCTGTCGGACATGCTCGATCGCGAGGACCCGATCGAGGAAGCGTATCGGCTGGAGGTTTCCTCCCCCGGGATCGATCGCCCGCTGACGCGGCTGCAGGATTTCGCCGACTGGGCGGGGCATGAGGCGCGGATCGTGCTCGACGCGCCGATCGACGGGCAGAAGCAATTCAAGGGCGAGCTTGCCGGGATCGAAGGCGAGACGATCGCGATCGTCCTGCAGAAAAGCGGCACCGTCGCGCATGTCCCGTTCGGCGGGGTGGTCGACGCGAAGCTGGTGCTGACCGACAAGCTCATCAAGGCAACCGTCCCGCTCTCCTTCGAGGGCGCGGAGCAAGAAATCGAAGCAGAGGAACACGACTAATGGCCACCGGCGTGACCGCCAACCGGGCGGAGCTGATCGCGATCGCGAATTCCGTCGCCAACGAGAAGATGATCGACCGTGCGATCGTCATCGAGGCGATGGAGGATGCGATCCAGCGCGCCGCGCGCACCCGTTACGGCCAGGAAATGGACATCCGCGCCAAGCTCGACCCGAACAACGGCGACCTGCGCCTGTGGCGCGTCGTCGAGGTGGTCGAGCAGGTCGACGATATCTACAAGCAGGTCGACGTGAAGGGCGCGCAGAAGCTGCAGGCCGGCGCGGTGGTCGGCGACTTCCTCGTCGATCCCCTCCCCCCGATCGAATTCGGCCGCATCCAGGCGCAGGCCGCCAAGCAGACGATCTTCCAGAAGGTCCGCGACGCCGAGCGCGAGCGCCAGTATGAAGAGTTCAAGGACCGCGCGAGCGAGATCATCACCGGCGTCGTCAAGCGCGTCGAGTTCGGCCATATCGTCGTCGATCTCGGCCGCGCCGAGGGTGTGATCCGCCGCGACCAGCAGATCCCGCGCGAAGTGGTGCGCGTCAACGATCGCATCCGCAGCCTGATCCTCAAGGTGGTGCGCGAGAATCGCGGGCCGCAGATCTTCCTGTCGCGCGCGCACCCGGACTTCATGAAGAAGCTGTTCGCGCAGGAAGTCCCCGAAATCTACGACGGGATCATCGAGATCAAGGCCGCCGCGCGCGATCCGGGCAGCCGCGCCAAGATCGGCGTGATCAGCCACGATTCGAGCATCGACCCGGTCGGCGCCTGCGTCGGCATGAAGGGCAGCCGCGTCCAGGCGGTGGTGCAGGAGATGCAGGGCGAGAAGATCGACATCATCCCCTGGTCGCCCGACACCGCGACCTTCGTGGTCAACGCGCTCCAGCCGGCGAATGTCAGCCGCGTGCTGATCGATGAGGAGGAAGATCGCATCGAGGTGGTGGTGCCCGACGATCAGCTCTCGCTGGCGATCGGCCGCCGCGGCCAGAACGTCCGCCTCGCCTCGCAGCTCACCGCCAAGGCGATCGACATCCTCACCGAGACCGACGCGAGCGAGAAGCGCCAGCAGGAATTCGTCCGCAATTCGGAGCTGTTCCAGAACGAGCTCGACGTGGACGAGACGCTGGCGCAGCTGCTCGTCGCCGAGGGCTTCAGCGAGCTCGAAGAAGTCGCTTATGTCGAGCTCGACGAGCTCGCCGGAATCGAGGGCTTCGACGAGGATCTCGCGCAGGAGCTGCAGAGCCGTGCGCAGGAAGCGCTGGAGCGCCGCGAGGCCGCCGCGCGCGAGGAGCGTCGCGCGCTGGGTGTCGAGGATGCGCTGGCCGAGCTGCCCTATCTGACCGAGGCGATGCTCGTCACGCTCGGCAAGGCGGGAATCACCACGCTCGACGATCTCGCCGATCTCGCGACCGACGAACTGATCGAGAAGCGCCGCGCCGAGCCGCGCCGCCGCAACGAGGATGCCCCGCGCAAGACCGAGAACAAGGGCGGCGTGCTCGCCGAATATGGTCTCAGCGAGGAGCAGGGCAACGAGATCATCATGGCCGCGCGCGCGCATTGGTTCACCGACGAGGAAGAAGCCGCGCCCGCAGGCGACGACACCGCGGAGGCGTCCGAGGCCTGATGCCGTTCGTCTCGATCCGATTGGCGGGCTCCGCAACCAAGGAGCAGAAAGCGGGGCTGGTGGCCGACGTCACCGCCTCGCTGGTCGCGCGGCTGGGCAAGAACCCGGCGGCGGTGCAAGTCGTGATCGAAGAAGTTTCGCTGGAGAATTACGGCTCGGCCGGGATTCTCATCGCCGACCGCCAGCCCGAGGGAGGCGCACATGCGGCACCCTCGCAATGACACGGTAAGCGTAAAAGGAATTTCGTCATGCCGGCCTTGTGCCGGCATCCACGGGGCCGCGAATATCTCGGCCAGTTCACCTGCCGCCCGGTGGATGCCGGGACGAGCCCGGCATGACGGGGATTTATTTGGGCAGCGGCGGCAATCCCAAGCCTACCGCGAGATCGTTCCAGTCGGGATTTTCACGCTCGATCAGGTTGAGTTTGTAGGCGCGCGGCCATTTCTTGATCCGCTTTTCGGCGGCGATCGCGTCTTCCATCCGATCCGTGGTTTCATACCAGACGAGTCGGGTCACGGCGTAGCGCGTCGTGAAGCCACCGAAGGTTCCCTCGCGGTGCTGCATGACGCGGCCGACGAGGTTCGAGGTCACGCCGATGTAGAGCGTGCCGTTACGATCGCTCGCCAGGATATAGACGCACGGTTGCCGCTCCCTCATGCGCTAAAGCCTGACGCCTGGTGGATGCCGGGACAAGCCCGGCATGACGTAACGTATGGAGGCGCCGCATGAGCGACCCCACCCGCACCTGCATTCTCGGTCGCGAGCAGGCGGCGCGCGGGGCATTGATTCGCCTCGCGCTCGCCCCCGATGGTCAGGTGCTGCCCGACGTGCGCGCCAAGGCGCCGGGGCGCGGCGCGTGGATCGGGGTGAACCGTGCCGAGCTGATCGCCTCCGCCGGGCCGAAGGGCAAGTTGCGCGGCGCGCTGGCGCGGGCGTTCAAGACCAACGACTTCACGATTCCCGACGATCTGCCCGATCTGATCGCCGCCGCGCTGGAGCGCAATGCGCTCGACCGGCTCGGGCTGGAATCGCGCGCGGGGACACTGCTGACCGGCGCGGAGCGGATCGAAGCCGCTGCGCGCGAAGGGAAACTTCATGCGCTTTACCACGCCGCCGATGCCGGTGCGGATGGGCGCGGGCGACTGGCGCAGGCGTGGCGCGTCGGCACCGATCGCGAAGGAAGTGACCTCAAGGGGTTGGCGTTGCCGCTGAATCGCCCCATATTGTCGATGGCGCTGGGCCGCGAGAACGTGGTACATATCGGCGTCACCGACCGCATGGCGGCCGCGCGATTGGGCGATGCGCTCGATCGGTGGCTGCAATTTATCGGCCCTGAACTGACTCCTGTGCCTTGCGAAACGGCCTCGCAAGGCGCATCGCCGCCCGGACAATCCGGGCAACCGGCCGTGACGACGCGACGAGGAATTTGAGTGAGCGAGACCGACAACGACAAGCCGAAACTTGGCATGCGCGCGCCGCTGGGGCTGAAGCGCACGGTCGAGACCGGCAAGGTGAAGCAGAGCTTCAGCCACGGCCGTTCGAACACGGTGGTGGTCGAAGTGAAGCGGCGCCGCGTGCTCGGCCCCGGCGGCACGCCCGAGGCGACGCCGGCCGCTCCGCCGCCGCCGCCGCCGCCCGTCCAGCAGGCGCCCGAGCCGCCGCGCCCGGCGCCGACGCGCGCGCCTGCCGGGGAGACTCCGCAGGAGCGCCAGGCGCGTCTGCTGCGTGAGGCCGAAGAACAGCGCATGCACGCGCTGGAAGACCAGCGGCGTCGCGAAGAAGCCGATCGTCAGCGCGCCGCCGAAGAGGAAGCGCGTCGCGCCGAGGAAAAGCGCGCGGCCGAGGCCAAGGCCGCCGAGGCGCCGGCACCCACGCCGGCCCCGGAACCCGCGCCGCAGCCGGCAGCGGAGCCGACGCCTGCGCCGGCACCCGAGGTGAAGGCCGAGCCGGCACCGGTCGCCGCGGCGCCCGCACCGGAACCCGCCGCGCCGCCTCCCCCGCCCCCGCCGCTCGAACTGTCGCGCGATCCGGCAATGCCGGCGCCGCGTCGCTTCACCCCGGTGGTGCGCCCCGAGATTCCCAAGCCGCAGCCCAAGCCCGAGCCGGCCAAGCCCGCCGCTTCGGCCGCGCCTTCCGCGCCCGCATCGAGCGGGTCGTCGGCCGGCGGCCAGCAGCGCAGCATGCCCAGCGGGCAGGCGACGCCGCGCAACGCCGCCCCGGCGCGTCCGCAGCAGCGCGACCGCAAGGGCGACGAGCGCCGCGGCGGCAAGCTGACGGTCAATCGCGCGTTGAGCGAGGAAGGCGCGCGTGCGCGCAGCCTCGCCGCGCTCAAGCGTGCGCGTGAAAAGGAACGCCGTTCGCAGTTCAGCGGCCCGCGCGAGCCGCAGGCCAAGCAGGTCCGTGACGTCCAGGTGCCGGAGGCGATCACCGTCCAGGAACTTGCCAACCGTATGGCAGAAAAGGGCGCCGACCTGGTCAAGGCGCTGTTCAAGATGGGCATGCCGGTCACCGTCAATCAGACGATCGACCAGGACACTGCCGAGCTGCTCGTCACCGAATTCGGGCACAATATCGTCCGCGTGTCGGATGCCGACATCGATCTGCAGATCGATGATGCGGTCGACGAGGATGTCGCGCTCCAGCCGCGTCCGCCGGTGGTGACGATCATGGGCCACGTCGATCACGGCAAGACCAGCCTGCTCGACGCGCTGCGCGGCACCGATGTGGTGAAGGGCGAGGCCGGTGGCATCACCCAGCATATCGGCGCCTATCAGGTGACGCTGAAGGACAAGTCGAAGATCACCTTCCTCGACACCCCGGGCCACGAAGCGTTCACCGCGATGCGCGCGCGTGGCGCCGACGTCACCGATATCGTGGTGCTGGTGGTCGCCGCCGACGACGGGCTGATGCCGCAGACGATCGAGGCGATCAATCACACCAAGGCCGCCGGCAAGCCGATGATCGTGGCGATCAACAAGATCGACAAGCACGAGGCCAATGCCCAGCGCGTGCGCGAGCGCCTGCTGGAGCATGAGGTGGTCGTCGAGCAGATGGGCGGCGACGTCCAGGACGTGGAGGTCTCCGCGCTCAAGAAGACCGGCCTCGACGAGCTGATCGAGAAGATCCAGCTCCAGGCCGAGCTGATGGAGCTCAAGGCCAACCCCGATCGCGCTGCCGAGGGCTCGGTGCTCGAGGCGAAGCTCGACAAGGGCCGCGGCCCGGTCGCCACCGTGCTCGTCACGCGCGGCACGCTCAAGGTCGGCGACGTGTTCGTCGTCGGCGCGGAAAGCGGCAAGGTCCGGGCTTTGGTCGACGACAAGGGCCGCCAGCTCAAGCAGGCGGAGCCGTCGATGCCGGTCGAGGTGCTGGGTATTTCGGGCACCCCGTCGGCGGGCGATCAGCTCCAGGTGGTCGAGAACGAGGCGCGTGCGCGCGAGGTCGCCGAATATCGCCAGGGGGTGCTGCTCCAGAAGCGCACCACCGCGGCGCCGGCGAGCCTGGAGAGCATGTTCTCCGCGCTCAAGGCCAATCAGGCGATCGAATATCCGCTCGTCGTCAAGGCCGACACGCAGGGCACCGTCGAAGCGATCGTCGCCAGCCTCAACAAGCTGTCGACCGACGACATCAAGGTGCGCATCCTGCACTCGGGCGTCGGCGGGATCACCGAGAGCGACGTCAACGTCGCGGCGGCATCGGGCGCGCCGATCATCGGCTTCCACGTCCGTGCCAATGCCAAGGCGCGCGAAATCGCCGAACGGCATCAGGTGGCGCTCAAATATTATGACGTCATCTACGACCTGATCGACGAGATCCGCGCCGGCATGGCGGGCGAGCTCGGCCCCGAGGCGTTCGAAACGGTCGTCGGCCGTGCCGAAATCCGCGAGGTCTTCTCGGCCGGCAAGCACGGCAAGGCGGCCGGTCTGCTGGTGGTCGAAGGCGTTATCCGCAAGGCACTCAAGGCCCGCATCACGCGCAACGACGTCATCATCTACAATGGCGAGATCGCGTCGCTGCGGCGGTTCAAGGACGATGTGGCGGAAGTGCGCGCCGGCCTCGAATGCGGCGTGACCTTCACCAACAACTTCACCGACATCAAGCCGGGCGACTTCCTGGAAACCTTCGAGGTCGAACTGCGCGAGCGGACGTTGTAAATTAGATCCGCGTCAAAGGCGCGGATCTGTATTCCTGATACCTCCTTTCCTGACCGGTCGATCCGGTCAGAAAGGAGGGAATGGTGAATACACAGACAATTGCGACACTGGTCTTGGGTTTCGCGACCTTTTTGGTCGCGTTGCTCGCCTTGGTAGTTGAGCTGATCAAGCTCGGCCAAGGGTAGCCAGTAAGGAGCCCCGGTGCTGGAACGCCGGGGTTCCGATATGATTTGGGCCCGGATGCTGGAACAACCGGGCCCAGGAGGTGAAGCAAATACTTCGACCTTTGCGACCTTGCCTATGTACCAAAACGTGCGGGAAACTTCAAGATGAAGCACTCTGAAGCCGGCGACCGTTCGGTCCGCACCCTCCGGGTCGGCGAGCAGGTGCGCCATGTGCTCGCGGAAATATTGCAGCGCGGCGACGTCCACGACGATACGCTCGCCTCGCATCTCGTGTCGGTGACCGAGGTCCGCATGTCGCCTGACCTGCGCAACGCCACCGTGTTCGTCAAACCGTTGCTGGGCCGCGACGAAGAGGTGGTGCTGAAGGCGCTGAGGACCAACACCGCCTTCCTCCAGCGCGAAGTGGCTCGGCGTATCAACTTGAAATATGCGGCAAAATTGAAGTTCATCGCCGATGAAAGCTTCGACGAGGGCAGCCATATCGACTCGCTGCTCCGCGCGCCGGGCGTCGCGCGCGACCTCGATTGAACGGCTCGTCGCACCCGGCTTCCGCTCACCCCGGGCGAGTCTCTCTCCACCCCGAAAAGCCCGGTTACCGCGCCCCTAACGATTAACATCGACCCTTCGAAAGCGTAGGCCATGCTGCGGCTGCGAGTGTATTTCGCGGTCGATCGGCGGGATGCCGGCATTTGCCGGTGCCCCGTGTGCCGTATGAAAGGGTTCGAGTATGACTGGAAAACGAAAGCTTCTCGCTGCCGCCAGTAGCGTCGCGCTGGCGGTCTTTGCCACCAGCGCGGATGCCGCGGTGCTGATCCAGGGCACCGGCTTCTGGGGCAGCAACACCAGCACCACTGCCGTCAGCAGGGCCAACCAATCCTTCCAATTCTCATTCGATCTGCCGGATACGATCACGGCGGCGGCTGGCTATGCCTTCACGTCGGCGATCAGCAATTTCAGCTTCTCGCTCAACGGCGTCGCGCTCAGCGCGGTCCCGTCGGAAATCCGTTTCTACAGCAGCGCCAACAACGGGCTGTTCGATATGGTGCTCAACGGCGTCAATCTGCGACTGTTCGGCGCCGACGTCGGCTCAAACGGCACCCTGGGGCCGTCGGGCGGGTATAATTTCACCGCGGCGGTCAACGGCAACGGCGCGACCGGGCTTGGCGTCACCACGGTGACTTCGCTCGCCGCGGCGGTTCCCGAACCCGCTGTCTGGGGTCTGCTCATCCTCGGCTTCGGGATGGTTGCGGGCCGGATGCGCTATCGCCGCCGTCAACCGACCCAATTGCGCTTCGCCTGAACCCCAGCGAGGTCTGCACAAATAGGAACGGCGCCCGCACCCACATGCGGGCGCCGTTTTCCTTTGCCGGCCGAGCGGCTATGCCCCCGGCACGATGGCCAAGCTCTATTTCTATTATGCCTCGATGAACGCGGGGAAATCGACCAACCTGCTGCAGGCCGATTTCAACTATCGCGAGCGCGGGATGGCGACGATGCTGTTCACCGCGGCGATCGACGATCGTTTCGCGAGTGCGACGATCTCGTCGCGGATCGGGCTCGCCGCGCCCGCGACGATGTTCGACGCCGCGACCGATATCGCCGCGATCGTAGTGGAGCGGCACGCGGCGGGGTGCATCGCCTGCGTGCTGGTCGACGAGGCGCAATTCCTTACCGCGGCGCAGGTCGATCAGCTCGCGTATCTCGCCGATACCCACGGCATTCCGGTGCTGGCTTACGGGCTGCGCACCGATTTTCGTGGGGCGCTGTTCGAGGGATCGGCGCGGCTGCTGGCGCTGGCGGACGCGCTGATCGAGATCAAATCGGTCTGCGCCTGCGGGCGCAAGGCGACGATGAACCTGCGCGTCGATGCCGACGGCCGCGCGGTCGCCGAAGGGCGACAGACCGAGATCGGCGGCAACGACCGCTATGTCGCGCTATGCCGCCGGCATTTCACCGCGGCGCTGGCCGAGGCGCGGGAGCTTTAAGACCCCCCTCCCCTTCAGGCGAAGGGCTGACCCGGCGGACATCAAAAGATACGCTCGCTCCGCCTATTCATCGACACGGTTCGTCCCTAGATCACCGGCCATGAACCCCGACAACGTTCTCTATGCCGCCGCCGTATGGATCATCCCCCTGGTGATCGCGATCGTCTTTCACGAGGTGGCGCATGGCCTGATGGCACGCGTGCTTGGCGATCCCACCGCGCATGAGGAGCGGCGGCTGAGCTTCAACCCGCTGCGGCATGTCGACCCGATCGGCACGGTGATCCTGCCGCTGGCGCTGGCGATCGCCAAGGCGCCGGTGTTCGGCTGGGCCAAGCCGGTGCCGGTGCGCGCCGAGCGGCTGCGCAACCCGCGCTGGGGGATGGTGGCGGTGGCGCTCGCCGGGCCGGGGATGAACCTGCTGCTCGCGGGGGTCACCGCGATCGCGCTCGGGCTGGTCACGGGCTACGCCGCCGGCAATGGCCCGCCCCAGGGCGTCGCCGGGTTCGTTTCGGCGAACCTGCTCAATTTCCTGCTGATCAACGTCTTTCTCGCGGTGTTCAACCTCCTGCCGATCCCGCCGTTCGACGGCGGGCATGTCGTCGAGGGGCTATTGCCCCGTCCGCTCGCCTTCCAATGGGCGAAACTGGCGCGGTTCGGCTTTCCGCTGCTGATCGTGCTGCTCGTGGTATTGCCCATGATCTTCCCCAAGGCGAGCATCATGCAGCATATCGTCGGCCCGCCGGCCGAGGCGCTGGTGCACGCCTATCTCTCCTTCGCCAGCCTGTTCCTGTGAACGGCTGGCTTGTCATCGATAAGCCGCTCGGCACCGGCTCGACCCAGGCGGTCGGCGCGGTGAAGCGCGCGCTGCGCGCAGGGGGCTATGGCAAGGCCAAGGTCGGGCACGGCGGGACGCTCGACCCGCTCGCCTCAGGAGTATTGCCGATCGCGCTTGGCGAGGCGACCAAGCTCGCCGGGCGAATGCTCGACAGCGACAAGAGCTACGATTTCACGATCCGCTTCGGCAGCGAGACCGATACGCTCGACGCCGAGGGCACGGTGATCGCGACCAGCGACGTGCGCCCCACCGCCGCCGCGCTCGCCGCGGTATTGCCGCGCTTCACCGGGCCGATCGCGCAGGTGCCGCCGGCCTATTCGGCGCTCAAGGTCGACGGCGCGCGCGCCTATGACCTCGCGCGTGCCGGCGAGGAAGTGACGCTCGCCAGCCGGAACGTGACGGTTCATTCCCTTGTCTGTCATCCCCGCGCAGGCGGGGATCCATTCGCGCAGGTCGTTGAAGAAGCCGCACCGGCAGCGGCAATGGATTCCCGCCTTCGCGGGAATGACGAGGTTCTGGAGGAAGTGACGCTGACGGCGCATGTCTCCAAGGGCACCTATATCCGCAGCCTTGCGCGCGATATCGCGCTGGCGCTTGGCACCGTAGGTCATGTCACCTATCTAAGACGCACCAAGGCTGGCCCGTTCGACCTCTCCCAGGCGATATCGCTGGACAAATTGGCCGAAATCGCTATGGGCCACGCGCTTGAACAATCTCTCCTGCCGTTGAGGGCAGCGCTGGACGACATCCCGGCACTTTCCCTCTCCCCCGATCAGGCAGGGGCGCTCCGCCAGGGGCGTGTTCTGGTCGGGATCGTCGCCGAGGATGGCTTGACCCTCGCGCTGCTCGGCGACGTGCCGGTGGCGCTGGTCGATGTGGTGGACCGCGAGGTCCGCGTCGTCCGCGGCTTCAACCTGTGATGTGATGTCGAAGGAAAATTCGAATGTCGATTACCGCTGAGCGCCGTCAGGAACTCATCAAGGACCACGCCCGTCAGGACGGCGACACCGGCTCCCCCGAGGTGCAGGTCGCGATCCTCACCGAGCGGATCCGCAACCTGACCGAGCACTTCAAGGGCCATGCGAAGGACAACCACTCGCGCCGCGGCCTGCTGATGATGGTCAACAAGCGGCGTTCGCTGCTCGACTATCTCCGCAAGAAGGACGGGGATCGCTACCTCGCCCTCATCGCGAAGCTCGGTCTTCGCAA